>CAZMED010000083.1:0-12138 GCA_964565045.1 uncultured Thermoanaerobaculia bacterium
CCGGTCGCTGCCCACTGCCCCTGGAGCTGCCACTGCCATCTGCCGCTGTCACTGAAGCTGAATTCGGGCACGGAGACGGAGACGGGCACGGGCACGGGTCGTGTCCGACCCCTTCATCTCATGCACTTTCGGATGAGCCCAACGTTCTAACGTGCAACGTTCCAACGTTTAACGTTCGTCCGCTGCAACAACCCTCTCCACCCGCGGGCCGATGGAGGTCCAGATCTCGTAGGGGATGGTGCCGCAGAGCTCGGCGAGCTCCCACGCCGGGATCGAGCCGGAGCCCAGCTCCCCCACCTGGGAGCCGAGGAGCACCGCCTCGTCGCCGACTTCGATGCGGGGCTCGACGAGGACCGACACCAGGTCCATGCTCACCCGGCCGATGACCGGGAAGGAGCCGCCCCGGATCAGCACCCGGCCGCGGTTGCCGAGCAGCCGGCGGTAGCCGTCGGCGTAGCCGACCGCCAGCACCGCGACCCTGACGGGCCTCTCCCCCTTCACCACCCAGGTTCCCCCGTAGCCCACGGCGTCGCCGGGGTCCATGTCCTTGACCTCGATGACGCGGGTCGTCCAGCGCCCGACCTCCGCCAGCCGCGCCCCGGCCGCGGACTCGTGCAGCCACCGCGACGGGGCGGCGCCGTAGAGCATCACCCCGGGCCGCACCACGGCGGTGCCCCGGGCGATGTCGGAGTGGCCCAGCGCGCGCTGCATCAGGGCGCCGCTGTTGCACGAGTGGACCCGCGCGCCGGACACCAGGTTCTGCCCCAGAAGGGAGAGCATCCTGGAAAACCGCACCTCCTGCGCGCGGGTCGGGGCGAGGTCCTCCTCGTCGGAGGCGGCGAAGTGGGTCATCAGGCCCACGACCCGGAGCGAGCCGGACTCTTGGAGGGTCGAGACGACCCCGGGGAGCGTGCTCTCACGGATCCCCAACCGCCCCATCCCGGTGTCGAGCTTGAGCTCGATCTCGAGGGGGCCGTCCCGTCCCACGCGGTCCGCGAGCAGGCGCAGCTCGTCGAGCGAGCTCACGGCGGGCACGAAGCGCGCCTCGTGCACGGCGGCGAGAAAATCCCGGCTCTCCCAGTCCTTGGCCCGGCTCACCAGAAAGACCGGGAGCTCGCGCGGCAGGCGCGAGCGGAGCGCCAGCCCCTCGTCCAGGGTCGCGACCCCCAGCTCGTCGGCGTGCTCGGCCAAGACCTCGGCCAGCGCACCGACCCCGTGGCCGTAGGCATCCGCCTTGACCATCGCCCGGACGCGGGCGCCGTCCGGCGCCCACTCGCGGGCGAGGGCGAGGTTGGCGGCGAGGGCCGCCCGGCTGAGGGTGAGCCGGCTCAGGGCGGCACCTCGCGCGGTGGCGAACTCGCACCCGCCCCGGCGAGGATCTCGCGCACCACGGAGCGGTCGTCGAAGTGGTGGAGCTCGGTGCCGAGGATCTGCATCGTCTCGTGCCCCTTGCCCGCGACGAGGAGGATGTCCCCCTCCGCGACGAGCTCGAGCGCGCGGGCGATCGCCGTTCGGCGGTCGGGCACGATCTCGTGCGCGCCCCCGTCGGGGCGCATGCCCGCCGCAACCTCCTCGAGGATCCGCCTCGGGTCCTCGGTGCGGGGGTTGTCCGAGGTCAGGATGGCGAGGTCGCTGAACTGCTGGGCGATCGCGCCCATGACCGGCCGCTTCGAGCGGTCGCGGTCCCCGCCGCAGCCGAAGACCGTGATGATCCTGCGGTGCGGCAGCGCGGCCAGGCTCTTGAGCACCTGGTACAGGCCGTCCGGAGTGTGGGCGAAGTCGACGAGGATCCGCGCGCCGAGCGAGTTCTCGATCGGCTCGAGCCTCCCCGGGACGATGGGGCCCGCCTCGAGGCCGGCGACGACGGCCGCCTCGGCGAGGCCGAGCGCGAGGGCCATTCCAGCGGTGCCGAGCATGTTGCGGAGGTTGTGCTCGCCGACCAGGGGCGACCGGAGCCTGCGGCTGAAGGCCGGCGTCCTCAGGACGAAGGCGGTCCCGGACTGGGAAAACCGCACGTCCTCGGCGGTGATGTCGACCCCCGGCTCGAGACCGAATGACAGGCGGCGCCCCCCCGGCAGCCGCGCGTAGAGCGTCCGCCCGTGCGCGTCGTCGGTGTTGATGACCCCGATCCCACGGTCCTCGAGGTGGCTCTCGAAGAGCACCGCCTTGGCCTCGCCGTAGTCCTCGAGGTCGCGGTGGAAGTCGAGGTGCTCGGGCGAGAGGTTCGTGAAGGCCGCCGCCGCGAACCGCAGCCCGTCCACCCGGTGCAGCCGCAGGGCGTGCGAGGAGACCTCCATCGCGACGTGGCGCACGCCGGCCTCCCGGATGTCGTGCAGGAGGCGGTGCAGATCGAGGGCCAACGGGGTCGTGTTGCGCGCCTTCAGCGCCCGGCCCGGCCACCGGTACTGGATCGTCCCGATCACCGCCGAAGGCACCCCGGCCGCCGTCCACAGGGCCTCCAGGAGGTAGGTCGAGGTGGTCTTGCCGTTGGTGCCGGTGAAGCCCGCCAGGGTCATCCCGCGGGCCGGATGGCCGAAGTACTCCGCCGCCAGCAGGGGCATCGTCGCCAGGGTGTCGCGCACGCGCACGCAGGGCAGCGGCGACGACGGCGGGAGCTCCTCGACCACCGCCAGCGCGGCCCCTGCGGAGGCGGCGGCATCGAGGTACCGGTGTCCGTCCGTCTTCGTTCCCCGCAACGCGACGAAGCAGGTGCCCGGCCCCACCTCCCGCGAGTCGTAGGCGAGCCCCTCGATGCCGGCGGGCAGCCCGCCCCGTACCTCGAGCACCTCGACCCGTCCGAGCAGGCGCTTCGTCTCGATCATTGCCGGCCGTCCTCCCCATCGGCTCTAACTTAGGCGTGTTGGCGAGCGATCGGCAGGTGCGGCCAAACCCAGCTGGTGCTCTTTTGTCCGTCCCGAGCCCGAGCCCGTTACCGTTGCCGTTACCGATTACTATACACATCCGGAGAGGGAGACTGTCATGTTCTTCGACTTCGAGAAGCTCGACGTGTACCAGGTTGCGCTCGACTTCGTCGTATCGGCGGATGAAGTTGCCCACAAGCTGCCGAGGGGGCGTAGGTACCTGAAGGACCAGCTCCTCCGAGCTGCAAACTCAATCGCGGCCAACATCGCGGAGGGTGTGGGAGAGTACTCTCCGGCCGAGAAGGTGCGCTTCTACCGAATCGCACGACGGTCAGCGGTCGAATGTGCGTCACACTTGCTGGTCTCTCAGCGACTCGACCTGGTACGGGACGATGACCTCCTGGCTCGCGGGCGAGACCAGCTCCTTCGCATAGTCGCCATGCTGACGTCGTTGGGAAGGTCGGTCTCTGAGAAGCAGCCGACTCTTCGGTAACGGTAACGGTAACGGGCTCGGGCTTGGGTTTGAACGGTCCGCTCTCAGGTTATGTTAGCGCCAACGCCGTCCTCCCCCACCGGGCCGCCGCCTACCAGGTGCGGGTGACCTTGAGCAGGCCCCGCGGCGTCTCCGTATCGTAGCCCCTGGCCCGTGTGAGGTGGTAGCAGAACAGCTGCGCCGGCACGATGCCGACGATCGGGCTCACCCACTCGGGCAGGTCGGTCGGCAGCTGCATCGGGGTCGTGGCCAGCGCGAGCGCGCTCTCGTCGTTCGACACGACCACGAGCTCCGCGCCGTGGTCCGCGGCGAGCTTCGCGAGCAGGCCGCGGGCATCCTCGAAGACCGCCCCCCGGGGGACCACGGCGAGGATGGGGAAGCCGTGGGAGACGATGGCGATGGGGCCGTGCTTGAAGTCCGCCGACGAGTAGGGCTGGGCGACCACGTAGGTCAGCTCCTTGAGCTTCAGCGCCCACTCGAAGGCGGTCGCGTAGTTGTAGCCGCGTCCGATGACCGCGCACTGGCTCATGAACCGGTAGCGCTGGGCCGCCCCCTCGATGGCGCCGTCGAGAGCCAGGGTCTCCTCCACCAGGCGCGGCACCCGTTCGAGGGCCGCGAAGAGCTCCGGGTCGCCCGTCATCGCGGCCGAGAGGAGAGCGATGGCGAAGAGCTGGCTGGTGTAGGTCTTGGTCGCGGCGATCGCCAGCTCGGGGCCGGCGCAGGTCTCGAGCACCAGATCGGCCTGCTCCGCCAACGGCGAGGCCGGGTCGTTGGTGATCGCGAGCGTCAGCGCCCCCTGCCGGCGGCCCTCGGCGAGCACGGCGACGATGTCCGGCGACTGGCCCGACTGCGAGATGCCCACCACCAGGCAGCGCTCGAGGTTCGGAGGCGTGCCGTACATGGTGAAGAGCGACGGCGCGGCGAGCGCCACGGGGAGGCGGTTTATCGAGCCCCACAGGTATTTCGCGTACCGGGCGGCGTTGTCGGAGGTGCCGCGGGCGGCGACGAAGATGGACGCGACCTCACGCTCGAGGATCGTGCGGGCCATCTCGCCGGCGCGTGCCCGCTGATTCAGGATCAAGCGATCGAGGACCGCCGGCTGCTCGAAAATCTCCGATCTCAGGCTCATCGCGTCGTGGTCCCTCCCGCCCATCGCCCGGATCGTCTTCCGGAGCGCGCGCCGCCCGTTGCCGGCCGGGGACCCGGACACGGGTCCCCGTCCAACCTGCCGGCTGCACGCGGCCCAGTGTACTGCGTCAGCGCCGCGGTTTGACCTCGCCAGACGGCACGCCTCGATGGAATATCTCCGCCGTCTGTGCCATTGTGGGTCAAAGGAGCCCGACAATCATGAAACATACGTTCCTGCTCGGCCTGCTCCTCGTCGCCGCCTGTGCGACCTCTCCGGCCCCGGATTCATCCGATCCCGGCATCCTCGTCATCCACCGCAATGCGGTGCTCTACAGGGGCCCCGAGCTGGTGGCGACGGTCGCCTACGGGCAGGGGAAGCGCAGCGTGGCCGAGGAGTGGCTGACCCTGGCGGTGGAGATGACGAGCCCGGACGACAGCGGGCCGACCATCGTCCGCCGCAGCGAGATCTCGCTCTACGCCCCGGACGGCCGAAGGCTGCAGCTCGCCAGCCAGGACGAGTTCTTCAGGAACCTCGCGGTGCTTCGCATCCCGCTCGAGCTGACGCTCAACTACCTGCCCCTCCTCAACCGCTACGAGCCCGGCAGGATCCCCGACGACCGGTGGTTCTTCGCGATCTCCGCCACCAGCGTCGGCTATGACGAGATTCCGATCAGCTCGTCCCAGCGGTTCTCGGGCCCTCTCGTCTTCAGCGTGCCGGGAGGGGTGCAGCCGGGACGATGGCGCCTGGTCTTCGACCTCGAGGAGAGCCGGGCGAACATCCCGTTCACGATCGAGCTGAGGGAGTAGCCCGGGCTACTCCGTCGCGCCGATCCGCGCCTCGGGCGGGAGGTCCGCGCAGCGCGGGCTGTGGTTGCTGAACCACGTCAAACGCTCCCAGACGGCCGGCATCGAGGTGCGGATGGTCTCCGTGACGCCCTCGTCCAGGCTGTCGCGGCTCATCGGAACCCGCCGGACGTACTCCCGGTCGAGCCGGCCCGGGACCCGGCCGTACTTGAACTCGTACGTGAAGCCGAGACCGTCCGGCCGCAGCTCGACCTCCGGGCACGTCGGGTTCGGCACCGAGATGTAGAACTCGTCCGCGACGCCCGCCGCGCCGAGGCCGGTTTGGAGAAGCCCCCGTTCGGTGAGGGCCTCGTACAGCTGGACCGCCGTCAGCTCGGCGGGGTCGATGAAGACGATGTCGTCGGCGATGAGGTCCCGGTAGGGGGCCTCCCCTTCCGCCGTGCGCAGCTCGCGGAGTCTCTCGAAGGACGCTTCGATCTCGTCCTGGTAGAACGGGAAATGGGTGCAGCCGAGAATCACGGTGCTGATGGGCTCGGTCGACCCGCTCCGGCGGTGGCCCTCGACAAGGCTCGTGGTGTCGTAGCTGATGTAGTTGTCAATGGAGTTCAGGCGCCAGGTCGTGGGGTCGTCCCGGTCGCCCAGGATGCCCTGCGGGTCGAAGGCGTACTCCGCGGCCAGCGACGGGTCGATCGGAGCCTCGGGGTTGCCCACCGCCGGGCCGCGGTACGCCGCGGCGTCCGCGGCATGAGCCGGCGCGATGAACTCCGGGCTGCCCTCGATCGCGCCCGCGAGCCCGAGGCTCCCCTGCTGGATGACCTGCGGAGCCTCGATCCCCGCCGTTTCGGACGAGCGGCGAATCTCGCGGACGTACCCCTCGCTCCTGCAGGTGCCGATCGTCGCCATGACCGCCACCGCGCCGGAGGTCTTCGCGCCGCGCAGCGCCTCGACGGCGCCGTCGGCGCCCGCCGCGACGACGCCCACGGTGAAGATCGGGATCCGCCACCGCTCGAGGGCGGCGTGGACGTCCTCGAGGCCGTAGGCCGTCGCCGTGTTGCAGGCGATGACGATCGCTTTGACCGGCGGCTTGTCCCGGCGCGGGGCCGCGGCGGACCGCGACGGCCAGTAGCGGTCGCCGAGGAGGAACACGACATCCTTGAGGATCAGCTCCTTCAGGAAGTCGACCCTGTTCTCCGACGGGTAGTTCCCGTAGGGCATGTTCGCCTGGTCGCCGAGGTAGATGAAGGACTCGTTCTCGAAGTCGGGGCGACCGTCCGCGCCCGGCGCGTGGGTCCTGTTGTCGAAGCGGTCGATGGTCGCGATCTCCTCGAGGACGGTGAGCCCGCCGATGCCCGAGTCGAAAACCCCGATGGGGCGCTGCGCCTCCGGGGCCCGGTAGCGCTCCATCGGCACCGCGAACAGCTCCGAGCCCTGGTGCTCGACCACCTCCACGATCGAGGCGGCGCCCGGCCCGCCGGTTCTCGTGCCGGTGCAGCTCGCGACCGAAGCGGCCGCGATCCCGAGGGCGATCCACGCGGGGGTTCTCCACCGCTTTCCCATGCCCGAGCCTCCGTTCCTGCGGCCCGTCCCCCGCGGACGGGCGCCCGACACCACGATCCTACAGGCTCAGATCTTGATGAAGATCCGCCTGCGGTACAGCACCCACATCAGCCCCAGCAGCACCAGCACGTGGACCGAGGCCCAGGCCAGCGAGGCGACGTAGTCCGGCATCCACGAGGCGAAGAACCTCCCGTAGAGCCACGAATGAAGCGAGATGCTCGCGCCGTCGCCGCCGGTCCAGCGGACCTTGAGCAACACCTTGGCGACGAGGCCGCTCAGGACGTAGGCCGCGATGGCGTTGGTGCCGAAGACCAGGAACGGCCGGGCCCACCCGTCCCGGCCGCGGAGATCGACGAAGTAGAAGGTCACCGCGAGGGTCAGCAGGGCCAGGCCGGCGGTGAGCACGACGTAGCTGCTCGTCCAGAGGTTCTTGTTGACGGGGAAGAACCAGCCGAAGACGGCGCCCACCGCCGCGCTGAGACTCCCGGCGACGAACAGCCCGATGAGCTTCTCGGTGCGGCTGCGCTGCGACCGCAGCCACTCGCCGGTGAAGATCCCGGCCAGCGCGGTGGCCACCGCCGGCAACGTGCTCAGGATCCCCTCCGGGTCGGCCGGCCCCGGTGCGTAGCGCCAGACGTGCGCCCCCAGGATCACCCGGTCCACGAAGCCCGCCAGGTTCCCCTCGGGGCTCAGGTCTCCGGCGCCGAAACCCGGCACCGGCACGAGGGTCATCGCGGCCCAGTAGCCGAGCAGCAGCCCGCCGGTCAGCCAGGCGCGTCCCCGCGTGCTCAGGTGGAGGTAGGCCAGGGAGGCGAAGAGGTAGACCACGGCGATCCGCTGCAGGACGCCCGGAATCCGCACCCTCGACCAGTCGATGCCCGTGAACGGGAACCAGATCAGGAAGAGGCCGAGGGCGAAGAGGATCACCGTGCGGCGCGCGATCTGCCGGTACAGGGGGCCGAGATCGCCGCCCGACCGCTCGAGCCGCGAGGCGAACGCCAGCGGGATGGCGACGCCGAGCACGAAGAGAAAGAACGGGAAGACGAGGTCGGTCGGGGTCCACCCGTGCCACTCCGCGTGCAGCAGCGGCGCGAAGGTCTTCCCCCAGTCGCCGGCGTTGTTGACCAGCAGCATGCCGGCGATCGTCGCCCCCCGCATCACGTCGAGAGACTGCAGCCGCGCTCCCGGCACTGCCGTCACGGCGCACCGCCGGGCCGGGAGGGTGTGTGCCGAATCCGTCTCGGCCCGATCTTCGATCCGGCCGCCGCCCGATCGGGGCGGGGTCTGGACGTGTGCATGCTGCGGACTCCTCGTCGGCGGATGTCGCCCCCCTCGGCGAAGCGCCGCCGGAAAGGCCTCATGGATGGTACTCCAGCCGGACCCGGGACGCGCGCTCCTGCTCCAGCACCGCGAGCCTCTGCCTGGCCGCCTCGATCTCCGCTCTCAGGTCCGCGGGCGCGAGCTCGAAGAGGTACGGCACAGGGTCGACCGGTTTTCCGTCGAGCTTGATCTCGAAGTGGAGCTGGGCCTCGACCGCATTGCCCTTCGGGCCGTCGACCACCGCGAGGCGCTGACCAGCTTCCACCTCGTCGCCCGGCCGCACGGTCACTGCGGAGATGTGGACGTAGACGGTCTCGACCCCCTTGCCGTGGTCGATCCGCACCCACCCGCCGGCCTTCTCCCCCAGACCCACGCCCGCGACCGTGCCCGCCGCAGCGGCCCGCACGCCGACCCCGTCACCGTAGATGTCGAGCCCCTTGTGGGGCCTCGGCGCCCCGAGCCAGTCGTCGCGCACGGCGCCGAAGTGCGGCAGCCCGTCCCGCACCATGTCCCGGGGAACGTACCCGAGCGAGCGGCCGATCAGGCCCGCCGCGTCGAGGCCCTCCACCGGGCTGAGGAGCCCGATGCCCCGGACAACGGCGATGGCGGGGCCGGGCGCCGAAGCCCCCGGCACTCCGGCCCCGGGAGGACCGCTGCACCGCACGAGAAGGCCGCGCGGCTCGGGCTCGTGCCGGCACGACCACCCGGCTTCCGTCTCGACCACGAACCTGGTGATCAGGGGGTCCCGCGAGAGCTGCGAGTAGCGGTACGCGCGGATGCCCGGCACGCCCGGCTGGACGCGGCGCGTGGGCCCGTCCCAGACCACCCTCGCGAGGTCGAAGACGAAGCGCCCGTCGCCGAGGTTCGACGGCTCGACCCCCCCGATCGGCCCCTGGACCTCGAGCACGATGCGGCCCTCGCCGGGCGTCGAGGCAGCCAGCTCGACCGCGGTCAGGACCGCCGGCGCCGGAAGGGCCGGCACGGCGGCGGCCGCGCCGACGAGGCCGAGCACGGCGCACAGGAGCCGGGCGGCGGTTTTCGGGGATGGCGTCACGACACTCGGCGCTCCACCTCGCGAAAAATTCGACCGCCGCCTTGGACGGCAGCGGGCTCGCCGTCCATAATAGGCCAGTGGCCGCGTCGACGAGGGACATAGCATGCACCTGCTCATCACGGATTCGGGCGTCGGCGGTTTGTCGGTGTGCGCGTTTGCCGAGCAGTACCTGCGCACCCACGGGCTCGGTGAGCCTTTCAGGCTGACCTACGTCAACGCCTCGCCGGAGAACGACTTCGGCTACAACTCCATGGGCTCGAGGCGGGAGAAGCTCGAAACCTTCGACCGCTTTCTCCACATCGTCGCCGAGCGGTTCGCCCCGGACCTGATCTACGTCGCCTGCAACACGCTGTCGGTGCTGATGGCCGACACCTCGTTCGCGAAGACCGCGCGCCTCCCCCTCGAAGGCATCGTCGACACCGGGGTCCGCCGCCTGCTGCGCGAGCTCGAGGCGTCTCCGGACGCCGTGGCGGCGATCTTCGGCACCGACACGACCATCGGGGAGGGCACCTACCCGAGGCTGCTCGAGGGGGCCGGGATCGATGCCGCGAGGATCGTCGCCCAGGCCTGCCCGTCGCTCGCCGACACGATCTCGGAGGACCGCCGCGGAGAGCTCGCTCGCGAGAAGATCAGGCGGTACGTCGCGAGCTCGCTGAGCAGGACCGCGGGCCCGACGACCGACCACCTCACCTACCTCGCCTGCACCCACTACGGCTACCGCAAGGACCAGTTCGCTTCCGCCTTCGCAGAGCTCGGCGTGCGCACGCGCATCCTCAATCCCAACGAGATCGTGGTCGAGGACCTGTTCGAGTCGTCGGGCCGTTTCGTCGTGACGCCGCACGGCGAAACCCCGTGCGAGGTCGAGTTCGTCGCCCGGTACCGCATCCCGGAGACGGCGATCGAGACGATCGGCTTCTTCCTGAGGGACATCGCGCCGAAGACGATCGAGGCGTTCACGCACTTCACCTACGACCCCGACCTCTTCTGACCGGCAGCGCCACGGCGTGGCGAGGCGGGCAGCGCGCCTACAGATTCGCGACGAGCGACAGCAGCCAGGCGCAGATCAGGGCCCCGTAGATGCCGATCAGGTACCCCGACACGCCCATGAGAACCCCGACCGGGGCCAGCGAGGCCCGGTAGACCGAGGCCACGATCGGCGCCGAGACCACGCCGCCGATGTTGGCCATGCTGCCGGTGGCGACGAAGAAGAGGGGCGCCCGCACCAGGCGCGCGACCAGCAGCAGCACCGTGATGTGGATCGCGAGCCAGATCACCCCCACCGCCAGGTAGAGGGGCGCCTCGAGGACCATCTTGAGGTCGGCCTGGGCCCCGATCGCGGTCAGCATCAGATAGAGCGCGAGGTAGCCGGCGCGCGAAGCGCCCACCTGCTCCAGCCGCCGCGCCGGGGTGAACGACAGGGCGAGGCCGAGGGTGGTCACCAGGACCACCGTCCACGTCGTGTGGCTGATGATGGTCGGGTCGCCGAGCGCGGGCAGAAGGTCCCCGAGCCCGACGCACACCGCCGCGGCCGCGAAGCCCAGGCCTACGATCATCGCCATGTCCCGGACCTGCATCGGCCGCCTCGCGCCCTCCACCTCCGTCAGACGGCCGTCCAGCGCCTCGAGCTCGAGGGTGTCGGCGCGCAGCCAGGAGTCGAGTCTCTTCTGCAGGCCGCTGAGAAAGAGCAGCACCCCCATCCAGCTGTAGGCCACCACCGTGTCGACCACGATGATGGGACCCATCAGGGAGTCCGGCGTCCCAACGCTCTCCTTGATCGCCACCATGTTCGGCGCGCCGCCGATCCAGCTGCCTCCCAGGGCCGCCAGACCCATCCAGGTGTCGTCCGGCAGGAACGGCCCCAGGAGAGCCAGCGCGATCGGCCCGCCGATGATGATCCCCAGCGAACCCGCCAGCATCATGACCAGCGCCTTGCCGCCGAGACGCACGATGGCGCGAAGGTCCACCGTGACCATCAGGAGCAGCAGGCTGACCGGGAGCAGGTAGCGCACCATCCAGTCGTAGGCCGCCGAGCTCTGGGGCGTCACGCCCAGGCTGGTGCTCAGCGCCGGCAGGAAGTACGCGTAGAGGACCGCCGGCGTCACCCGAAAGAGCGGCTGCAGCCGCGGCAGCCCGGCGAGCCAGAAGATGACCCCGAGGAGCCCCGCGAGGTAGATGAAGACGGACGTCGGGTCGTTGAGCACGCGCGCTCCTACGGAGGACCTTCGAGCCCGAGATCGGCAACCGCGGTCCGCACCGCCGACATGAAGCGGTCGCCGGGGTCGATCTTCTCCGTCCGGTAACCCGGGTCCAGCTCCCGCCACAGCGGGTGGCCCACGAACCTCAGGTACTCCATGTGCCCGATGAGGTAGCGGATGGTGGGGTACTTCGCGACCAGATAGCGGACCAGCCGGATGTTGGCCTCGAGCTGCGCGTCGGTGAGGTTGTCGACACCGTCCGCGCCGCCCACGTTCTCGACGCCGATCGCCGAGTGGTTGAGGCCGATGCAGTGCCGGGCCATCCAGGTCTCGGGCATGAGCCGGTAGACCTTTCCTCGGCGGTCGACCAGGAACTGGATCGACACGTTGACGTCGCCCGCGGCCGCGAGGCCCGGCCGGGACCCGCCCAGAGTCTCGGGATCGAAGGCGGCGAAGCTCTCCTCGAAGCTGTCGATCGCCGTCCAGTGCAGGACGATGATGCGGGGCACGATCGAGAGGTCTTCGGGGGTTTCACCGTAGTGGTCGGAGATGTACTGCAGGGTGCCGCGCTCGCGATCCGCGGAAAACTGGATCGGTCGGTCGCGAATTTTCAGCCCGTGGGCGCAGCCGCCGAGCGCCAGCGTCGAGGCGAGACAGACGATCGCATACCGTCGAAGATGCACTGGCGGGCCTCCCGCCGATGAGTCTACTGCATGCCCGCCGCCC
>CAZMED010000084.1:0-8345 GCA_964565045.1 uncultured Thermoanaerobaculia bacterium
TGGCGACCTCTTTCACCTGTCCCGCGTGCGGCCACGTCATGGCGATCCCGGATCGCTACCTCGGTCGCGAGCTGTTCTGCACCTCCTGCAAGGTCAAGTTCACAGCCCCTGACGAAGGTGAAGCAGCAACCGCCTTCGACGACGCTGCGGCGTCGGTGTGCCCGCGCTGCGGCACCACTGCCGCAGACGACGCCGCGTACTGCAGGAAATGTGGGTCCGCCCTGGCCGGAAGATCGCCCGACCTGCAGCCTCTCACCAGACCGGCAGGCATCACGGTCCTCGCCGTTCTCAACGGCCTCGGCGCCGGGCTCATGATCCCGATCGCTCTCCTCGTGCTGGCCACCGCCCGGGGCGAAGAGGCCGCGTTGATGGTGGGTGTCGGGACCCTGTACCTGGTTGCGGGGGCGCTCTCGCTCGCCGCCGCCGTGGGGCTCTGGAAGCTGCGCCCCTGGGGGCGGTCATTGCAGATCGGCCTGTCGGTCTTCGGACTGCTCGGCTTCCCGATCGGCACCGTGATATCCGCCGTGATCCTCTATTACCTGACGCGACCTGTGATCAAGATTCTCTTTTCAGGTCGACAGCCGAGCGAGCTGTCGAACGAGGAGCGGGTCGTGCTCGCCGCCTCGTCCGGGTCCACCCTCTCGGCGACGGTGGTGGTCGTCGCGATTCTCGGCGTCGTCATGGGCTGCGGCATCGTCTCCGCCATTGCGATTCCCAACCTGCTCAACGCCATCAATCGCGGAAGGCAGAAGCGCACCGTGGTGGACATGCAGACCATCGCCGCCGCACTCGAGAAGCACCGCGCCCAACGCGGCTACTACCCGCAGTCGCTGAGCTCGATCGACCAGGCCGCGCAGCAGCTCGGGCCGGCATCCGGCGCGGCGCTGCCGGCCGCGGACGGCTGGGGCACGCCGTACGAGGTGCGGAGTGACGCCGGAGGAGCGCACTACGTGCTGACATCACTCGGTCGAGATCGGGAGATCGGTCCCTCGCCCGGTGGCGAAACAAGAGATTTCGACGCGGACATCGTGATGGAGGACGGTCGTTTCGTGCAGTGGCCGGCGGGAATCGGACCGCCATGATTCGACCGCTGACGGCGTTGACTGCCGTTCTGATCTCCCTCTCGATCCCCGGCGCGGCGCGAGGCGGGGTTCCCGAGCACCCGTCGGTTTCGGTGGGTCCGGAACCGTCCTGGGTCGTCGTGGGGGAGGTCGCGCGCCTGGACGTCGATGGCGAGTCGGGCGCCGTCAAGCCTTCGCTCCGGTATCTGGAGTTCGACCATCAGATCCTGATCGGGGCGCGCACCGCCGAGGAGTACTTCCGGGACACCATCCGGGTCGAGGCCGCGGCCGGGCTCGGCGATGCCTCGCAGTTCGAGATCGACTTCGACCCGTCCTTCTCCACGGTGACGATCCACCGGCTCCGCGTCTTTCGCGACGGGGCATGGCACGACCGGATCGACGAGGCCTTCGTGACCATCGCGCAGCGCGAGGCGGACTTCGCGCGGCGTCTCTACGACGGCTCGCTCTCCATTCTCCTGGTTCTCGACGACATCCGGGTCGGTGACGTGATCTCCCTCTCCTACACCGTGCTCGGCACCAATCCGGTCTTCGGAGACCGTTACTTCCAGGAGATCCGCATGGGATGGTCCGAGCCGGTGGACTGGCGCCGGGTCAGGGTGCTGTGTCCGAAGACCCGACCGCTTGACTGGCGGACCTACGGCGAGGTCGAGGTCCATGCTTCGCAGAGCAGCCACCCCGACCTGGACGAGTACACGTGGCTCCAGGAGGGGGCCCCGGCCGTGAGAGTCGAATCGTGGACGCCGGACGACTGGGACGACTCCCCCTGGCTCCAGCTCACCCAGTACCCTTCGTGGAGCGAGGTCGTCGGTTGGGCCCTGCCCCTGTACCTGGCGAACGCACCGGACTCCGCGGACGTCGCGGCCGTCGTCAGCGAGGTCGTCGCCGGGGCCGGGACCCCCGAGGAGCGGGTGACGAAGCTCATCCGGTGGGTGCAGGACGACGTGCGGTACTTCGGCGTCGAGCTCGGCGCGTTCTCGCACGAGCCGCACCCGCCGGCGGACACGATCCGGAGACGCTACGGGGACTGCAAGGACAAGAGCCTGCTCCTGATCGCGCTGCTGCGGGAGATCGGCATCGAGGCATGGCCGGTGCTGATCGACACCTGGATGGGCGCAGCGTTGCCTCAGCGCCTGCCGTCCCCGGGCGTCTTCGACCACGTGATCGTCGTCGCCCGGATGGACGGGGGCGACCTCTGGATCGACCCGACGATCTCGCTTCAGGGCGGCCCTCTCGCCGAGCTGTGGGTCCCGGACTACGGCTGGGGGCTGATCGTCCGCCCCGGCGAGACCGGGCTCACGAAGGTCGGCCCGTCCCGGGGCGGGCGGGGGACCATCGCGGCGACCTACCACTACGACTTCGCTGCGGATGGGAACGCCTGCGAGGTCACCATCGAGACCACCTATGCGGGTCGCCAGGCCGAGACCATGCGGCACCGCCTCGCCGGCAGCACCATGGCCGAGCTCCAGGACGCCTTCGCCCGCCACTACTCGATCGGCAACTCGCGCGCAGTGCCGATTGCGGACCTCGAGATCACCGACGAGCGCGAGACCAACCGTTTCCGTCTGGTCGAGCGGTACCGCCTGGAGAACTGGTGGTACCGGGAGGACGAGACCGAGTACTTCGACCTCCTGCCGCTTCTGATGCAGGACATCGTGACGCCCAGCGACGACCGGGACCGCCGGGCCCCGATGCAGACCCCACCCACGGTGCGGCACAGCGAGAGGGTCGTCATCTCGCCACCCGAGCTCTGGGAGCTCGAACCGGTGGAGGCCTCGGTCGAGACTCCGTGGTTCAGCTATCGCATCGACGGCGCCAGATCGGGCGCCGTGCTGACCCTCGACTACGAATTCGAGACCACCGGCGCAATCGTCTCGGCCGGCGATATCACCGCGTTCAATGAGGCCGCCGACCGGCTGGCCGAAGACCTTTACTACTCGATCTTCCGCTCGGTCGGTGGGAGCACGGCGGGCGGGGCAGGCCGCGGCCCCTTCGCGCCCCCGGTGTGGGCGGCGATGTCGGCGGCCGCGATCGCCAGCCTGCTGATCGTGGGCGCCGTCTTCTGGGCCCTCGGACGGGTGAGGTTTCTATGATGCCGGAGTCCGCGGGTCCCGCGCTTCAGGAAGCGGCCCGGGTGGCGGCCCCGCCTCCGCCCGGCTTCGGCCCCTGGACCGCCCCCGCGTCCCGGCAGAAGGCGGCGGTGGCGGGGCTGTTCGTGGTCCTCGTGCTGACGATGACGGATGTGCTCTGGAGCGCGGTCGGCATCGCGGCCGTCGGCGACTGGCTGACGGTCCCGGCGGACTCGTGGTTCGAGGAATACGACGCGGCGACGGAGGTGCTGGATTCACTCACCGTCGTCGCGCTGCTCGTTGCAGGAGTCCTCTTCATCCGCTGGCACCGGCTGGCGATCCGCAACACCGCCTTTCTCGGCTGCGAGAGGCCGGACCCTTCACCAACTGCGGCCACGGTGGCGTGGTTCATCCCGCTGGTCAGCCTGATCCTCCCGATCATCAGCTTTCGCAGGATCGCGCTCTGGAGCAGGCCGCCGGGCGCGGCCGACCGGCGTCCGCTGCTCATGACCTGGTGGCTCGCCTGGGTCCTGGCCAACCTGGCGGGCATCCTGGTCGCCGTCCTGTACGAGCTCGCGGACGAGACCATCGCCTGGATCGCGGTGACCGGCTTCTCCATTGCGGTCAGCCTGCTTCTGTTCGCAGCGGGGCTGCTCGCAGCCAAAGTCACCAACACCCTCAGTCGCGACCAGGTGGACAAGGCGCACTCTCTGGCGGTGGTACGATCGACCGGTCCCGATCAGCACGCCGACAGGGAGGCGCCGCAACCACAATGAGTCATTGCGCACGAGCCCTCTTGGGGGGCCTCATCGACTACGCGGGGTTGTTTCCGCCCGCCGAGCTGCCGATGGAGGAGGCTTTCGCGCGCTTTCTCCGGCACCGGGTGTCGGGCGACGGCTGGATGCTGGCTCGCTTCGTGTGCCCGGCGGCCCGGCTCGCGGAGCTCGAGAAGCTGCTCGGCGCCCTCGACATCGCGCCGCGGCCGTTTCCGGTCGCCTCGCTCGGCCGCGGCGGCGCCACCCTCGAGGCGTTCAGCGCCGGCATCGACGAGGACGCCGCGGCGATCCACCGCTTCGCGGCGCGGCTGGGCGAGGACGCGCAGGTCGGCGCCTTCGAGGTGCGGCTGCCCGAGGCGGGCGGCGCCGCGGTGGCGGTGGAGCGGGCGTGGCGGCGGCTCACCGACGGCGGCGCGACGGAGATCACCCCGTACTTCGAGATCCCGCTCACCGGCGACTGGCGTCCGCGGCTGCCGGCCGCAGCGGCGGCGGTGCGCGACACCGACCGCGCCGCCGGGCGCACCCACCGGGTCGGCCTCAAGATCCGCTGCGGGGGCCCCGACGCCGCGGCGATCCCCGAGCCCGCCGCCGTCGCGGCCGCCATCGCGACCTGCCGCGCGGTCGGCGTGCCGCTCAAGGCGACCCAGGGGCTGCACCACCCGTTCCGCCACCGCGATCCCGTCCTCGGCGCCGAGGCGCACGGCTTCCTCAACCTCTTCGTCGCCTCGGTCCTCGCCCACGTTCACGACCTTCCGGTCACCCACCTCACCGAGATCATCTCGGAAACCGACGCCACGACCTTCTTTCTCGAAGACGAACGGATCGGTTGGCGCGACCTCAGGGCCGACGCCGACGAGGTCGCGGCAGCGCGCCGGCAGCTCCTCACCGGTTTCGGCAGCTGCAGCTTCTCCGAGCCGCGCGACGACCTCCGGTCCCTCGGCCTGATCGACTGACAAGGAGCCCGATTCCATGACCGATTTCGACCCGACGCTGCGCTCGTTCATCGACGTGCCCCCCGACTCCGACTTCTCGATCCACAACCTGCCCTACGGCGTCTTCAAGCCGGCCTTCGGCGCGGCGCCGCGGATCGGGGTCAGAATCGGCGACCAGGTCCTCGATGTGTCGGTGCTCGCCGAACGCCGCCTGCTCGCCGGCGACGAGCTCGGTTTCGGATCGGTGCTGGGCCTGTCGAGCCTCAACGCCTTCATGGCCCTCGGCCGGCCGGCCTGGCGCGAGGTCCGCAGCACGCTGACCCGGCTGCTGCGCCACGACGAGCCCGCCCTGCGCGACGACGAAGCGCTGCGCCACGCAGCCTTCCACCCCGCGGCGGGCGTCGAGATGCTGCTGCCGGCCACGATCGGCGATTACACCGACTTCTACTCCTCGCGCGAGCACGCCACCAACGTCGGCGTCATGCTGCGCGGGCCGGACAACGCGCTGCAGCCCAACTGGCTGCACCTGCCGGTCGGCTACCACGGGCGCGCGAGCTCGGTGGTGGTCAGCGGCACCGACGTCCGGCGGCCGGTGGGGCAGACCAAAGCGCCGGACGCGGACCAGCCAACATTCGGCCCCAGCCGCCTCATGGACTTCGAGCTCGAGATGGGCTTCTTCGTCGGCCCGGGCAACGAGCTCGGCACGCCGATTCCGATCGACCGCGCCGCCGAGCACATCTTCGGCATGGTGCTGGTCAACGACTGGTCGGCGCGCGACATCCAGGCCTGGGAGTACGTGCCGCTCGGCCCCTTTTTGGCCAAGAGCTTCGCCACCTCGATCTCGCCGTGGGTGGTCAGCATGGAGGCCCTCGAGCCCTTCCGCTGCGCGGGCCCCGCCCAGGACGACCCCGAGCCGCTTCCCTACCTGCGGCAGCCGGGGCCGTCGGCCTTCGACATCGAGCTCGAGGTGCTGCTGCAGTCGCGGGCCATGGCGGCCCCCGAGCGCATCGCCGAATCCAACTTCAAGTACCTGTACTGGAGCGCGTACCAGCAGCTCGCCCACCACGCCTCGGGCGGCTGCAACCTGCGGCCCGGGGACCTGCTCGCCTCCGGCACCATCTCCGGGCCCGGGAAGCACGAGCGCGGCTCGATGCTCGAGCTCGCCTGGCGCGGCGCCGAGCCGATCACCCTGGAGGGCGGCGAGCAGCGCGCCTTCCTCGCCGACCACGACACCGTCATCCTGCGCGGCCGCTGCGAGCGGGACGGCGTGCGGGTGGGCTTCGGCGAGGTGCGCGGCAGGGTGCTGCCGGCGGCGGGCTGACCGGCCTCGCCCGCGGGCCTTCTGCGGCGCGGCGCTCGGTGCCGCCGCTCAGGGAAGGGCCGGACCCGCGCCCGCCGCGGGAAGTGGCTCCGGCAGCACGTGAACGATGCCCGGCGGCTCGCGGCGGACCACCGTCGCGTGCGCCAGGAAGGCGGCCCCGAAGCTCGGCGAGACGACCCGCGCCGAGCCCTCGGCCCGAGCCGTGACCCCGACCGCCGCGAAGAGGTTCTTGACCTGGCGGACCTCGCGCGCCGCCAGCCGCAGCTGCCGGCTGCCGAGCACGGCGCCCGTGCCGTCCACCACGGTGATCTCGACGTCGATGGGCGCCTTCGAAACGTTGGCGAGGGCGAGGCCGGTCAGCGTACGCTCGCTGCTGTCCGGGTTGTTGGCGACCCCCGGCAGCACCACGGCCGTGCCGCCGGCGGACGGGCGCGGCGCGGGCACGGCGTCGATGAAGGCCGGCGGCGGCACACTGCCGGCAGCGTCCCGGGTGCGGATGCGCGCCGTCGCGCTGCCGCCCTCCCAGGTGACGCGCAGGGCGCCGAAGCCCTCGCGATCGAAGAGCTCGCCGAGAACGTCTGCCACCCGACGCAGCTCGAACGGCTCGAGTGCGATCCCGACGCCCGGCGGCGGGGCGGTGCCGGCGCCGGCGAGCAGCAGCTCGAGGCGCAGCGCCGCCGGTTCGTCGGAGAGGTTTTCGAGCTCGAGCTCGCTTCGCCACTCGGCGCCGGCGTACCCCGCCGCGCGCACCGCCGGCAGCAGGTACGAGACCGCGGGCGCCGCGACCGCGGCCGCATCTGCCGCCGGAGGTCCTTCGGCGAGCGTCCGGGCCGCCGAGCGCACCGTCGCCAGGCCGAGCTCGCCGCGCACCACGAACGCGCCGGTGGCCGCGAACAGGATCGGCACCGCGAGGAGCACCCACCGCTCGCCGCGGCCGACGGGCCGGAAGGCGATGAGCAAGGCCAGGAACGGCAGGACGAGGAGGACGCGGGCGTAGGCGTAGGCTTCGACGTAGACCGGTCCGGCGAGCACCAGACCGAGCAGCCCGAAGGCGGCGAACACCGCTTCGGGGGCGGACCAGCTTCGCCACCGCAGAACGATTGACACCAGGGCGGCGAAGCACGCTGCCAGCGCGAGCAGGCCCGCGACCTCCATCCGCGCGGCGGGGAGGCCCATCTCGACGAGCCGGGCGAGCTTGCCGGGCAGCCACGCCAGGGGGAGGCCGAAGTTGCCGCCGACGTGGTGGTCCCGGCCGGGCCCGATCAACAGACGCAGGCCGAGCTGCCACCCCGAAAATGCGAGCAGCGGCAGGGCGAGATGGACGGCCGCTGTACGCCACCGCTGCCGCCGCAGCTCGACGAAGCAGAGGGCCGCCGCCGCGAGCAGCGAGGTCTCGCGCACGAGGGTGGCGGCCACCAGGGTCGCTGCCGTGGCGCGCGGCCGCTCCCGGCGGTGCAGCCACAGGGCCGCGAGGATCAGCGCCACGGCCGCCCCGTCCGGCGTGCTGCGGAACATCGAGGTGGCGAGGCCGGCGCTGACGGCCGGCAACAGGGCCCAGGCTGCAGGCCGGCCCTCGGCGGCGAGCCACCGTGCGGCCAGGTACACGGCGGCGAGCCCGCCGCCCCAGCACAGCAGCTGGTAGAGGAGCACCGCGAGGCCCGGCCGTCCGAGGGCCAGCATCCAGGCGGCGAGCGGCAGCCCGATCCGGCCCGCCCGGTAGTAGGGCGTGTCGAGGCAGGCCGCGGTCTCCGGCCTCAGCAGCAGCGGGTCGCCGGCGAGGATGGCGTAGTACTGGCCGTCGTAGCCGTGCTCGCTCGAGCGCGGGATGGCGGCAAATGCCTCGGGGTGGATGCGCTCCTCGCCGAGGCACACGAAGGCCCGCACATCGCCGCCGTAGCGGCCGAGCGCGACGACGCCGAGCACGGCCGCCCAGAAGACCGCCGACACCACGAGGACCAGCCACGGCGGCATCCGGCGGAGAGCATCGGCGGCGCGAACAAAGGGGCGCTGCATCGGTGCGTGAGTATAGCCCGCTGACGAGGTGTTCTTGACCCGCAGCCGGTTGGCGCTCTCCCCAGGTGTGCCGTCGCGGCCGGGGTGCTGCCGGGCGCTTCGGGTCAGAAGGGGAAGACGAGCGGAAGCAGGGCGACGCTGGCCGCGAGGACGAT
>CAZMED010000084.1:8445-12037 GCA_964565045.1 uncultured Thermoanaerobaculia bacterium
CGGGTCAGAAGGGGAAGACGAGCGGAAGCAGGGCGACGCTGGCCGCGAGGACGATCAGCGAC
Source organism: uncultured Thermoanaerobaculia bacterium (assembly GCA_964565045.1). GTDB lineage: Bacteria > Acidobacteriota > Thermoanaerobaculia > Thermoanaerobaculales > Sulfomarinibacteraceae > Sulfomarinibacter. The sequence goes on from CAZMED010000084.1 coordinate 8,508, forward strand.
AGCGGCAGGCCGTTGAGGATGTAGTCGGTGAAACGGTAGCCGCCGGGGCTCATGACCAGGACGTTGGCGGGGTGCGACACCGGGGTCATGAAGCTGGCGGCCGCCGCGTAGGCGATGCCCATCACGAACGGGTAGGGCGAGACGCCGAGGCCGGCGGCGGTGGCGAGGGCGATGGGGGTCATGACCACCGCGTTGGCGGCGCTCGGGATGAACTGGTTGACGATGAGGGTCAGCGCCGTGATGCCGGCGAGGATCGCGGTCGGCCCCCAGGGGCCGACGGCCTCGACGACGGCGCCGGCGAGCAGCGCGGCGGCGCCGGTCTGAAGCATCGCGGCGCCCATCGGCAGCATGGTGGCGATGAGGAACACCGCCCGCCACTCGATCGCGCGGTAGGCCTCGTCCATGCTGAGGCAGGAGGTGAGCACCATGAGCGAGGCCCCGGCGATGGCGGCGATCGAGATCGGCAGCCATCCCGCCACCACGGTGCCGACCACCGCCGCCATGATCGCCGCCGCGAGCGGCGCCTTCTGCAGCCGCGGCCTCTCCTGAACCTCGGCGCTGAGGACGACCAGGTCGCGATCCATCGCCAGGAGCTTGAACTTCTCGTGCGGCCCGTAGCACAGCAGGGCGTCGCCGAACTGGAGCGGGTGGTCGCCCAGCCCGGTTCGGTACGGGCGCTCGCCGCGCCAGACGGCCAGCACCGAGACCCCGTACCTCTCGCGGAAGCGCAGCTGCCGCAGGGTCTTCCCGACCAGCGTCGTGGACGGCGACAGCATCACCTCGACCAGCGCCAGCGGCCCGTCCTCGAGCTCCTGCAGGTCGGAGGAGGTGTCGCGCTCGATCAGCAGCCCCTGGAGGCCGCGCAGCACCTCCAAATCGGTGGGGCGGCCGCCCACGATCAGGAGATCGCCGGCTCGCAGCTCGAGGTGCGGCTCCGGCATCCGGGACCTCTCGCCTGCGCGCATCACACTGAGCACCGCGATGCCGAACGCGCCGCCGAGCCGGGCGTCCTTGAGGGTCCGGCCGACCAGGGACGATCCCTCGGGAATGCGCACGAAGCGAAGGCGCTCCTCGAGGTGGTAGCGGTCCGCCTCCGCCGCGCTCAAACGGCGGAACCCGGGGTGGTCGCGCAGCCCCTCGAGGCGGTCCTGGGCGCCCTGCAGAAGCAGGCGGTCGCCGGGCTCGAAGAGGAAATCGTCGAGGTTCGTGCGACGGACCTTCTCCCCCCGGCACACGGCCAGGACGTTCACCCCCAGCGTGTGCCGCGCATTCATCTCGACGACGGTTCGGCCGGCGAACATCGACTCGGCGGTGACGTCCAGCTCGGCGAGGCCGGTGTCCTCCGTCAGCAGGCGCGAGGCGGTGGGAAGGTCTTCCTCGACGGCGAGCGTCGGACGGGCGGCGAGCTCGTCGATGACGTCGAGCCGGCCGAGCACCAGCAGGCGGTCGCACGCCTCGAGCACGAGATCCCGCTCCGGTGGGTGGCGCCGGCCGCTCCGCCGCTCGACGCTCAGCACGTTGAGGCCGAGCGCACGGCCGAAGCGGCCCTCGAGCAAGGTCTTGCCGATCAGCGGGCTGCCATCCGGAATCACGAGCGCCGCCAGCCGCTCCTCCAGCCCGTAGAACCGGCGCAGCTCCGGCTGCGAGTCGCCGTCCGCGGCCGAGTGCGGCTGCGGCGTGTGCCGCTCCGGGAGCAGCCGGCGGCCGATGAGCAGCATGTAGCCGATGGCGGCGGCCGTGATCACCACTCCGATCGGAGTGAAGTCGAACAGGCCGAGCGGCCGCAGGCCCGCCTCGCGGAGGAAATCGCTGACCACCAGGTTCGACGAGGTGCCGATGAGGGTCAGCATGCCGCCGAGCAGGGAACCGTAGGCCATCGGCAGCAGGAGCCGTGAGGCCGCGGTCTTCGTGCGGCGTGCGATGTCCATGGTCACGGGCAGGAACATCGCGGCGACGCCGACGTTGTTCATGATCGCCGACAGCCCCGAGGTGCTGCCCATCAGCACCGCGAGCAGGCGCCCCTCGCCCTTGCCCGCAAGACGCAGCACCTGGTTCCCGAGCACGCCGGCGACACCGGTGCGCGCGAGGCCTTCCGAGAGGATGAACACCGCCCAGATGGTGACCACCGCCGGGTTGGCGAAGCCGGCGATGCCCTCCTCCGGGCTCACCAGGCCGAGGACGACCAGCGACACCAGCACCAGCAGGCCCACCAGGTCGGCGCGCAGGATCTCGGTGACGAAGAGCACGATGGCGATGCCGAGGATCGCGAAGGTGAGGGCGATGTCCAGGCTCACGGCGCGCTCACCCCCGCGGCCCGCAGGCCGGCGCCCACGCGCACCGTGGCCGCGAGACGCCTCCCCCGCCGGATCGCCGGCTCAACGGTCTGAGATCGTCGACGCACCGCAAGAGCATAACCTCTCCGGCGTGCCGCAGCGCCCCCGCCCGAGGCTGGGACCCACGGTCCGGGCGGTGACCGGCCCGGGCCGAGCCCACATCGATGAATCAGTAGGCCCGAGAAGGCGGTTTCTCGAAAGCGGCGCCCGGCCCACTCCCTTTACTGCCGCTGATCGCCCGCTACCGTCCGACCTTTCGGCGCTGGAAATCGACGACCCCGAGGCGGCGCATCAACCAGCCGGCGAGCCGTGGGGAGAGCGCGGCCAGGGCCAGGAGGGGCTTCAGCGGACGGGAGTTGACGATGATCTCCGGAAGGTCGTGCTCCACCGCCCTGACGACCGCGGCGGCCACCTGCTTCGGGGTGCAGGAGCCGATCGTCCACGGCGCCCTCAGGCCGAATCGGGCGAACATCCCCACCTCCGTCACGAACCCCGGAAAGATGGTCGAAAACCGAACTTCGGCGTGCTCATCCTCCAGGCCGATACCGCGCGTCCACTCGGCCAGTCCGGCCTTGCTTCCGCAGTACACCGCGTCGTACGGGGACCCGGCCTTCGCCCCGACGGACGCGATGTTGACGATGTGACCGCCTCCCTGCGCGAGCATGGTAGGGAGCAGCGCGTGGGTCAGCTCGATGGGCGCCAGGAGGTTGAGCTCGATGGTCCGCCGATGGGTCTCGACGGGTTGATCCAGAAACGGCCCTTCGTTCTCGACGCCGGCATTGTTGACCAGGATGTCGATGCGCCCGAACCGTTCGAGAACCTCCTGAATCAATCTCCTGCGTTGATCGGCCTCGAGGAGATCACAGGGGAAGATGCCGACATCAACCGAGAAGGCGCCGAGGCGTCCGGCCACCTCCCGCAGGAGCTCTTCCGAGCGCGCCGTCAGGGCGAGATGGCAGCCCCGTCCGGCCAGCGCCTCGGCGACAAAGGGACCGATGCCCTGAGAAGCACCGGTGAGCAGAACGCGTCGATCACGAAGCCTGGTCATGCGCCATTCTCGTCCGCCCGGCGCCGGGTGTCGAGGGGCACGCCTGCCTGACCAGCAGAGTGCATCGCCGGATCACTCGCACGCGGCGATGAACGCTTCGATCTGCTCGATCCACGGGTAGAACCGCGAGCCCGGCGTGATGCGCCCCT
>CAZMED010000085.1:0-11845 GCA_964565045.1 uncultured Thermoanaerobaculia bacterium
GATTTCGGATTTCGGATTTCCGCCCACCCACGGTTGAACCACCAAGACACCAAGGCACCATGATGTTCACGAAGAGAATCCCTGGGGTTTTTCTTGGTGTCTTGGTGCCTTTGTGGTTGCGACGGTTCGCGCTGACGTCTCGAAGAGCGAAGGAGCCTGGTGATTGGTCGACCCGGAGGTGGACGCCGCGGTCGCGCCGCCTGCTCGCTGCCCCGGACGCTGCCCCGGACGCTGCCACGAACGCGGCCCTCTGACACTGAAACTGTCACTGAGGCTGTCACTGTCATCTGCCGCTGTCACTGGACACCGATCCTGGCTCCTGTCGCTGTCATTCGGACGCGGACTCGGACGCGGGGCTCACCGACTTCCTCATCACCTGCAATTCCGGATGAGCCGGACGTTCGAATGCGAACGAATTCGTAGGGATCTGGATCGGGATCGGGATCGGAAACGGGAACCGAATCGCCAGGGGCGGGTGGGGGGAACCTGCAACGTTCAAACGTGCAACGTGCAAACGTCTCGTCGGGAACCAGAACGGGAACGGATGCCGACCGAGCCCGCCATGGAGCCCAGGCGACCTGCGGCACTCGTCGTTTTCCCCCTGAGTGCTGCTCCCTTCCGGGCCTGACACGGTTCGGAGGACGACGATGCGCAGGGCCCGAGCTCCATGCCGGGCTCGGCCGCGGCAATGGCGGAGAGGGCGGGATTCGAACCCGCGGTGGAGTTACCCCCACACACGCTTTCCAAGCGTGCTCCTTCGGCCACTCGGACACCTCTCCGGTCGAGCTGTCAACAAGCTGGCGGAGAGGAAGGGATTCGAACCCTTGGACCTCGTGAAAGGTCAACGGTTTTCGAGACCGCCCCGATCGACCACTCCGGCACCTCTCCGCAATCGGGCCCCGTATCTTACGACGATTGTCGCTGTTTGGCAAAGAACGCCAGAAGCAGTTCCGACGACCGCGCCGCGTCCAGGCCCCCGCGGTGCGCCAGCGGCGGGCCCAGGCGCGGGTCGCCGGCGAAGTCGAGCACCGAGCCGCAGGCCCCGAGGCGCGGGTCCGCTGCGCCCCACACCAGCAGCGCCAGGCGGGCCTGCCGGCAGGCGGCGGCGCACATCGGGCAGGGCTCGAGGGTCACGTACATCGTGCATCCCTCGAGCCGCCAGTCGCCGAGGTCGCGGCCGGCGGCGGCGAGAACCAGGATCTCGGCGTGTGCGGTGGGGTCCGCGAGCTCGGCCCGTCGGTTGCCTTCGCGGGCGACGATCTCGCCGCCCCGGACGACGACGGCCCCGACCGGGACCTCGCCCCGCGCCGCCGCGGCTTCCGCCTCGCGCAGCGCCTCGGCCATGAAACCGCGGTCCGTGTCGTCGAAGACCCACTCCGGCAGCATGAGGGGAGGATATCAAAAGGGGCCCGCTTGGCGGGCCCCGGGATGAGACGGGAGGACCTCGCAGTCGGCTACTTGATCTCGATCCGGTCGCCGACCGCGAGCGGCGCCCAGGCGCGGGTGATGATGGCGGTGGCGTAGGTCTCGTCGGCGCGCAGCACACCGACCTCGCCCATCACCAGCCGCGGCATTCCCTCCACCGGGTTGTCGCGGAATACTGTGGCGAAGGTGCCCGGGTAGATGCCGTCCGCCATCCCGAGGTCGAGGAAGACCAGCCAGAAGGTGCCGAGCTCGATCTGATCATCGCGGTTGTAGGTGATGTAGCCGAGCGGCTTGCCGTTCGGCAGGTCGCAGCGGTCCGTGGGATCGGGGTCGATGACCAGCGGCACCGGGATCGGCGAGAACGGTTTCAAAACGTCGCCGATCTTCACCGGGTCGCAGGCCATGGTGATCTCGGCGATCGAGGTGTCCTCCTGGGCGCACAGCACCCGCAGCTGACCGACCTGGCTGTAGACCACCCCGAGGTCCGAGCCGGACACCGGATGCTGGAGCGGACGGATGCGGTGGAGGATGAAGAAACGGTCGCCCGCCTCGACGCCCTGATTGGCGCCGCCGTTGATGTAGACGATCTCGCCCTCGGAGTACTGGTCCTGGAACTCGATGCGTTCCGACGACGCGACGATGAAGGGGAAGATGCTCTCGTCCTCGACGAGCTCGGCGAAGCAGTAGACGTCCGCCGAGCTTCCGAGCTGATGGGGCACCGCCTCGGGCGCGCCGAGGGAGGCGTCCGGCGGGAGCTCGGAGGTCACGGTCTCCTCGCCCGGCACCTCGGCCGGCGCGGCCTCCTGGACGGCGATGTCGATGACCACCGGATCGCCGGGGTAGATCCAGTGGGAGTCCTTGATGTACGGATTGCGCTCCCAGATCTGGGGCCACAGGAAGGGGTCCCCGAGGTAGTGGGCCGCAAGGTCCCACAGGGTGTCACCCTTGACGATGATGTGCACCATGGCGCCCTCTGGGAACTCGGTGGGGGGGTCGTAGGGCGTCCAGTGGTCGCCGACGAGGTGCAGTGGTTGCGGAGGCGGCGCCACCGTCTGGGCCGCAACCGCCAGCGGAAGGAATACGGCAATCATCGCGAAGCGAATCGTGGCGCTCATAAGCCTTCTCCCCGCAGTAGATACCACTACTTCAGGTTAACCCAGGGGCTGCCGATCCGTCAATCCTCGGCTTCTTTTTGCAATTCCTCGAGCTGTTTTTTCCACGCCGCCTCGCGCTCTTCGATCAATGTTTTCAGATCGTTGACGCCTTGATTCACAAGCTCGATGCGCGAATAATTCGGGTAGTTTTCGACGATATATTCGAGCCGCCACAGCGCCCCTACGAAGTACCTATTCCGTCGGTAAAATTCGGCGACAAGCCACTCGTGTTCGGCGAGCAGTTCCACCAGGTCCTGGATCTTCGCCTGCGCCTCGGGGGCGTGCCTGGAGTCCGGGTACAGCGTGAGGAGCTGCCGGTAGGCGGCCAGCGCCTCTTCGATATCGCTCAGGTCCCGATCCGGTCGCAGCTTGCGCGCCGAGAAGGTGTGCCCGACCATGAGCAGGGCGTAGTCGCGGTCCGGGTCGTTGGGATAGCGGTTGGCGAAGTCGCGGTAGCGGAGCCGCGCCTCGGTGAGGCTGGTGACGTCCTTCCTGACCGCGTAGGTGTCGGCGACCCGGAGCGCCGCCTTGTGCCCCAGCGGGTCGTTGGGGAAGGTGTCGTAGACGAAGCCGAAGAGGTCCCGGGCCTTGGCGTACTCCTCGTCCTGATACAGGGCTTCGGCCTGCTCGAAGATGGTCTCCTTGTCGAGATTGGCGAGCTGGTCGAGGAGATCGCTCTGCCGGTCCCTGCTCGAGCAGGCGGCGGCGAGCGCGACGGCAATCACAACCCATGCGAGACGTACGAGGTGCATCCTCATCAGGCCCCTCCGGGGGCGGCGGCGCGGCGCAGCTCGGCGAGTGCCGCGGCACGATCATCGGCCCCGAACACCGCCGAGCCCGCGATCAGGGTCGTGGCGCCCGCCGCGACGACTGCGCCCGCGGTGCTTCTGTCGATGCCGCCGTCGACCGCGATGTCGAGCGGGCGACCACCCGCCATCCGCCGCAGGCGGCGGATCCGCTCGAGCGACTCCGGGATGAATGTCTGGCCGCCGAATCCCGGGTTGACCGACATCAACAGCACGAAACCGACGAACGGCAGCACGTCGTCGAGCAGGCCGAGGCTGGTCGCCGGGTTGATGGCGACCCCGGGCTCGATGGCGGCGTCGCGGATGCGCTGCAGGGTCCGGTGCAGGTGCGGACAGGTCTCGACGTGGACCGCGATCCGGGCCACCGCGGCCGCCGCCAGGTCGTCGATCAGGCTGTCGGGGTCGGTGACCATCAGGTGGGCGTCGAGAGGCAGGCCGCACCCCGGGGCGAGCGCTGCCACCAGCGGCGGACCGAACGTCAGGTTGGGCACGAAGTGCCCGTCCATGATGTCGAGGTGGATGAGGTCTGCACCGCCGGCCGCAACGTCCTCGATCTCGGCGCCGAGACGCGAGAAATCGGCGGCGAGCAGCGACGGCGCGAGGCGGACGCTCATCGGCTGACCCATACGGTAATGATATCGGAGGCGGCGATCGGGGCACCCGCGGGCGGGTATTGACGCAGCACGATGCCGGCCGCCAGGCCGGGGTAGTCCACGTCGCGGGCCCGGCCGAGCCGCAGGCGGTTGGCGCGGCAGAAGCGCTCGACCCGCGACAGCGGATGTGAGACGAGGGAGGGCATCACCCACAGGGGAGCCTTCGGCGCAGCGTTGATCAGGAGGTCGACCCGGCTCTGCGGCACCACGGCCCGGCCGACCCGGGGACCGGTGGCGATCACGCGGTCGGCCGCGCCCTGCCCCTCGACCCGCGCCCGCACGCCGGTCGTGAGGCCCACGTGTTCGATCTCGCGCTCGGCGGTCGTCAGCGAGCTGCCGCGCACCTCCGGAACCGCGATCCGCTCACCGCCGAGGCCGATGCGCACCGTGATGCTGGACCCCGCCTTGACGTGGAATCCCGGAGGCGGCTCCTGGTACGCGATCGAGCCGGGCTCGACCGAGGTCGAAAAGACCCCCGGTTCCTCGACCACCAACTCGAGGCCGAGGTCGTGGGCGTGCTGGCGGGCCTGCTCCAGGATCTCGCCGCCGAGGTTCGGCACGGCGAGGGTGCCGCGGTGCACGGTGTGGACGAGCGCGAACCAGAAGACGGTCCCCGCGCACACCAGGAAGATCACGGCCGCGAGCAGACGTTTGGCCATCGGCGCAAACCTTAGCACGGCGTGCAACGAAGCTCAGCCCCGGAAGAAGAACTGGCGCACGCTCTCCGGCAGGCGGCCGACGATGTCGTTGAAGGTCACCACCACCATCAAGAGGATCAGGAGGTAGAAGCCGACCTCGAGGATCCGCTCCTTGACCCGCTGCGGCAGGTCCCGGCGGATGAGCGCCTCGAAGCCCATGATCGTGAGGTGGCCGCCGTCGAGGATCGGGATCGGCAGGAGGTTGAAGATGCCGAGCTGCAGCGAGATCACGCCCATGAACATGATCAGGGCCTGGACGCCGCTGCGCGCGGCCTGGCCCGAGATCTGGGCGATGCCCACCGGCCCCGACATCTGGCGGATCGACGTGCGTCCCGTGAACAGCTGGCCGATCACCTTGAAGGTCTGCAGCGTCATGCGCCGGGACTCGTCGAAGCCGGCGCGCAGCGCCGGCAGCGGCGCCAGCCGCAGGTCGATGGTCGGGAACACGGCGCCGACGCCGATCTTGCCCTGGCCGCCCTCGTTCCGCGTCGTGAGCTCGAAGCTGAGGCGCGCGCCGTCGCGCTCGACCTCGATGATGATCTCTTCGCCCGGCAGGGGCTCGATGAGCCTCGGCAGATCGTAGTACTGGTGCACCGCCACCGCCGCGTGCTCATCCACCGGTTTGCGTTGGATCGACAGCACGCGGTCGCCGGTCTCGATGCCCGCCGCCGCCGCGGGGCCGCCGGGGACCGGCTGCACGATCGCCTCGAGGCGCGGCTCGATCCCGGAGTCGCTGAAGCCGTACTGATTGCCGGAGCCGAGGACGATGGGAATGTCGAAAGACCGCCCCTCCCGCTCGACGGTGAGGGTGATCTCGCCGCTGCCGGCGGTGAGGAGAGCGATCTCCAGGTCCCGCCAGAGCTCGACCTCGTCCCCTCCGATCGCCCGTACGGCATCGCCCTCCCTGACCCCGGCGACGTCGGCCGCGGACCCCGGAGCCACCCAGCCGACCACCGGCTCCTCCTCGAGGTAGGCGGCCGTTTCGACGCCCATCGTGAAGGCGAGGGCCACGAAGAGGACCGCTGCGACGATGTTGGTGAGGGGTCCGGCGAGCAGGATCAGGGCGCGGCGCCAGCGCGGCAGGAGCCGGGTCTCTTCCGCCTCGCCGCGCACCACGTCGGACTCGTCGGGTCCGAGACCGATGATTCGGACGTAGCCGCCGAGCGGGATCAGCGAGATGCGGTAGTCGGTGCCGCCGCGTTCGAAGCCCCACAGCCGCTTTCCGAAGCCGATCGAGAAGACCTCCACCGGTGCGCCCAGGAGCCGGGCGACGACGAAGTGCCCGGCCTCGTGGATGGTGATCAGGACCCCGACGACGAAGATGAATGCGAGCAGCGTCAGCATCGACTGTGCGAACCCCGTTGGGCCGGGCGGTATTTCCGGCACCTGCGCGAGATCCGCGGCAGGGCGTTTCGGGCGCCGCGACGGGTCACAGGAGACCGGCCACGGCGAGGTAGGCGATGACGAAGGGTGCGGCGTAGAAGAGGCTGTCGGTGCGGTCGAGAAAACCGCCGTGTCCGGGGAGGAGCGACGACGAGTCCTTGACGCCGCTGTCCCTCTTGAACAGCGACTCGACGAGGTCGCCCACCGGGGCGGCGGCCGCCAACAGGGCCGCGAGTGCGGCAACGTGGAGCGGGGCGAGGCCGAGACCGAGCGCCCAGGCGCCGAGGGCGGCGGCGACAAAGGTCGCGAGCACGCCGCCGGCGAGGCCCTCGAGCGTCTTGTTGGGGCTGATCCGCGGCGCCATCTTGTGGCGCCCGAAACGGCGCCCGAGATAGTAGGCCCCCGAGTCGCCGACCCAGATGCAGAACAGGAAGAAGACCAGCAGCTTCACGCCCTGCGGGTGATCGGGCCAGAGCCGGATCCAGCCGAGGCAGGCGGCGGTGGCGCCCAGGTAGAGGACCGCGAAGATCTCGGCCGCGGCCCCCCCGAGGCTGCCCGACGGCGCCTCCTTGTCGGCGATGCGCAGGGTCGGCAGGATGACGACGACGGCGATGACCGCCACCCCGAGGCCGCTCACACCGACGACCCAGGCTGCGGCCAGGAGGGCGAGGAGGAGCAGGATGGGGGTCACGCGCCGGGCGGCGAGGCCGATTCCGCGGGCCATGCTCAGGAGCTCGTCGCAGGCGAGCGCGGCGGCGCCGGCGATCACCGTCAGAAAGGCCCACGGGGGCAGGAACACGATGGTCGCAGCCAGCAGCGGGATCGCGGCGAGGGCGACGAGCTCGCGCTGGCCGCGCGCCATCGTCTAGGCCCGCGCCGTGCCGGGCGGGGTCAAAACGCCGCTGCGTGGAGCGAGCCCGCCGAATCGCCGCTCCCGCCGTTGGTAGTCGAGCAGCGCCGTGAGCAGGTCCGCCACCCTGAAGTCGGGCCACAGCACCGGAGAGAAGTAGATCTCGGCGTAGGCGACCTGCCAGAGCAGGAAGTTGGAGATCCGCTGCTCGCCGGAGGTGCGGATGAGGAGGTCCGGATCGGGCGTGCCGGCGGTCGCGAGGCGGGACTCGATCCACTGCTCGTCGATCGCCTCGGCCGCGACGCGGTTCGCCGCCGCTTCCTCGACCGCCCGCCGCACGAGGTCGGTGATCTCCTGGCGGCCGGAGTAATTGAGCGCCATCTGGATCAGGGTGCCGGTGCACTCGGCGGTCGCGCTGACGGCGCGGTCGAGCGCCTGCTGCACCGAGGGCTCGAGCTGGTCGATGCGGCCGACCGGACGAAAGCGGAGGTTGTTGGAGCGCAGGTTGTCGAGCTCGCGCTCGATGTACTCCTTGAGCAGGGCCATCAGCGTCGCCACCTCGTGGCGCGGCCGCTTCCAGTTCTCGGTCGAGAAGGCGTACAGGGTGATTGTCTCGAGGCCGAGGCGCGCCGCGGTTTCGACCGCCTCGCGCACCGCCCGGATGCCGGCGCGGTGGCCCTCGACCCGCGGCAGCTTTCGCGCCTCGGCCCAGCGCCCGTTCCCGTCCATGATGATGGCCACGTGACGGGGGAGCCGCTGGGGGTCGATGCGCTCCAGGATCTCGCGTTCGCGGGTCCCGGGCCGGGCGATTTCATCCAGAGGTTGCATGACACTGAGCACCAGGATTGCGAAGTCTACCACAGCGCTTTCGAAGGACGGGGGCGGCGGTCAGGCGAAGCGGAGACCCGGCGCCTGCCGGTAGTACACGTGCTCGAGGCACAGACCGTCGGCCGGTGCGGTCCGGATCCTCGCGCCCGGGCGCGGCTCCCCGATCAGCGAGCGCAGATCGTCGAGCGGCCGCCGGCCGCTGCCCACCTCGAGCGCCGCGCCGACCATGCGGCGGACCTGGTAGCGCAGGAAGCCGGCGCCGACGAAGTCGATGTCGAAACCGTCGCGCCGCCGCGCGAGCTCGACCCGGTACAGGTCGCGCACCGTGGACTCCGGGCCGGGATCCGTGACGGTGAACGAGGCCCAGTCGCGGCTCCCAGGGAGCAGGCTCAGGGCCTCCTCGAGCGCCTCGAGGTCGAGGTCCGGCGGCGCCACGGCGACCCGGGGGTCGTCCCAGGGCAGCGGCTTCCGGCGGCGGACGCGATACCGGTAGAGCTTGCCGCGGGCGCCGTAACGGGCGTGGAAGCCTGCGCCTACCGCACGGCAGCCGCGCACCCGGATCGCGGCCGGCAGGACGGCGTTGAGCGCGCGGCACAGGTCGTCGCCCGGGATCCGGCCCGGTAGGTCGCAGTGTGCCACCTGGCCGGCGGCGTGCACTCCGGCGTCGGTGCGGCCGGCGCCGACGACGGCGATCCCGCCGCCGCCGGTGACGGCGGCGAGCGCCCGCTCGAGCTCGCCCTGGACCGTGGGCCGCCCGCCCTGGCGCTGCCAGCCGGAGAACGGCGTGCCGAGATAGGCGACCACCAGCTTCATGCGGGCGCTCATTGCAGTATCCTCGCACAGAGCGACGGAGGCGGCGATGGGCGTGGCGGTGATCATGCTGGCGGCGGCGATCGGGGGCGCGGCGGTGCCGACGGAGGGCGTCGCCTGGTTTCCCGGCGCGTACTTCGACTCCCGGGTCCGCGAGACCCTGCACCGGGAGGTGTTGGCATCGTGGCCGGGACCGAGCTCGCTCCTCGAGCTCTGGCGTTCGGGCGGGCTCGACGACGAGACGCGGGTCAGCCTGCTGGTCGGGGGCGCCGCTTTTCACGACCCGCTGCTGCTGCCGGCGTATCGCGAGGGGGTGGCCTCGACCTCCCCCAGAGTCCGACAGGCCGCCGCCTACGGCTATCGCGACCTGATCGCGGACCGTCGGCCGGATGTCCGGGGCGGCGTCGACGACCGCGCCTCCGCCCTGCTCGCCGAAGAGATCGAGCTGGTCGAGCTCACGCTGCGCGCGCGACCGCTCATCCAGCTCTGGCTGCACAGCGCGCTCGCCCAGGAGGGGCGGGGGTTCTCGGACTGGCAGGGCATCACGCTTCAGCGGCCGGTGGGCGACAGCCTGATGGCGGTGGAGCGGCTGGTGGGCCCCGAGGACCTCGAGCTGCTGCTCGAAACGATGCGGCTCTCGCGTGACCGCAGCGTCCGGATCAACCTTCTCAAGCTCGTCGAGGCCATCAGCTTGAGCCGATTCATCGTCAAGCCGAAGGGCGACAAGCAGGGTTGGGGCTCGCACGTCTACGACCAGGCGTTCGCCGCCCTCGAAGGCTCGGTCACGCGGTGGGCCGCCGGAGGCTGCACCGTCGACGGCGAACGTGTCCTGCGCTCGAGCCTCGAGGCCATGGGCGCGTCGGGCGTCGACCCCCTCGCGCCCGAAGGCTGCGGGTTGTGGCTGGGCGTGCTCGAGCAGGGCGACCCGCGCTGGTGGATGCTGGCGGCGCGCCGCCTTTACGCCTGCGGCGGCCCGCTGGTCGAGCTTTCGGCCCTCAACCCCGACGGCGAGCGCGACCGCGACCTCCGCGACCGGCTGCTCGAGTGGTTCAAGCCGCTGCGCCCGGACGCCCGGGCGCCGCGCGGGCGCAGGTGATCGGGCGTCCGTGATCGGCGGTACAATGTTGGCACATGCTGGAGCTCGTCTTCGAGGATGGTGGTGTCAGCCAGAGGATCCCGGTTCGGGACGGGCTCACACTCGGTCGCTCGAGCGACAACGACGTCGTGCTGCGCGACTTCTCGGTGTCGCGGCACCACGCCCGGGTGGAGGAGCGGGACGGCTCGTTCCTGCTGGTTGACCTCGAGTCCACGAACGGCGTCAGGATCAACGACGCGTTCCTGCCATCCGGACCGTTCTCCGTCGGCGACCTGCTCGGGATCGGCAGCTTCGAGCTCACCGTGGAGGCGGTCGAGGCCACCGACACCTCCGGGCTGACCTCCGCCACCTACCTGCGGCCGTTGTCGGAGTTCAACCAGGACTACGGTCTCGAGGGCCAACCGCAGGAGATCTCGAAGGAGGTCGGTGCCCGCGAACGCGTGTTCGAGATCCTGGCGCAGGTGGCCAAGGTCCTGATTCAGGTGGAGGAACTCGAGCCGGTTCTCGACAAGGTGATGGACCTGGTGTTCGACCACCTCCTGGTCGATCGCGGCTTCATCGTCCTGTTCGACGACAAGGGGGAGCCGAAGCTCGAGCTCAACCGGGTCCGCGAGTCCCAGGGAGGGGCCGACGAGGAGGTGCCGATCTCGCGCACCATCCTCGACATGGTGTCCCGGCAGCAGGTGGCCATCCTGACCCACGACGCCCAGGCCGACCAACGCTTCGAGGCCGGGCGCAGCGTCCGCATTCACCAGATCCGCTCGGCCATGTGCGCGCCGCTGTGGCACCGCGAACGCGTGATCGGCGTCATCTACGTGGACTCGCCGCTGCACGTGGGCTCGTTCTCCGCCTCCGACCTCGACCTCCTGACCGCGCTTGCCAACTACGCCGCCGTGGCCATCGAGAGGGCGCAGCTGAACGACCGCATCCGCCGCGAGCGGCAGGCCCGCGACCGGCTGGAACGCTACCACTCGCCGGCGGTGATCGAGGCCGTTCTTTCGGACACCGGCTCCGGCGGCGCGTCCGTCACGGTGCGGGAGACCTCGATCCTGTTCGCCGACATCGTCGGCTTCACCGCGCGCTGCGAGAGCCTGCCGCCGGAAGAGGTGGCGGCCTTCCTCAACCAGTTCTTCTCGCTCGCCGCCGACGTGATCTTCACCTACGGCGGCACCCTCGACAAGTTCATCGGCGACGCCGTGATGGCCTTCTTCGGCGCACCGCTGCCGCAGGCGGACCACGCCGAGCGGGCGGTCCGCTCGGCGATCGAGCTCCTGAAGGCGCTCGAGCAATGGAACGCCGGGCGAGAGGCCGAGGGGTTGGAGCGGATCGAGGTCCGGGTGGCGGTCAACTCGGGGCCGGTGGTGGTCGGGGACATCGGCTCCGAGAGGCGCGTCGACTACACGGTGCTCGGCAACACGGTCAACGTCACCGCCAGACTCGAGGAGCACGTCGCCAAGCCGGGCTCGATCGTGCTCGGCGAGAGCACCTGGACGGCGGTCAGCGAGCTGTTCCCGACCGAGCCGCTCGGCTCGGTGCAGCTGAAGGGACTGAGTCGCGCCATCGAGATCTACCGCATCGACATGGAACGCCTCGACGACGGCGCCGCCCCCGTCTGATGCGGTTCGAGAACCTGGTCTTCGTGACCTCGAACCCCAACAAGCTGCGCGAGGCCGAGGCGGTGCTGGGGCGGGCCCTCGAGAGTCGCGACCTCGACCTGCCGGAGATCCAGTCGCTCGACCTCATGGAGGTCGTACGGGACAAGGCGGCGACCGCCGCGCGCCGGCTGGGCCGCCCGGTGCTGGTCGAAGACACCGGGCTCGAGCTCGCCGGACTGGGCGGGTTTCCCGGGCCGCTGGTGCGGTGGGTGCTGGCGAGCGTCGGCGCCGAGGGGATCGCGCGCATGGCGCGGGCCTTCGGCGACCCGGGCGCGACGGCCCGCTGCCTTTTGTGCGCCACCGACGGTGAAACCGAGGTCTTCGGCGAGGGCGTGGTCGCGGGCCGTATATCCGAGCGCCCGCGCGGGCGCGGGGGCTTCGGGTGGGACAGCGTGTTCGTGCCGGAGCAACCCGGCGGGCGCACCTACGGCGAGATGGACGAGGACGAGAAGAACGCCATCTCCCACCGGCGCCTCGCTTTCGAGGC
>CAZMED010000086.1:0-11833 GCA_964565045.1 uncultured Thermoanaerobaculia bacterium
GTCCCGAGGTGCAGATCGTCATGCACACCGGCCACGGCAGCATCGAGTCGGCGCGCCTCACCGGCAAGCACGACGTCTTCGCCTACCTGGAGAAGCCGTCGCCCATCGAAGAGATCGTCGACACGCTGCGGCGGGCTGCCGAGGAACGCGTCTACGCCATGGCGAAGCACGAGATCACCGCGGTCCCGGGCGCCGGGTTCAAGCAGTGGCTGATCGGCGTCCAGAACGCCCGGCCGGGCGTCATGCTCCTCGGCCTCGCCCTCTTTCTGGGCGTCGTCCTGATGCCGCCGCCCGCTCAGCTCGTCAACTTCCTGTCGTCGCCCAAGGGCGGCGAAGGTGTGGAGTCCATCGCCGGTTACTCCGACTACCGCAAGATGGCGGCCGGCGAGACCATCACCGAGTACTACGGGAAGAAGGCCTCGCTGTATCGCGAGGTGGAAGCTCCTGACGGCTCGAAAATGAAGCAGGCCCCGACCGTCGAGGCGGTCGCCCTGAGGGCGCAGGTCATGATCGGCGTGCTCGTGGTGGCGGCCCTCTTCTGGGCCACGGCCGCCGTGCCGATCGGGATCACGGCCCTGCTGGTGGGCGTGCTCATGTACTTCTTCGGGGTCTTCCCGGCCGACCAGGTGGCCAAGGCCTACGCCAAGGACTCCGTGATCTTCATCTTCGGCGTGCTCGCGTTCGCCGGCGCCATCACGAAGACGGGTCTCGACCGCCGCATCGGCATTCTGCTCCTCGGCACGAGCACGTCGCTGTGGAAGTTCGGCCTCATCTTCGCGCCGCTCCTGTCGGTGACCGCAGCGTTCCTGTCGGAGCACGCTCTGGTGGCGTTTCTCGCTCCGATTCTCATGCTGGTGTACCTGGGCGCCATCAACGCCGCCGGTCTCAAGAAGGACAAAGGGCTCGTGGTCTTCATGCTCCTCATGCTGACCTTCTGCGCCAACGTCGGGGGGCCGGGATCACCGGCCGCGGGCGGGCGCAACGCCGTCATGCTGGGCATCTTCTCCGATTACGGCATCCAGCTCTCGTTCGCCGAATGGGTGAAGCTCGGCCTGCCATTCGTTCCTGTCATGTCCATCACCATCGCCCTGTACTTCCTGCTGGTGTTCCGCAAGCGGATCGCCGTCAAGTCGGTCAATGTCGCCGCCGTCGTCAGGCGGGAGGGACAGAAGATCGGCAAGATGACGCGCGACGAGTACAAGGCGGCCACCGTTCTGGTGATCCTGATCGCCCTCTGGGTCACGATGTCCGACGTGGTCGGCATGGGGGGGCCGGTGATCCTCGCCCTGGTCCTCCTCAACGTGCTCGGGATCCTGAGGTGGAAGGACATCAACGGCATCCACTGGGACGTCGTGGCCCTTTACGCGGCAGCGAGCGCCATGGGCTACGGCCTCGCGTCCACCGGCGCGGCGCTCTGGCTGGCCAACAGCTTCATCGCCGTCCTGCCGGAAATCCTCAAGAGCGGCGACGGGCTGATCGTCTCCGCGAGCCTGGTCACCGGACTTCTCACCAATTTCATGAGCGACGGGGCCACGGTGGCTGCGGTCGGGCCGATCACCGTCCCGATGGCGACCCTCTCCGGGACCTCGCCGCTCCTGGTCGGACTGATCACCGCCTTCGCGTCGTCGTTCGCCCACTTCCTGATCATCGGCACGCCCAACAACGCCATCTGCTACAGCATCGCCAGGGATCCGGAGACCGGCGAGCAGCTGCTGACCATGAAGGACTTCCTGGTCCACGGCCTGGCGGTCTGGGTTCTCAGCCTGGTGGTGCTCTGGGTCTGGGTCGTGTTCGGGTACTGGAGGTGGATCGACGCGGCGGGCATGTGATCCCGGCGGCAACAGCATGCGTTCGGTGACCCTGAATTCGAATCGCGACCGTCACGCGGAAGGGTGAATCAGATGAAGAAAGAGAAGATCAACCTGTTGATCGTGGACGACGAGGAGCAGTTCCTGGAGTCCATCAGCAAGAGCCTGGAGCTCAGGGATTTCCACGTCATCGCAGTGAATCGGGGCGACAAGGCCATCGAGGCGGCGAAGCAGCAGCCCATCGACGTCGCGCTCGTGGATCTCAAGATGCCGGGCATCTCGGGTGAGGAGACGCTGCGGCTCCTCAAGCAGGAGCACAAATGGCTCGAGGTGGTGATCCTGACCGGTCACGGAGCGCTGCAGTCGGCGGTGGAGTGCACCAAGATCGGCGCGTTCTCCTACCTGCAGAAGCCCTGTGAGCTCTCGGCCCTGATCGAGGCCCTGCAGGCCGCGTACAAGCAGAAGGTGATGAACCGCAGGCAGATCGAGGAGAAGAAGATGGAGAAGCTGCTGCAGATCTCCGCCTCGAGCAGCCCGCGCGACATCCTGCGGCGGCTCAGGGAGCTGGACGAAGGCGAGGAGTGAGGTCACGGGCCGCGCCGCCCGGCGCGGTGCGGCTTGGGTACAATCTCCGCAGTGGCCTCGGACGAAACACCGGCGGCGACGCACTTCAGGGCCTGCAACCTGTGCGAGGCGATCTGCGGGCTCGCCATCGAGCACCGCGGCGGCGAGGTGGTGTCGATCCGCGGCGACCGCGACGACCCCTTCAGCCGCGGCCACATCTGCCCCAAGGCGGTCGCCCTGCAGGACATCCACCGCGACCCCGAGCGGCTGCGGCGACCGCTGAAGCGGAGCGGCGGCGAGTGGACCGCCGTCGGTTGGGACGAGGCGTACGACGAGGTCGCCGAACGCGTGCGGGCGGTACAGCGCGCCCACGGCCGCGACGCGGTGGCGGTCTACCTGGGCAACCCGACGGTCCACAACTGGGGCTCGCTGCTCTTCGGCCCGCCCCTGATCAGGTGCCTGCGCACGGTCAACCGATACTCCGCGACCTCGGTCGACCAGCTGCCTCACCACGTGGCGGCGGCCCTCATGTTCGGCCACAAGCTGCTCCTGCCGGTGCCGGACATCGACCGCACCCACCACCTGCTGGTGCTCGGCGCCAACCCGCTGGTTTCGAACGGCAGCATGATGACGGCGCCGGGCATCGCGCGGCGGCTCGAGGCGCTGCGGCGCCGCGGCGGCCGGCTGGTGGTGGTCGACCCGCGCCGCAGCGAGACCGCGCGGGTGGCGGACCGCCACCACTTCATCCGCCCCGGGACCGACGCCCTGCTGCTCGCGGCGCTGCTGCAGGTGATCTTCGAGGAGCGCCTGGAGCGGCCCGGGCGGCTGGCGCAGCTCTGCAGCCCGCTCGACGAGGTGCGCCGGCTGATGGCGGCGTTCGAGCCGGATCGGGTCGCGGCGGCGACGGGCATCGCGGCGCGGGAGATCCGCACCATGGCGCGCGAGTTCGCGGCCGCCCCGTCCGCGGTGTGCTACGGCCGCACCGGGGTCTCGATCCAGATCTTCGGCGGCCTCTGTCAGTGGCTGATCAACCTCCTCAACATCGTCACCGGCAACCTCGACCGGCCGGGCGGCGCGATGTTCACGAAGCCCGCCGTCGACCTCGTGGCGCAGACCGGCCGCGGCAGCCTCGGCCGGCGGAGGAGCCGGGTGCGCGGGCTGCCGGAGTTCGGCGGCGAGCTGCCGGTGGCGGCGCTCGCCGACGAGATCCTCTCCCCCGGCGAGGGCCAGGTGCGGGCGCTCCTCACCGTGGCCGGGAACCCGGTGCTGTCGACCCCCGACGGCGGACGCCTCGACGAGGCGCTGCGGCAGCTCGACTTCATGGTGGCGGTCGATTTCTACCTCAACGAGACCACGCGCCACGCCGACCTCATCCTGCCGCCGACCTCGGCCCTCGAGCACGACCACTACGACCTGGTTTTCAACCTGCTGGCGGTGCGCAACGTGGCCCGCTACTCGCCGGCGCTGTTCGCGCCCGGCCCCGACACCCGCCACGACTGGCAGATCTTCGCCGCACTCGAGCGCCGCCTCGACGACGGCCCTTGGGCCGGGCGCCTGAAGAGGCGGCTCGCCGCCGGCCTCGGCCCGCGCCGCGCCCTCGACCTGGGCCTGCGCTTCGGTCCCTACGGCTCGGGCTGGAATCCGCTGGGCGGCGGTCTCAGCCTGGCGAAGCTCGAGCGGGCGCCGCACGGCCTCGATCTCGGGCCCCTGGAGCCCTGCCTGCCGTCCAGGCTGCGTACGGAGGACCGGCGCATCGAGCTCGTGCCGGAGGCGCTCGCGGCCGACATCCCGCGCCTGGAGGCGAGCCTCGAGGCGGCAGGCGCGGACGCCGGCCTGCTGCTCGTCGGCCGCCGCGACCTGCGCAGCAACAACTCGTGGATGCACAACCTTCCGCGCCTGATGCGGGGGCGGGAGCGCTGCACGCTGCGCATGCACCCCGAGGACGTGGCGCGGCTCGGCCTCGAATGCGTGGATCGAGTCACGGTCGTGTCGCGCAGCGGGCGCATCGAGGCCCCGCTCGAGCCGAGCGACGAGCTCATGCCCGGCGTCGTCAGCCTGCCGCACGGCTGGGGCCACGATCGTCCGGGGACCCGTCAGACGGTCGCTGCGGGCCGGCCCGGGGTCAGCGCCAACGACGTCACCGACGCGCGGGTGGTGGACCCCCTGTGCGGCAACGCGGTGCTCAACGGCGTGCCGGTTCGGGTTGAGGCGGCGGCGCCGCCGGCTCGCGGTACAGCTCCTCGATGAGCTCGGCGTACTCGGCGAGCAGGACGCGGCGCTTGAGCTTGAGGGTCGGCGTCAGCTCGCCGGCCTCCTGGCTGAACTCCCGCGGCACGAGCCGAAACGCCCGCACCCGCTCGTAGCGCGAGAACGCGGCCATCGTCGCCTCGACGATCCCTTCGTAGTGGGAGAGGACCCTCGGGTCGGCGCAGAGCGTCTCGAGTGCTCCCGTGATCCCGCGCTCGGCGGCCCACCCCTCGAGCACCTCGAACTGCGGGACGATGAGTGCGCCGATGAAGTTGCGGCGGTCGCCGACGACCATCGCCTGGGCGATGTGGCGGTCGGCCTTGAGCGCGTTCTCGAGCGGTTGCGGGGCGACGTTCTTGCCGCCCGCAGTGACGATCAGCTCCTTGATGCGGTCGGTGATGTAGAGGAATCCGTCGTCGTCGATGTGGCCCACGTCGCCGGTGTGCAGCCAGCCGTCGCCGTCGATGGCCTCGGCGGTGGCTTCCGGCCTGCGCCAGTAGCCCTGCATGACGATGCCGCCCCGAACGCAGATCTCGCCCTCGGATGTGATCGTGAGCTCGACCCCCGGCCCGGGCTTGCCGACGCTGCCGAACCGGCAGTCGCTGCGGGTGTTGGCGGTTGCCGCCCCGGTGAGCTCGGTCATGCCCCAGGCTTCGATAATGCGGATACCGACGGCGTCGAAGAACTCGGCCAGGCCCTTGGCCAGGGGCGCGCCCGTCGACACGTAGAACTGCAGGTTGCCGCCGGTCGCGGCATGGATCTTCGCGAAAACCAGGGCGTGCGCGATGCGGCGCTGCAGCTCGAGGAGCGGGCCGACGCGGCCGCGGACGACGGCCTCGTTCCAGCGTCTTCCCACACCGATCGCCCAGTTGAAGATCGCCCGTCTGAGAGCCTGACCCTGCTGGACGCCGGCGTGGATGCGGCCGTGGATCTTCTCGTACACCCTCGGCACCGCCACCATGTGGGTGGGCCGGATCTCGCGCAGGTTCTCGCCCAGCGCCTCCAGGCTTTCGACGTAGGCGACCCGGAAGCCGTGGAGCAGCGCGAAGCTGTCCACGACCCGCTGCAGGATGTGCGAAAGGGGCAGGAAGGAGATCAGGGTGTCGCCTTCCGTGCCCTCGAAGGCCGGGTACACCGCCTCGTACTCGGCGAGGAAGCCGCGATGATCGAGGACGACCCCTTTCGGGTCGCCGGTCGTACCGGACGTGTAGACGATGGTGACCACGTCCGAGGGGCCGGCGCCGACGGCCATCTGCACGAACTCGTCCCGGCTGCGGCCCGCGCCCATCGCCTGCAGGCTGTCGAGGCTGATGACGGACCCGTCCTCCTCGGCCCCCTGCGGGTCGAAGACCACGATCTTCTCGAGCGACGGCACCGCGCCGCGGATCGCGAGCACGCTGTGCAGGTGCTCCCGCGAGGAGACGAAGATCGCGCGCACCTCGGCGTCGTTGAGGATGGAGGCGATCTGGCTGCCGATCAGCGTCGTGTAGAGGGGGACCGTGACCAGCCCGGCAGCCATGGCGCCGAAGTCGGTGGTGGCCCACTCCGGCCGGTTCTCGGACAGGATCGCGACCCGCTCCCCGGGTCCGTAGCCCAGGGATTGCAGGCCGAAAGCGGTCTGCTGCACCCGCTCGAAGACCTCGTTGAAGGAGAGCTCCCGCCACCGTCCGCCGTGCTTGACGACGAGCGCGGTCCGCTCGCCGCGCTGCGCGACGATATCGATGAAGCGCGCGTTCAGGGTGGTCGTCATCCGTTGCCCCCGGGCTCGTGCCGGGTCATTCTACGGCCTCGGCAGGTTCGCGACAATGAATTTGATTCTCATTTCCTGTCGGACGCGGCCCGGTCCGTCCGCCCCCTCCGGATCGAGAACCTCGATCACCCGGAGCCGTATCATCCGGCGTGATCGCCGGTCGCGATCCGAGGCGGGCCGCGCCGAGCTCGAGGCGGCCCCGGCCCGCCGTCCGTTCGAGGCCGCGGCCGCGGAATGGATGGGCGATGCGTGGTACCCGAGCCGGGGCTCCGCGGCCCCTGAGCGAACGTGAGCTGGAGCTGATCGAGGCGCTCCTCGGCGGGGCCGGCGCCGGGGCCGTTCGCTATCTCGGGCAGCTCGAGGGGGCGCGGGTCGTCGGCGGCTGCGGCTGCGGGTGCCCGAGCATCGATCTCGAGGTGGAAGGCGGCGGCGCGGAAGGCTCGGCGAGCCCGTTGCTGATGGCCGATGGCGAGTCGCCGGAGGGCGAGCCTGTGGGCGTGATCCTGTGGGTGCGCGGGGGTTTTCTGAGCGGGCTCGAGGTGCACCCCTGGAACGGCTCGGTCAGCGTTCGGCTGCCCGACCCCGCGGCCCTCACCGCCATCCGCAGGGCGCGCCGCTGAGCCTGCCGGCTGCGCCCCTCCTGCGTGCCTCCGCGGTATGATGGGCCCGCGGCCACGGGCGCTGCGGTTCCCGGTGTTTGCGGTGAACAGGCCCGGGCGGGGGTGGGGCATGAGCTGGATGCTGGCGACGGCGGCGGTCCTGACCGTGGGAATCGGAATCGCCCACTCCTGGCTCGGCGAGCGCTACCTCCTCGTCCGCCTGCTGCGCCGCGCCGACCTGCCCCCGCTCTTCGGGGACGACCGATTCACCCGCGCGACCCTCCGTTTCGCATGGCACCTGACGACGGTGGCGTGGTGGGGGCTGGCCGCGGTGCTCGTGTTCCTCTCCGGTGCGGTGCAGCGGGTCAGCGTCGCGCAGGGAGTGCTGCGATCCATCGCCGCGACCTTTGGCGTGAGCGCGGTCCTCACCGCGGGCGCGAGCCGCGGCCGCCACCTCGCGTGGGTCGTGTTCGCTGCGATCGCGGTGCTGTGCGCCGCAGCGGCGGGTGTCAGTTGACGATGCCCGACTCGCCGAGGTTCTGCTCGGCGTACTCGAGCACGCGGTCGTAGTGCTCGTAGTCCTGGCAGTGGCGCTGCAGAAGGTGGAAGACGTCGGTCGCCTTGCCGATCTCGCCGACGTCGCCGAAGGCGACCATCAGCTGCTCCAGCGACTCGCAGTCGCAGCGGCGGACGTAGGCCGCGGCCTCCGCGAACACGATGCTGAATCCAGCCTGGTTGGTCCAGGTCAGGCACAGCGAGAGAAAGGTGAAGATGTGGCCGATGTAGGTGTCGTCGTACACCTCGTGCATGTAGGGGAGGCAGCGCAGGAAATACGGGATCGCCTCCCCGTAGCGGCCGTCGTCGAAAAGGATGACGCCCAGTGTGTAGCAGGACTGGCAGTACACGCTGAGGACCTCGTCGAAGGTCTCGAGGTAGGCCTTGTAGGAGGTGATGGACTCCTCGAGCACCGCACGCGCGCTGTCGATCTCCTCGAGGTCGTAGTGGATCGTGCCGATCAGGCCGAAGAGGAAGTTGCGCCAGTTGATTTCCTGCTCGAGGCCCAGCAGTGCGTGGAGGTCCTTGATGTCGGTGTGGTCCGCGGTGCGGTCGTCCATCCGCTCGATCGCCCGCTCGATGCCTGCGGCGACGCGTCCGCTGTCGTCGCTGCCGGTGTACCAGTCTGGGACCTGCATGCCTGAAAACCCCTTCGCAGAGGGCCGAGTGTAGCTCGAACGCGGGTCGATCTCCACCGATGCGGCGGCGGCGGCTCGGTCCCCGCTTGCCTGCGGGCCGTATCGAGATATAATCTCGAGTGATCATGAGCTGCAAGAAAGGCCAGTCCACCGCCAAGTCGAAGCCCGGCCGCTACCTCTGCAAGGACTGCCGGGCCGTCGTCAAGAAGAAGAGCGAGGTCTGCGAGCCCAAGAAGATCGGCAAGGGCAAGTAGACCGGGCCGGCGCTGCCTTTCGGAATCGGGCCACCTCGAACGAGGTGGCCCGTCGGCATGAAAACGGCGCCCATGCCCCCGTATCGCCGACTGATTCGACCACCCTTCGGTATGGCATGGGCGCCTTGTGTGAAAACCCAGTATACGAATCCCGGAGCGCTGCGCAAGAGTGTAATCGCGGCGATCTTGGCCGGCTTCGGGAGCGGTGTTCGTCGAGGCCGGTCGCACCGCGTTCCCGGCATCGGCACCTTCCGGCGACGGCGGGAAGCGTGGCGGGCGCCGGTTCGAACCAACGGCGCCGGCAGGTTATAGTGGCGGTCTTGAACTGCGGCCGCGGTGGCCGCAGCAGCTTCCGGAGGATCATGGAAACCAACAGCCATGTCGAGGTGCGCTACCGCGGCCGGACCCACCGCGTCGAGGCCGGGATTCGGGTCGCCGAGTTCCTGCGCGAGATCAACGGCCGGATCCCCGACACCGTCCTGTCGGCAATGGTCAACCGACGTCAGGTGATGCTCGACTTTCCGCTGCGGGGCGAGGTCGACCTCGAGCTCGTTTCCTACGGCGACCGCGAGGGCGAGTCGGTCTACAAGCGGTCGGTGAACCTGATGTTCTTCGAGGCGTCCCGCGAGCTCTACCCGGAGGTGCGTCCGGTGATCGGGCAGTCTCTGGGCAACTGCTACCACTACCGGATGCGCGGCGACCACCCGCCGCTCGAAGAGATGGCCCCGGCCATCGAGGCCCGGATGAAGGAGATCCACCGCGAGGCGCGCCCATTCGTGCGCCAGACGGTGACCATCGAGGAGGCCGAGCGGTACTGCGTTGCGAACGGCTGCGAGGACAAGCTGCTGCTGCTCGCGACCCGTCGCTCCTCGACCGTGCACACCCTGAGCTGCGGCCGCTTCGTCGACTTGGCCTACGGCCCCTGCGCACCCCATACCGGCTGCTGTCCGACCTTCGGCGTCATCCCTTACGAGGATGGACTGCTGCTGAGGTTTCCGCGGCGCGCGGACCGCAGCCAGCTGCCGCGCTTCACCCCGCGCCCACTGCTCTTCAAGACCTACGTCGAAACCCGCCGCTGGCAGGAGCTGCTGGGGGTGCAGAACGTTGGCCAGCTCAACCGGCTGTGCCTCGACGGCGACGTCCGCCACATCATCCGCATCGCCGAGGGGCTGCACGAGAAGAAAATCGCCAAGGTGGCGGACCAGATCCTGTCGCGGCGGCCCGACGTGCGGCTGGTCACCATCGCCGGGCCGACCTCGTCGGGCAAGACCACCTTCGCCAAGCGCCTCGGCGTCCAACTGCGGGTCAACGGCATCGAGATGGTCTCGCTGTCGCTCGACAACTACTATGTCGACCGCGAGCTGACGCCGAAAAACGGCGACGGGCTGCCCGACTTCGAGTCGATCGAGGCCATCGACCTCGAGCTCTTCCACCTCCACCTCGCCCAGCTGCTGGAGGGGCGTGAGGTGCTGACGCCCCGCTTCGACTTCATCAGCGGTAGCCGCAAGCCGGACTCGGAGGCCGTTCCCCTGCGCCTCGATCCCCACCAGGTGTTGGTGGTGGAGGGCATCCACGGCCTCAACGACCGGCTGACCCAGTCGGTCCCGCGAGGGAGCCTCTACCGGATCTTCATCTCCGCCCTGTCCCAGCTCGCGATCGACGACCACAACCGGATCTTCACATCCGACGCGCGGCTCATCCGCCGCATCGTCCGCGACCGGCTGTACCGCGGCTTCACCGCCGAGCGCACCCTCGAGCTGTGGGAGCGCGTGCGCCAGGGCGAGGGGCGGTGGATCTTCCCTTTCCAGGAGCAGGCCGACGTCATGTTCAACTCGGCCCTGGTCTACGAGCCGGCGGTGCTGAAGATCTTCGCCGAGCGTTTCCTCCTCCAGGTGCCGCGGGTCAGCCCGGCCTACACCGAAGCCTTCAGGTTGCTCAAGCACCTGTCGATGTTCGTGCCGATCTTCCCCGACGAGGTGCCGCACACCTCGATCCTGCGCGAGTTCATCGGCGGCTCGACCTTCAGCTACTGACCGTGGACCGCGCCGGACGCGCCGCCGAGATCGTCGCCCGCCTCGCCGCGGCGTACCCGGACGCGAGCTGCGAGCTCGACTTCGAGACGCCGTGGCAGCTGCTGGTGGCGACGGTGCTGTCGGCGCAGTGCACCGACGTCCGGGTCAACCGGGTGACGCCGGAGCTCTTCGCGCGCTGGCCGGGACCCGCGGAGCTGGCCGCGGCGCCGCAGGCGGAGCTCGAGTCCGTCATCCGCTCGACGGGGATGTTCCGCCGCAAGGCGGCGGCGCTGCGTGAGGCCGCGCGGATCGTCGTCGAGCGGCACGGCGGCGAGGTGCCGCAGATGATCGGGGTCCTGGCGGAGCTGCCGGGGGTCGGCCGCAAGACCGCCAAGGTGGTCCTCGGCGAGGGCTTCGGGATCGCCGCCGGGGTGACCGTGGACACCCATGTGAGGCGCCTCGCCCGCCGCCTCGGCCTGACCCGGCTCGAGGACCCCGAGAGGATCGCGGCCGAGCTCGAGGAGCTGATCCCCCGCGAGGAGTGGATCCTGTTCTCGACGCGCCTCATCCTGCACGGGCGCCGCGTCTGCTCCGCCCGCTCGCCACGATGCGCCGACTGCGTTCTCGAAGACATCTGCCCGAAGATCGGCGTTCATCGTTCGAACGTTTGACGTTCGAACGTTCCGCCCGCCCTCCCAGTTGAACCACAGACGCACAGAGGGCACAGAGACGGCACCGAGCCGCCCGCCCACCCGAAAACGCAGAGGCGCGGAGGCGCAGAGCCGCCCGCCCACCCAGAACCACGAAGGCACCAAGTCACGAAGGATTCACGAAGGCCGCCCGCCCGCCCATTTCGGATTTGGGATTTGGGATTTCGGATTTCCACCCACCCACCCGCTGAGCATGCGGCGGTGCAGGTTCGGGGGGTCAACGGCGGCCGGGCAGTGGCAGTGGCAGCTGCAGTGGCCGAGACAGTGGCAGCGGCAGTGGACAGCCACGGCGTCCCGGCGAACGCGCGAGCAAAACCACGGTTATCCCCTCGGGTTGAGCAGCCGCCAGGTCATGGCGCGCACCTCGTCGAAGGTCGCCGGCACGGTGGCGGTGCCGGGTCCATCAACGACCCCGGCGTGGGCGAGCAGCCGGAGGTGGCCATGCCGCGGTCGCGCCCCCGGCTCACTGCCCCGGCTCGCTGCCCCGGTCGCTGCCACGGACGCGGCCCTCCGCCACTGAAACTGCCACCGAAACTGTCACTGCCATCTGCCGCTGTCGCTGAACCTGAATCCGGGCACGGAGACGGGCTCGGGTCGGATCCGATGCCTCCGTCCCATGGAATTCCGGATGAGCCCGACGTTTGAACGTTCGAACGTTCAAACGACGGCGGGCGGGTGGTCGGGCGGCCGTGTGCG
>CAZMED010000087.1:0-11661 GCA_964565045.1 uncultured Thermoanaerobaculia bacterium
AACGATGTCACCCCAGCCGTCCGGGCCGGGAGCAACGTGGCACAATCGCACGGATGGATCGTAGTCGT
Source organism: uncultured Thermoanaerobaculia bacterium (assembly GCA_964565045.1). Lineage (GTDB taxonomy): Bacteria > Acidobacteriota > Thermoanaerobaculia > Thermoanaerobaculales > Sulfomarinibacteraceae > Sulfomarinibacter. The sequence goes on from CAZMED010000087.1 coordinate 69, forward strand.
CTGGAGGGGCTCCGGGAATGAGAAGAACCCTCGTGGTGTCCGGCACAGCGCTGGTCGGACTCGTACTCGCGATTCAGCTGGTCCCGGTGGACCGCAGCAATCCCCCCGTGACAGCCGACCTCGCGGCGCCGCCGGCCGTCGACGAGGTCCTCCGGACGTCCTGCTACGACTGCCACTCCAACGAGACGCGCTGGCCGTGGTACAGCCGGGTCGCTCCGGTGTCGTGGCTGGTCTCGCGCGACGTCGGGGAAGCGCGCGACCGCCTCAACTTCTCGGTCTGGGGAACCTACGAGCCGAAGCGACAGCAGCGCCTGGCGGAGGAGATCTGGGAGGAGGTCGAGAAGGGGGAGATGCCGCTCGAAATCTACCTCCTCGTGCACGCCGACGCGCGCTTGACGGAGGACGACCGGGCGGTGCTCGCGGCGTGGTCGGCCGCATTCTCGGGCGGGCCCTGACCGCGGTTCGTCAGAAATATTCCTTCCCCCTCTTGATTCCTCGCCCGTCACCGTGCAAGATCCGCACTCGAAAGATCGCCGCGGGAGGCAGGGTCATGGCCGCGAAGCAGAGCACGTTGTGGTTCGGCTACCTCGAGGCCGGAAAAAAGGGGAGCCTGGTGGTCCGCGATGTGACGCTCGACACCGGCACCCCGACGACGATCTACCTCTTCAACCAGAAGAAGGGCCGGATCCTCGAGTACCGGAAGGACATCGTCGAGCCGAAGCTCCGCGAGCTGAAGCCCAAGGAAGCCGACGCCGTGGAATCACTCGAGCAGGAGTTCGAGCGCGCCCGGACGGGCTTCGTGCCGCGGGTGGCGCGGCGCCCGGTCTCGCTGCCGCCGCCGCGCAAGAAGCGGCGCGACGAGGAAGCGCCGGACGTCGAGGTCGACGACGACGCACCGATCGTCGTCGACGACGACGACGACGAGGACGACGAGGACTCGAAACCTATTCTCGACGACGACGACGACGACTGAAACCCGTCATTCTTCGCGGCCGGACAGACAACGGTCCGCCGGTCCGGCGACGGCGGCGGCACGTAACCACCGCCCCTCAACCCCGAAACGCTACGGAACGATGGTGGCGTCCTCGAGCATCACGGTGTAGGTGTAGCCGGCGCCGAAGTCCCTGTCGACGGCGACCGTCCCGGTCGCGGTGATCACGTCGCCCACAGCGGCCTCGGTAGTGGTCGTCACGGTGATGTCGTTGGTGCCCTCGGCGAGCTCGCCGGAGCCGTCCTGCAGGTGCAGCCAGTTGCGGCCGAGGATGGCGCCGTTGTACTTCACGACGCGGCCGCGCACGGTGACCGTTTTCCCGGCCAGGTCGGCCTTACGCTGCCACAGCTCGGCGATCGTCATGCCCCCGGCAGGCGCGCCCACCGGGCCGGCGGCAGCGGCGCCGGAGTCGATCGCGAAGGCCTCGAGCGACGGGTGGCCGGGCGGCAGCTCCGCGCCGGCGGCCTGCGCCGGGGCTGCGGGCATCTCGCCCTCCGGCACGATGAACGAGGCGAAGTAGATGCGGTCGAAGTCACGGTCGAGGCTGGCGCTGTGGAAGCCCTCCATGGGGGTCTCCAGAGGCAGCGTCACGCGGTCTCCGGCGGCGACCGCAAAGCGGTTCGAGGCGGCCCAGATCTCGGCCTCGCCGGTGTCCACGCGGACGTAGGTGTAGCCCGCGGCGTCCATGGTCTCGAGGACGGTTCCGGTCACCATCCGCGGCGCGCTCGGCGAGGCGCCATGGGACGAGGCCGCCATCACGACATTCTCTGCAGCGGGCGCCTCCTCCACGGCGGGTTCGTTCGAGCAGCCTCCAACCAGGAAGGCGAGAGCTGCGACGAGGGGCGCGACGTATGGCCTGAACATCATCTCGAAGTCTCCATTCTGCGGCGTTTCCTGCCCACACCGGCTTCGAGCCGGCGGGAGGCGGTCACCCTAACATGCCCGGAGGGATAACCGAAGTCGGAAACCGGGGATTTCGCAGGCCGAGGGGAAGGCAGGCAAGAGTTTTGAATTTTGAGTGTCGGGCCCTCGTGCACGTGCCCCGAAATCGGGGGGCCGGGCGGGAAATCCGAGATCCCAAATCCGAAATCAACCCTCCCCCATCGCCGCTTTCACCCGCTCCGGCGTCACCGGCATCCGCACGACCCGCGCGCCGACGGCGTCGAAGACGGCGTTGGCCACGGCCGCGCCGACGACGATGATCGCCGGCTCGCCGCCGCCCTGGGGCGGATCGTTCGTGGCGTCCAGAATGACGGTCTGGATCTCCGGAAGCCACGAGAAACGCGGAATCTCGTAGGTATCGAAGTTGGTGTCGAGCACCTTTCGCCCCTGGAACCGGACCTCCTCGGTGAGCGCGTAGCCGAGCCCCATCATCAGACAGCCTTCCATCTGGATGGTGGCGCCTTCGGGATTAATGGCGAGGCCCATGTCCTGGGCGCAGACCATGCGGACGACGCGCACACGGCCGGAGCTCGGATCCGCCTCCACCTCGACCGCGAGGCCGACGTAGGTCCCTGCATCGATGCCCAGGGCGAAGCCCTGTCCGCGGCCGCTCGGCGCCTTGGCCGGTTGCCAGCCGAATCGCTCTGCAGCGGCCTCCAGCACCCGCAGCATCTTGGGGTCGGTCAGATTGCGGCGCCGGAACTCCACCGGATCGAGCCCGGCCGCCGCCGCCAGAACGTCGACGTGCGACTCGCGGGCAAAGGTGTTGGTGTTGTTGCCCGGTGCGCGCCATGCGCCGGTGGCGAAGGGGTGCGAGCCGGGAGCGCCGCGCCAGCCTCCGGGGGCGGCCACCGTGCGGTGGTTCGGCACGGCGTAGAAGTGTTCGGCGCCGCGCGCGCCGGCGAAGAACGTGGTGTAGTCCCAGAACACCATGCGTCCCCCTTCACCCACCCCGGCGTCGATCTCCACCAACGCCGCCGGCCGGAAGGTGTCGTAGAAGAACTCCTCGGTGCGCGACCACGCCACCTGCACCGGTCGCCCGGTCTTCCTGGCCAACCGCGCGGCCTCGATCGCCTGCTGGTTGAAGGTCTTGCCGCCGAACCCGCCGCCCACGAACGGCGGGATCACCCGCACCTTGTCCTCTGCCAGCCCGAGTGCCTCAGCCGCCTGCGCCCGCAGCGGGAACGGGGTCTGGGTCGAGGCCCAGATGGTGCAGCGGCCGCCCTCGAACTCCGCGACCGCCGTGTGGGTCTCCATCGCCGCGTGGGCGACGTAGCCGTCGTAGTAGGTGGTCGCCGCGCGCACGCCCGCCGCCGCTCGGCCGGCCTGCAAGTCGCCGCCCCCGCCCACCGGCTCGCCCGCCGGCGCCACTTTCCTGAGGTGCTCGAAGATCGAGTCCGGGTCGAGATCGAGCTCCGGAACGTCCCACCTCGCCTTGACCAGCGACATGGCCCGCTCCGCCCCGTCGGGGGTCGCGTGCAGCACCGCCACGAGCTCCCCGTCCCGCACCAGCGAGGCCCCGCGCACACGGCCCAGATCCGACGCATCCACCTCGAGGAGCGCAGCGCCGTGCGCAGGCGGCCGCAACAGCCGCGCGTAGACCATGCCGTCGCGGCGGACGTCGCCGGAGTACAGGGCCCGCCCGGTCACCTTGTCGAGGGCGTCGCGGCGGCGCAGGGGCCGGCCGACGATGCTGAATTCCCCGACCGCCTCCAGGGCCGCGTCGCCGTCGAGACGGCGCGCGATCTTCCGGCCACTCGCGAGCTCGCCGTAGCTGACCGAGCGCGCGGGATCGGCGACCACGAAGACCACGCCGTCGCGGACCTGCAGGTCTTCTCGGAGCGCTCCCAGCCTCTCAGCGGCCAGCTCCAGGAGCACCGCCCGCGCTTCCGCCGCTGCGGCCCGTAACGGCGGCCCGAAGAACCGCGTCGTCATCGAGCCGAAGGTGCCCATGTCCCAGGGGCAGAGATCGGTGTCGCCCATCACCATGTCGACGACGTCGAGGGCCACCTCGAGCTCGTCGGCCAGCATCTGCGCCAGCGAGCTGTGGATGCCCTGGCCCATCTCGATTTTGCCGGTGAAGCACGTCACCCGGCCGTCTTCGCCGATGCGAAGGAAGGCGTTGAAGTCACCGGGGAGCTGACGTCCGAAGCGGCTTGCGGCAGGTCGCTCCTGCGCGAGCACGCCGGGCGCCGACACGGCGATGACGATGCCACTGCCGAAGAGCTCCAGAAACCGCCGCCGGTTGACCCCGGACGGCGGGTCGATGCCGAGGTGTTCGAAAATCTCCCACGAGCCCGGGCTCATGATCGGCCCTCCTTGCCCATCGCGGCCGCAGCCTCCTCGATGGCCTCGACGATCCGGGGGTGGGCGCCACAGCGGCAGAGGTTGCGCTCCATGTGATCGAGAATCTGGAGCCGCGTCGGCCTCGATTCGCTGTTCTCCAGCAGATCGCACGCGCTGATGATCATGCCCGGCGTGCAGAAGCCGCACTGCAGGGCGTCGTGGGCGACGAAGGCCGCCTGCACCGGGTGCAGCCCGCCCTCTGCAGCGAGGCCCTCGATGGTGACGACCTCGGCCCCCGCCACCTGCGCGACCGGCAGCTGGCACGAACGTTCCGCGCGCCCGTTCACCAGCACGGAGCACGAGCCGCACAGGCCCTCGCCGCAGCCGTACTTGGTGCCGGTCAAACCGAGCTCGGTGCGCAGGACCCACAGCAGCATGCGTTCCGGATCGACCTCGATGGAAGTCGCGTTGCCGTTGAGCGTGAACCGAATGGTCTTCATCTCGATCTCCCCCGGCGTTCACCGATTGTCTCGGAACCCGCTGCAACGGATCCTACCACCGGGCAACCTGGCGCGCGCGTACAGGCGCGAGATGCTGGAGATGTACGGGGCCGCCCTCAGCTTCGGTCTCTCGGGCGGCCTGTCCCCCAGCCCGCTGCTGTCGCTGGTCGGTTCCAAGGTCGTGCTGGCGATCCTGGCGGGACGCTTTCGAGCCGTGCTCCGGAGCCGTGGCTGCCTGTGGACCGACCGCGTGCTGGCGTTCATCCTGCTGGCCTATGCCGCCATCTTCATCCGCGCCGGGATGTTCCGTCTCGGGCTGGTTCGAAGGCCCGGCTCACGGATCTCCGGATCAACGACGTCGTGGCCCTCCCCTTGGCACGCGCTCCCGAAGGCTCTATCCTCCATGCAGGGACTCCTGACGATCGGAGGGCCGCCATGGCCCGCAAACACGAGATTCTGCACGACACGCTGGCGCTGGTGCTCGCCGGCGGCCAGGGCGAGCGCCTCTTCCCGCTGACCCGAGACCGCTCGAAGCCGGCGGTGCCCTTCGGCGGCATGTACCGGATCGTCGACTTCACGCTCTCCAACTGCCTGAACTCGGGCCTGCGCAAGATCTACCTCCTGACCCAGTACAAGTCCGGCAGCCTGGAGCGCCACGTCCAGCTCGGCTGGAGCCAGCTGTTCTCGGCCGAGCTCGGCGAGTACATCTTCACCGTGCCGCCGCAGCTGCGCGTCGGCCAGCGCTGGTACGAGGGCACCGCCGATGCCGTGTTCCACAACCTCCACCTCATCGAGCAGGAGCAGCCGCACCGGGTGCTGGTCCTTTCCGGCGACCACGTCTACTCGATGGACTACCAGAAGCTGATCAACGCGCACGAGGGGGCCCGAGCCCTCGCCACCATCGGTGCGGTCGAGGTGCCGCTGGCGCAGGCCTCCGCCTTCGGCGTGATCGAGGTGGACGAGTCGTGGCGGGTTCGCTCCTTCGCGGAGAAGCCGGTCAACCCGGCCGCGATCCCCGGCAAGCCGGGGTTCGCACTGGTCAACATGGGCGTCTACTGCTTCGAACGCGATGTGCTCTTGAAGGTGCTCACCGAGGACGCCGCCGCCACGAGCAAGCACGACTTCGGGCACGACGTCCTGCCGTCGCTGGTCGAGTCCGGCCGCCTCTACGCCCACCCCTTCGTCGACGAGAACCGCAAGCCGGAACCGTACTGGCGAGACATCGGCACCATCGCCTCTTACTACGAGGCCAGCATGGACCTGGTGGGGGTCGCCCCGACCTTCAACCTTTACAATCAGGAGTGGCCGCTGCGCACCATGCCCCGCCAGCTGCCGCCGGTGAAGACGGTGTTCGCACAGGAGCAACCCGGCGGTCGGCTGGGCATCATCCTCGACTCGCTGGTCTGCAACGGGGCCATCGTCAGCGGCGGCCGCGTCGAGCGGTCGATCCTGTCGCCCGGAGTCCGCATCAACTCCTACTCCTCGGTCGCCGACTGTGTGCTGATGGACGGCGTCGAGATCGGCCGCCACTCGCGCCTGCGGCGGGTCATCATCGACAAGCGGGTGCACGTCCCGCCCGGCACTGTGATCGGCGAGGACCCCGAGGACGACCGCGCGCGATTCTTCGTCGACAGATCGGGCGTGGTGGTCATCCCGAAGGACACCGTGCTCGAGCCCGCCGCCGGCCACGACGATTGATCTCCGGAGCCCGCAGGCGCCGGCACCGCCGAATGCCCGCGCCCTGTTTCTTTCAAGAGCCCCCGCGGCGCCTGGTGCAGCGCCCCGAGGTACGTCAAACCCGGACCGGGAGGCCTCCCGCGCCGGTCGCAGACACGAGGGGAAGGGCGGCAGCGGCGGAGAGTGACGACGGGCGGCTCTGCTCGCGCCGCCACGCCGCCGGCGGCATCCCCACGATGCGCCGGAACGCGCGGCTGAACGCGGCCTCGGAGCCGTAGCCGACGCGCGCCCCGACCCCGGCCACGGTGGCCTCGGAGTCGAGCAGGAGCTGGGCAGCGAGCTGCATCCTCCAGCGTGCCAGGTACTGCATGGGCGGCACACCGACGATCTCCGAAAACCGCTCGCTCAGAGCGGATCGGGACCGTCCGACCTCGCGGCCGAGCGCAGCCAGCGACCAGTCCCGCGCCGGCTGCTCGTGGATCAGCTGCAGCGCGCGGCTCACGAAGGGGTCCCGGATGCCGCGCAGCCAGTGGCCCCTGCCGTCCCGAACCCGTGCCATGTAGGCCCTCAAGACCTCGATGAAGAGGACCTCCGTCAGCCGGGCCATCAGACACTCCGACCCTGGCTGCATGACCCGGGCTTCGTCCTCGATGTCCTGCAGGATCCGGTGCAGGCGCCTCGTGTGATCGTGCTCCCGCCCGCTGACGGCAATGACCTCGGGCAGGCCGCAGAACAACGGGTTGAAGACGACGGGCTCGTGGTGCAGGAAGCCACACATCATGGTCGTGACGGCACCCCCGCCACCGTGCCTGACGTCCTGGATGCGGCCGTGGTACGGCGGCGGCGGCAGCAGCGGCGCGATGGGGACCCTCTGCGTGGCCCCGGGTGAGGCCACCTCGTGGGTGCCGCCGTGGAAGAACACCACCACGTCGTCGGCCTCGAGCGGGATCGGTTCGCGCGCGGCGATCCTCGCCTCACACGATCCCGCCTTCACGATGTGAAACGGCACCACCCGTCTCGGGCCGAGGCCGAGGAGCTCCGCGATGTGCTCGCAGGTGGGGGACTCGACGCAGAAGGGAGCGGAGAACTCGGCGTGGAAGAAGACGCCACCGGACAATCGAACCGAACGCAAGACCTGAGAGACGATTCCCATCGGTGCCACCCTCAGCACCCTGGACGTCCGGTCAAGAACCTCGGTTGTCCGATCATTGTCAGTCCATATTCTGAGAACTAAACTCAATCCAGATAAATTCTCGCACCCGTTCGCCAACAACTGCAGAGCACCTTGGAGGTACGCCGTGAATCCCCATCGATCGCACGACTCATCCGTCGGGTCAACGGCCGTCGCGGTCGCGGCAGCCGTCGGGCTGCTGCTGTCCCTCGCCCCGTGCGCAGCCGTCGCCGACGAAACCTGCCAGTCCCCGTACATGGCCAAGATCACCTCGCAGGAGGACTTCCTCTACGTCTGGACGCTCGGCGAGGAGGGCGTCGGCGACGAGTCCGACAAGCTGGTCACCATCGACGTCAGACCGGGGTCGAAGACCTACGGCAAGGTCATCAGCTCGCTCTCGGTCGGCGGACGCCACGAGGCGCACCACGCCGGCCTCAGTGAGGACCGGCGGTACCTCTGGGCCGGCGGCCTCGACACCAGCAAGATCTTCATCTTCGACCTCGCCACCGACGCCGCACAGCCCCGGCTGCACCGCACGATCTCCGACTTCGTGGCGAAGACCGGGGGCGTGGTCGGGCCGCACACCTTCTACGCCCTGCCCGGCCGCATGCTCATCTCCGGCCTCTCCAACGACAGGGACCACGGCGGCAGGACGGCCCTCGTCGAGTACAGCAACAGCGGCGAGTACATCGCGACCCACTGGATGCCGACGAACGAAAACCCGAGGGGCGCCAGCATCGAGGACGTGGCGGACGGCATGGGCTACGACGTCAGGGTTCTGCCGCGGCGCAACGTCATGTTCACGACGTCCTTCGCGGGGTGGACGAACTACATGATGGACTTCGGGGCCCTGCTGCAGGATGCCGAGGCCATGAAGAGGTTCGGGCAGACGGTGGTGGTCTGGGACCTGCACTCCCGCAAGCCCAGCCAGGTCCTCGACGTCCCGGGCTCGCCGCTCGAGCTGCGGGTGGCCTGGGGCTCACAGCACAACTACGCGTTCACGACCAGCGCCCTGACGTCCAAGATCTGGTTGATCCACGAGCAGGAGCCCGGGCAGTGGGAAGCCACCGAGGTCGCGGACATCGGTGATCCCTCGAAGGTTCCGCTGCCGGTGGCCATCAGCCTGAGCTCCGACGACCGCTACCTGTGGGTGGACACCTTCATGGACGGCACGGTGCGCCTGTACGACGTCGGCGATCCGTTCAAGCCGAAGCTGGTCTACGAGAAGAAGATCGGCTCGCAGCTCAACATGGTCTCGCAGAGCTGGGACGGCGAGCGTCTCTACTTCACGTCCTCGCTGCTCAGCAACTGGGACAAGAAGGGCGACGAAAACGAGCAGTTCCTCAAGGCCTACACCTGGAACGGCAAAGAGCTCGAGCACCGGTTCACGGTGGACTTCTACGAGGAGAACCTCGGCCGGGCCCACCTGATGCGGTTCGGGTCGTACTCGCTGTACGGTCCGCCGCCCGAAAAACGTGCGTCGCTGGAGTAGGGCGGGGCGTCGCCGGGGCGCGTGGCGGAGCGCCGCACCGGCGGCGCTCTGCCTCGTGCTGTGCGCGGCCTGCGGCCAGGCGCCGACCGGGACCGTCAACGCGGAACCGGTCGCCGCAACGCCGCCGCCGGGCCTGGAGTTCGTGCCGCCGGCCCCCGGCACCTACGAGCTTCCGGTCATTCAGACCGCGGTCGACGGAACGGTCCTCGACGCCGACGGCGCCGAACGCCGCCTGTTCGACTACGTCGGCGACCGGTACGTGCTGCTGAGCTTCATCTACCTCAACTGCACGGAGGCCAAGGGCTGTCCCCTGGCCAACGCCAATTTGGCCATGATCCGGCAGGACCTGGAGGCGGAACCCGAGCTGGCGTCGCAGGTCCGCCTGATCTCACTCAGCTTCGACCCCGAGCGCGACACGCCCGAAGCCATGCTGCGGCATTGGGGGGACAGCTACCTGGAGGCGCCGTGGGACGAGCGGCTGTGGTCCCTGCTCACGACACCCTCACGCACCGAGCTGCAGCCGATCCTGGACGGGTTCGGCCAGTACATCGTGCGGGAGGTCGACGAGGAGGGCCGGGAGACCGGCAACCTGTCCCACGTGCTCAAGGTCTTCCTCATCGACCGCGAGCACCGGGTGCGCAATGTCTACAGCACGAGCTTCCTCCATCCCGCGATCGCCATCAATGACCTCGAGACCCTCGTGATGGAGGATGCCGGGCGCGGCTGATAAAACGGTGAAGGTGGTGCGCGCGGTGATGTCCTCGAAGGCGTTCCTCCGCGGTGTGCAGGCCACGTTACTGATCGCCGTCGCGTGGGCAGCGGCGTCGGACGGTCGAGACGATTCCGGCCCGCCACCGGCATGCGGCCACTCGGAGCCGGCAGCGGAGCTCCGGTCGAGTCGGGCCCCGGAGCGTCGCGACCTTCGAGCGCTGGCGCGTATCGAGCGACCGCCGCTCGGTCTGCCGGCGGTCCCGATCGACCCGAACGATCCGCCCACCGTTGCAAAGATCGCGCTCGGCCGCAAGCTCTTTTCCGACCGGCGGCTGTCGGTCAACGGCACGCTGTCGTGCGCCATGTGCCACGTCCCGGAGCAGGGCTTCGCAGTCAACGAGAGCCGGACGGCCGTCGGCTTCGAAGGCAGGACCCTGCGCCGCAACTCGCCGACCCTGCTCAACGTCGCCTACTCGGGACCGTTCTTCCACGACGGCCGGGAGCCGGACCTCGCGCTGCAGCCGATCGACGTGCTGACCAACCCCGACGAGATGGCGCTGCCGTCGCTCGGAGCCGTCGCGGCGCGCGTCCGGACGCTCGACCCGTACGACGAGCTCTTCGAGCTCGCCTTCGGCGGCTCTCCCAACGTTTGGAATCTCGGCAGGGCGCTGGCGACCTACCTGCAGACCCTTGTGTCGGCGAACTCGCCCTTCGACCGTTGGCACTTCGGCGGCGACGGCGAGGCGATGAGCGAGTCCGCGATCCGCGGCTTCGAGCTCTTCACCGGCGATGCGGGCTGCGTGCGCTGCCACACCATCGCCGACGACCACGCGCTGTTCCGCGACGGCGCCTTCCACGACACCGGCCTCGGCCGCAGTGCGAGCATGACAAGAAGCACCAGCCGCGAGCCGGTTCAGGTGGAGCTGGCGCCGGGTCTGTTCGCCCCGGTGGAGCGCTCGCTCGTGCACAGCGTCGGCGATCCCGTTCCCAACGACCTCGGCCGGTACGAGGTCACCGGCGACCGCGCCGACCGCTGGCGGTTCAAGACGCCGAGCCTGCGAAACGTCGCCCTCACCGCGCCCTACATGCACGACGGGTCGATCTCGACCCTGCGTCAGGTGGTCGAGTTCTACCGGCGAGGGGGCGACCCGCATCCGGACATCGACCCCATGATCCGGCCGCTCGATCTCGATGACGACGAGGTGGGCGACCTCGTGGCCTTCCTCGAGAGCCTGACCGGCGACAACGTCGAGGAGCTTGTCCGCGATGCCCGCAGCGTGGCGGTCGGCAACTTCGGAGACGAGCTCCGGGCGAACCCCCCGCGCTGAGGCGGCCGTCCCCAAGCCCGGCGTCGAGGTCCTGGCCCGCCAAAGCTTGACCATCTCTTCAAGTGTCAAAAAGCTGTCCGTATCGAGACACCTGTTTCTTTTCGGGACATCCAAACGATAGAGAGAGTCGTAAACGCTCCTGTTCCGATGGCATCGAGCTTGCTGAGCGGTTGTCACGGAGGGCGTTTCGGTGACTGTTGATCGGGCGACGATTTCGACCACAATCAGAACAGCACATCCGCACGACATTCCGGGGGAGCCCCGGTCGTGAGCCGTCGTACGTCACGTTCGGGCTCGCACTCCCGGGTGTCGTTCCGTCGGACCGTGAGCCGGGGCCGTGTGCGACGTCCTCGAACACATTCGATATCAGTCCGAGGCAATGGAGGAGCATCATGAGTCGAGGCCGGAGCGCGTCATACATCCTGGTTGCGATCACGTGGATCGCCCTGCTGGCGGGGTCCCCGACTCCGGCCCAGGCCGCAACCTACCCCTTCT
>CAZMED010000088.1:0-8833 GCA_964565045.1 uncultured Thermoanaerobaculia bacterium
CCGTGGGCGGCCGCGGTCCCGGCCAGGGCTGCGCGGCGGAAGTCCTTGTTCATGAAAGCGATACCTGAGATCGAGATGTTCTTCGGGCAGACGGCCTCGCACGAGCGGTAGTTGGTGCAGGCTCCGAAGGCCTCACGCTCCATCGCCTCGACCATCTGGAGGGCCCGCCGGGAGCGCTCGGGCTGTCCCTGCGGCAGCATGCCGAGGTGCGCGATCTTCGCGCCCACGAAGAGCATCGCGGCGCCGTTCGGGCAGGACGCCACGCAGGCCCCGCAGCCGATGCACTCCGCGAAGTCCATGGCGTGCTCGGCGGTGGCGTTGGGAATGGGGATCGCGTTGGCGTCCGGCGCGCTTCCGGTGCGCACGCTGACGAAGCCCCCGGCGTGCATGACGCGGTCGAAGGACGAGCGATCCACCACCAGGTCCTTGATGATCGGGAAGGCCTTCGCCCGCCACGGCTCGATGGTGATCTCGTCGCCGTCGGAGAAGTGCCGCATGTGGAGTTGGCAGACCGTCACGCCCTTCTGCTCGCCGTGGGCGACGCCGTTGACCATGAACCCGCACGAGCCGCAGATCCCCTCGCGGCAATCGTGCTCGAACGCGATCGGGTCCTCGCCCTTCCCGATGAGATCCTGGTTGAGCACGTCCAGCATCTCCAGGAACGACATGTGGGTGCTCACGTCCTCGAGCTCGTAGGTTGCGAAAGCGCCTTTGTCGCCGGGGCTCTTCTGCCTCCACACGTGAAGGGTCAGCTTCATTTGTAACTCCTCTGCGTCGGCTTCACCGTCTCGAACTCGAGGTCCTCGACGTGCGCTTCGGGTGTGGTGTCGTCGCCGCGGTACTCCCACACCGTGACGTTGGTGAAGTTCTCGTCGTCACGGAGCGCCTCGCCCTCCGAGGTCTGGTACTCCTCGCGGAAATGCCCTCCGCAGGACTCGTTGCGCTGCAGGGCGTCGCGGCACATGAGCTCCGCGAGCTCGAAGTGGTCCGCGACCCGGCCAGCCTTCTCGAGCTCCTGGTTGAGGTCGTCGCCGACGCCCGGGACCTTGACGTCGCGCCAGAACTCGGCCCGCAGGGCGACGATCTTCTCGATCGCCTCTTCGAGCCCTGCCGCGGTCCTCGACATGCCGCACCGGTCGAGCATCAGCAGCCCGAGCTCACGGTGGAAGGAGTCCACGGTCCGGCTGCCGTTGACCGAGAGCAACTTGCGCGTCCGCTGCTCGACCTCCTGCATGGTCCGCCGACAGTCCTCGGCGTCCGCATCGACCTTCTCGAGTTTCGCTCCGGCCAGGTACTCGCCCAGGGTGTACGGAATGACGAAGTAGCCGTCCGCCAGGCCCTGCATGAGGGCCGACGCCCCGAGCCGGTTGGCGCCGTGATCCGAGAAGTTGGCCTCGCCGAGAACGAACAGCCCGGGGATGTTGCTCATCAGGTAGTAGTCCACCCACAGCCCGCCCATGGTGTAGTGCGGCGCAGGGTAGATCCGCATCGGGACGTTGTAGGGATCTTCCCCGGTGATCATCTGGTACATGTCGAAGAGGTTGCCGTAGCGGGCGCGGATGACGTCCTCCCCGAGCCGCTCGATGGCGTCCGAGAAATCCAGGTACACGCCCCGCCTTCCGGGTCCGACCCCGCGGCCCTCGTCGCACACTTTCTTGGCGTTGCGCGAGGCCACGTCCCGCGGCACCAGGTTGCCGAAGGAGGGGTAGATGCGTTCGAGGTAGTAGTCGCGCTCGGACTCGGGGATGTCGTCGGGATCGCGGTCGTCCCCGGGACGCTCCGGGACCCACACCCTCCCGTCGTTGCGCAGCGACTCGGACATCAGGGTGAGCTTCGACTGGTAGTCACCGGCCTGCGGGATACACGTCGGATGGATCTGGGTGAAGCACGGGTTGGCGAAGCCGGCGCCCCGTTTGTAGGCCCGCCAGACGGCGGTCACGTTGCATCCCTTGGCGTTGGTGGACAGGAAGTAGACGTTCGAGTAGCCGCCCGTGCACAACAGCACCGCATCGGCGACATGGCACTCCACGGCGCCGCTCACCATGTCGCGGGTCACGATGCCCCGCGCCCGCCCGTCGACGACCACGAGGTCCAGCATCTCGGTCCTCGGATGAACCGTGACCGTCCCCGCTGCGACCTGGGCGTTGAGCGAGGCATAGGCTCCAAGCAGCAGCTGCTGCCCCGTCTGGCCGCGGGCGTAGAAAGTACGCGACACCTGCGCGCCGCCGAAGGAGCGGTTGGCGAGGTAGCCACCGTACTCGCGAGCAAACGGAATCCCCTGCGCCACGCAGTGGTCGATGATGGCGTTGGAGACCTCGGCCAGCCGGTAGACGTTGGCCTCTCGGGAACGATAGTCGCCCCCCTTGATCGTGTCATAGAAGAGTCGGTAGATCGTGTCGCCGTCGTTCTGGTAGTTCTTGGCCGCGTTGATGCCGCCCTGGGCCGCGATCGAGTGGGCGCGGCGGGCGCTGTCCTGGTAGCAGAAGGCCTTCACCCTGTAACCGAGCTCGCCGAGGCTCGCCGCCGCGGCGCCGCCGGCGAGGCCGGTCCCGACCACGATCACCGAGTGCTTGCGCTTGTTGGCCGGGCTCACCAGCTTGAGGTCGTTGCGCAGCCGCGACCACTTCTCGGCCAACGGCCCGGACGGCGTGCGTGCGTCGAGTTTCATATCCTCACCCCCCCTAGCGCACGACGCCCGTCAGCACGGCCAACGGAATCGAGATGTTGCCGGCGCCGATGAGCACCGCGAAGAAGATGGCTGCGATCCGACGCCACGGCCCGAACCGCGGATGGTCCCAGCCGAAGGTCTGGAACAGGCTCCACAGCCCGTGGTAGAGGTGGAAGGCCAGCAGCAGGTTGGCCGCGATGTAGACCAGGGCGACCAGCGGCTGGCTGAAGCTCGCGATGACGTTGTGGTAGACGTCGCCCTTGATGAAGTCCGGGTTCGCCGAGCCCACGGTCAGGTCGAGCAGGTGAAAGACGATGAAGAGCGCGATGATCGGCCCGCTCCACACCATCGTGCGCGCCGCGTAGTCCACCGCTGGCGGCTTGAAGACCCGGTACTTGACCGGCCGTGCGGAGCGGTTCCGCAGCCACACCTGGACGGCGGCGACGATGTGCACCGCCACCGAAAAGAGCAGCACGGACCGCACGGCCCAGAGTAGCGGCTGGTTGGCCTGCAGCAGCTCGGCGTAATGGTTGAGCTGTTCCTCGCCGAGATAGATCTGCAGGTTCCCCAACATATGCCCGAGCACGAAACCGAAGAGGATGATGCCCGTCACGGCCATCAAGACCTTCTTGCCCAGGGTCGAACTGAAGTACCCGGCATCCATCTTCATGAGACCATCGTCGCCCCTTTCAAGGCTCTCGCGCGAGCATCGGGAGGACCCGCGGCAGCGCAGCGCCGAGCCTACTCCTGCCAGGAGGAATTCTCAACGTGACGGCGCGGTGCCCGCCGAGCCGGGACTTCGGATCACGGGGAACGAACGTCGGCGCAACCATCACCCGGTCAATCCCACGGCCGCGCCGATTCCATCCATCCCCCACGTTCTTTTACCGCCGCATGACGGAAGCACCCCGGACGATCGCGTAGAATCGGGCGCGAGAGGTGGGGACGTGGACCGGATCGGGGTGGTTGGTGCGTCGTACCGCACCGTGCACGTGGATCAGCTGGCGGCGGCCGCGCTGCCGGCCGATTTCCCGCGTCAGCAGCTGGTGGAGCTCGCACGGCTGGCCGGCTTCTCGGAGCTCGTCTACCTCGGCACCTGCAACCGGGTGGAGTTCTATTTTCGCGGCGAGACCAGGATCCACACCAACCCCCTCCTCTTTCACCTCCGCCGCAGCCTCGCCGATCTCACCGCCGGCGGTTGCCAGCTGCCGGCCGACGAGAATCTCTACGTCCACTTCGGGAGCGCGGCCGTCCGCCACCTCTTCCGCGTCACCTCGGCCCTCGACTCGATGATGGTCGGCGAAGCGCAGATCACCGGCCAGGCCAAGGAGGCGCACGAGATCGCCCACCACTCCGGGCTGCTCAACGGCATTCTCGATCAGACCTTTCACGAGGCCTTCCACCTCGCCAAGCGGATCCGCACCGAAACCGAGCTCACGCGGCGCCCGGTCTCGCTGGTGACCCTCGTCGAACGGACCCTCCACGACCACCTGCAGACCTCGACCGCGCCGGTGCTGATTCTGGGCGCGGGCGAGATGGCGCGACAGGCCTTGCGCCTGGTTCGCACCAGCGGCACCGAGCGGAAGGTCATGGTCGCCAACCGGACCCCGGGGCGGGCCGCGGAGATGATCGCCGACGATCCGAACGCCACCACCCTACCGCTCGCCGAGGCGCTGGCCGCACCGCCGGCCGCTGGCACGATCGTCGCCGTCACCTCGTCGCGCGAGACCCTCCTCGACCGTGAGCGGCTGGCCTCGGTGCGCGACCGTCTGCCGCCCGGCGAGGAGCTCGTGGTGATCGATCTCGCGATGCCGCCCAACGTCGCGCCGGCGGCGGGCGCCCTGGCACGAGTCACGCTGTACGGCATCGAGGAGATGCGCGAGGAGGCGGAGCTCAACCGCCAGCGGCGGCTCGAAGAGATCGACCGCTGCGAGCGCCTGGTGGAGCACCAGCTCACCACCCTGCGCCGCCATCTTCTCGACCGGGCGCTGTCGCCGGCCGCGCGCAGCCTGCAGATGTCGTTCAAGGAGATGGCCCATCGGGCCCTCCAGCACAGCCTCGCGAAGGACCTCCCGCACCTCGAGGAGGCCGACCGGAAGGCGCTCGAAAGGATGGCGAACTCTCTCGCCAAGAGGCTGGTCCAGGTCCCCTTGAAGGGCCTGAAGGGCGCGGCCTGGAACCACTCGAGCGCCGTGATCGACGGTTTTCTGCGCGGCCTCGAGGGCGACAACGGATTCGACCACGGGACCGACGAATGAGCCGGCGTTCGCTGCGGCTCGGCACGCGGGGCTCCGACCTCGCCCTCTGGCAGGCCCGACGCGTGGCCGGCCTGATGTCCGAACGTCTGGACACGGCATGTGAAATCGAGGTCATCGCGACCCGTGGCGACCGCATCCAGGACGTGGCCTTCCGCAAGATGGAGGGCAAGGGCTTCTTCACCAAGGAGCTGCAGGAAGCGCTCCTCGAACGGCGGATCGACCTCGTCGTACACTCCCTGAAGGACCTGCCGACCGAGGAGCCGGAGGGCCTCGTGGTGACGGCCATTCCGGAACGGGGCGATCCTGCCGACCTGCTCCTCGCCCGCCCCGGCGTCGCAGTCGACGATCCCGCCGATCCGCTCGCGCTTCCGCCCGGGACCGCGGTCGGCACCTCCTCGTTGCGTCGCGCCGCGCAGGTGCTGGCGCGCTCGCCGGGGATCGAGATCCGGGCGCTGCGCGGCAACGTGCCGACCCGGATCCGCAAGCTGCGCGAGGGGCAGTACGACGTGATCCTCGTCGCCGCCGCGGGGATCGCCCGCCTCGGGCTCGCGCTCGACGATTTGACCGTCAGCCCGCTGCCGCCCGAGGCGATGCTGCCGGCGCCCGGCCAGGGCGCCCTGGCGATCGAGACCCGGGCCGGCGACGAAACCACCCGCATCCTCGAGCGCCTGCACGACCCCTCCGTCGCCCGCTGCGTCGAGGCCGAAAGGGCCCTCCTCGCACTCCTCGGCGGCGGCTGCCACCTTCCGCTGGGTTGTCTCGCCACCGAGGGCGAGCACGGAATCCGGCTGCAGGCCGTGCTCGGCGAGATCGACGACGACGCAACCCGGGCCACCGTCGCCCGCGTCGCCGGCGTGGCCGCCGAGCCCGAGCTCGCGGCGCGGATCTGCTACGAGGCGCTGGGAGTGGCCTTGCCCGGGGTCGCGATCCGGTGAGCCGATACGTGCTCATCACGCGCCACCCGGCCGAGTGTGCCGAGCTCCAGGGGAGGTTGTCGGCGTGCGGCCTGACCGTGCGCCCGTACCCGGTGCTGCGGATCGCCGACGTCGATGACGACCCCGGGTGGCGCGAGCTCGAATCCGGGCGCGGGCTCGATGGGGCGTGGCTCGTCGCGACCTCGCCGCGGGCGCCCGCACGCTTCGCCCGCCTGTGCCGCGAGCGGGACGCGAAGCACCTGCTCGAGCTTCCCGCCGCCGCCATCGGCCCCGGCACCGCGGAGGCGGCCGCATCGGCGGGGCTCGCGGTGGCCCTGGTCGGGCCTGGGACCGGCACCGGGCTCGCCCGCCAGCTCGTCGAGCGAGTCGATGGCCCGACCACCTTCGTTCTCGCGTGCGGACACCACCGCCGACCGGAGCTGCCGCGCGCTCTCGAGGCGGCCGGGCACCGGGTGCTGCCGGTGGTCGTCTACCGGATGGACCCGACGCCGGCGCGCGAGCTGCCGCCCCTGGGGCCGAGCCTCGAGGCGGTGGTCCTGACCTCGCCGCGCGCCGCCGAGCTCTACCTGCGCGGCGTCGGCGGCCTGCCCCTGCCGTGCCAGCACTGGGCCCTCGGCCCGACCACGCAGCAGGCCGCGGCCGCCCTCGGCATTCACTGCAAGATACCCGGGGATCCGACCATGGAGTCCCTGGCGGAGGAGCTATGCACGATCTGATCAGCCGCCCGCGCCGACTGCGCATGTCACCGGTCCTCCGCGATCTGGTGGCCGAGTCCCGCCTCGACCGGCGCATGCTGGTCCAGCCCCACTTCGTCGTCCCCGGCAACGGAATCTCGGAGCCGATCTCGGCGATGCCCGGTATCGACCACCAGTCGGTGGATCGACTCGCCGACACCGTCGGCCGCGATCTCGAGCTCGGCATCCGGGCCGTCCTTCTGTTCGGCGTTCCCGACGAGTCGGTCAAGAGCCCCGACGGCCGCGGCGCGGCGAGCGACGACAACCTGGTGTCGCAGGCGGTCGCCGAGCTCAAGAAGCGCTTCGGGGCCGACCTCCTGGTGATGACCGACGTCTGCCTCTGCGCCTACACCGACCACGGGCACTGCGGGGTGATCGTCGACGGCAAGGTCGACAACGACGCCACCCTTCCGCAGCTGGCGGCGATGGCCCTCGCCCACGCCCGCGCCGGGGCCGACGTGGTGGCACCCTCGGACATGATGGACGGCCGGGTCGGCGCGATCCGGGATGCACTCGATGACGAAGGGCTCGTCGACACCGCCATCATGTCGTACTCGGTGAAGTACGCCTCGGCCTACTACGGGCCGTTCCGCGAGGCGGCGCACTCGGCTCCGACCTCCGGCGACCGGCGCTCCCACCAGATGGACACCCGCAACCGCCGCGAGGCGTTGCTCGAGGCCGAGCTCGACGTCGCCGAGGGCGCCGACATCCTCATGGTGAAGCCCGCCCTCGCCTTTCTCGACGTGGTGGCGGACCTCCGCGCGGCGTTCCCGAACCCCCTCGCCGTCTACAACGTCTCCGGCGAGTACTCGATGGTCAAGGCGGCCGCCGAGCGCGGCTGGATCGACGAGCGCGCGGTGGTGCTGGAGAACTGGCACGCCTTCCGCCGCGCCGGCGCCGACATCATCATCACCTACCACGGCCGCATGGCACTGGCGGAGGGCTGGCTGTGAACCGTCGGCCGCGCTCCCGCGAGCTCTACCGCCGCGCCTGCGAGCTGATGCCGGCCGGCGTGGACTCGCCGGTGCGCGCCTTCCGCAGCGTCGGCGGCGAGCCGTTCTTCTACGAGCGGGCGATGGGCTGCCACGTCGTCGATGTCGACGCCAACCGCTACGTGGACTACGTCTGCTCGTGGGGCCCGCTGATCCTCGGCCACGCCCACCCGAAGGTTGTGGAGGCGGTCGCGACCGCTGCCGCCTCGGGCCTCTCGTTCGGGGCGCCGTGCCGGCAGGAGATCGAGCTCGCCGAGCTCGTGACCTCCGCGGTGCCGCACCTCGAGATGGTGCGCTTCGTGTCCTCCGGCACCGAAGCGGTCATGTCCGCCGTCCGCCTGGCACGCGGCGCCACCGGCCGCGACACGGTCGTCAAGTTCAGCGGCTGCTACCACGGGCACGTGGACCATCTGCTGGTCGACGCCGGGTCGGGGCTCGCGACCTTCGGCACGCCGTCCTCGGCCGGGGTGCCGGAGAGCTTCGCCCATCACACCGCGGTGCTGCCGCTCGATGACGCCGAGGCATTGAGCTCGTTGATGGACGAACGCGGGTCCGAGATCGCAGCGGTGATCATCGAGGGCGTGCCAGCCAACTCGGGCCTGCTGATCCAGCGCCAGCAGTTCATGCGCCTGCTGCGCGAGCTGTGCAGCCGGCACGGCGCGCTGCTGATCCTGGACGAGGTCATCACCGGGTTCCGCCTGGGCCCCAATGGCGCCGCCGCCCTCTACGGCATCGAGCCCGACCTCGCCACCTACGGCAAGGTCATCGGCGGCGGGCTGCCGGTCGGCGCCTACGGAGGCCGCCGCGAGCTCATGGAGCAGCTCGCGCCCCTCGGCCCCGTCTACCAGGCGGGAACGCTGTCCGGCAACCCGGTGGCGATGGCGGCCGGCGCCGCGACTCTGCGCATCCTGCTTGCCGATCACGGCGCCGCCTACGTCGAGCTGGAAGCGCTCGGAGCGCGCCTCGGCGACGGGCTCGAGGCCGCCATACAACGAGCCGGCGTCCCGTGGTCGGTGGTGCGCGTCGGCTCCATCCTCTGGCTCGCGCTCCAGGAAGGCGAGCCGCCGCGGCGTTTCGAGGACATCCGGCCGCAGGCCGCCGACACCTACGCCAAGCTCCACGGCGCGCTCTTAGAACGCGGCATTTCTCTCGCGCCGTCGGCGTACGAGGTGATGTTCGTCTCGCTCGCCCACGACGCCTCCGTCATCGACCAGACCGTCGAAGCGTTCGAGGAGGCGGTGAGGGA
>CAZMED010000088.1:8933-11562 GCA_964565045.1 uncultured Thermoanaerobaculia bacterium
TCATGAGCCGTTTCCTCCGCGCGTGCCGCCGGGAAGCGGTGGACCGTCCCCCCGTCTGGGTGATGCGCCAGGCCGGGCGCTACCTGCCCGAGTACCGTGAGGTGCGCACGCGGGTGGGCGATTTTCTGACCATGTGCCGGACGCCGGAGATCGCGGCCGAGGTCACGTTGCAGCCGATCCGGCGCTTCGGCCTCGACGCGGCGATCGTGTTCTCCGACATCCTGACACCACTGGTGCCGATGGGCGCCGAGCTGACCTTCAGCCCTGCCCCGCACATCGCGAATCCCATCCGCAGTGCCGACGACGTCGCGCGCCTGCACGCCCCGAGCCCGTGGCAGGGCACCGAGTTCCTGTCCGAGACCCTCGCCCTGGTGCGCGCCGCCCTCGACCCCGGCACGGCCCTGATCGGCTTCTGCGGCGCACCGTGGACCCTGGCGTCCTACCTCGTCGAGGGCACGACATCTCGCTCCTTCACCCGCGTCAAGTCGTTCGCCCTCCACCACCCCGAGGCCTTCGACCGTCTCGTCGACACCCTCGCCGACAGCATGGCCGACTACCTGCGCACGCAGGTCGTGCACGGCGCGCAGGCGGTGCAGATCTTCGACTCGTGGGTAGGAGCGCTCGCGGTCGAGGACGCGCGCCGCTGGGCGCTGCGTCCCGCCCGGCGGCTGCTCGAGGCGATCGCCGATCTCGGGGTGCCGCGGATCTACTACGCGCACGGCGGCGCCCACCTCCTCCACGACCTGCCGGATCTGCCGTGCGAGGTCATCGGGCTCGACTGGCGGATCGACCTCCAGCGCGCGGCCCTCGCCCTGCCCGACCACGCCGTGCAGGGGAACCTCGACCCCGGCGCCCTGATGGGCCCCGACGACGAGATCCGGCGCCGCACCCTCGCCATGCTCGAGCTCGCCCCTCAGCGCGGCTACATCGCCAACCTCGGACACGGCATCACGCCCGATGTCCCGGTCCACGCGATGGAAGCGTTCGTGAGGACGGTGCAGGGCTTTCGGTATGAGTAAAGAGTTAGGAATGAGGAATTAGGAATGAGGAATTAGGAATGCCCGACCACCCCCCCGCGTCACAAGCCGACAGACTGAACTCCGGGCACGCGGGAGACGTCGGCGCCTTCATCAGATGTCAGATCCCGGTCGTGACGCGGCGTCGCTCAACTGGTGGGAGGGGGAAAATTCCTAATTCCTACTTCCTAATTCCTAATTTGCAGAGCCGTCGTCCCTGATGACCCCGCACCTCGACACCGGCCTGCTGACTCCGGAGCTGCTGGCCCGATACGACCGCCCCGGTCCGCGCTACACCTCCTACCCGACGGCACCGCACTTCAGCACCGACTTCGACGAGGCGGCCTACGCCGCCCGTCTGGAGGCAGCGGCGAACCGGCGCGGCGAGCCGCTCTCGATGTACGTGCACCTGCCCTTCTGCGAGGCGCGCTGCACCTTCTGCGGGTGCAACGTGGTGATCTCGCCGCGGCGCGGCCCCGAGGAGCGGTACCTCGAGGCTGTCGAGGTCGAGCTCGAAATCCTCCGCACGTCCCTCGGAGAGCGCTCTCTCAACCAGCTGCACTGGGGCGGCGGCACGCCCACCTACCTGACGCCCGCGCAGTGCGAGCAGCTTTTTGCCGCCATCACCGCGCGCTTTCCCCTCGCTGCGGACGCCGAGGTCGCGCTCGAGATCGACCCCTGCGTCACCACCATGGAGCATCTGTCGACGCTGCGCCGCCTCGGTTTCAACCGCGTGTCGATGGGGCTCCAGGACACCGACCCCGCGGTTCAGGCGGCGGTGAGGCGCATCCAGCCGCTCGCGCTCACCCGCGAGCACGTCGACGAGGCCCGCCGCCTCGGGTTCTCGTCGATCAACATCGACCTGATGTACGGCCTGCCGCTGCAGACCGAGCGAGGATTCCGGTCCACCGTGCACACCGTCATCGACGAGCTCGCCCCGGACCGCGTCGCCTGCTTCTCCTATGCGCACGTGCCGTGGATCAAGCCCCACCAGAAGGCCCTGGAGAGCGCGTCGATGCCGACCGGTTGGGACAAGTTCCGGCTCTTCCTCGGCGCGGCCGAAGAGTTCACCGCGGCCGGCTACCGCTTCGTCGGCTTCGACCACTTCGCGCGCCCCGACGACGACCTCGCGCGCGCCCTCGACGAGGACCGGGTCCACCGCAACTTCATGGGCTACACCGTCATGCCGGCCGCCGACCAGGTCGGCGTCGGGGCCACGTCGATCGGCGACGTGGCCGGCGCCTACGTCGCCAACGAGAAGAACCTCGCCCGCTACCAGCGCCGCGTCGGAAGCGGCCGGCTTCCGGTCGAGCGCGGCCTGCTCCGCAGCCCGGAGGACGAGCTGCGGCGCGCGGTCATCCACCGCATCATCTGCACCCTCGCCCTCGAATACTCCTGGGTCGAGCAGAACTTCGGGGTCGATCCCCGCTCGCACTTCGCCGACGCCCTCACCGCCCTCGAACCGATGGCCGCCGACGGGCTCGTCGCCCTCGGCGACCGGGGCCTCTCCGCCACCGAGGCCGGGCGCTTCTTCCTGCGCAACATCTGCATGCCCTTTGACGCGTACCTGGCGAAGGACACGGAGCGCCGACTCTTCTCGCGCACGGTGTGAC
>CAZMED010000089.1:0-11459 GCA_964565045.1 uncultured Thermoanaerobaculia bacterium
CCGATCTCCGAGTCGTAGCCCTCCACCGGGGTGTCGAAGCGGAAGATGTGGGTCAGCGGCCCGGCCTTCTTGCCGCCGCACGCGGCCTCGAGGATCTTGATCCGCGGCTCGAGCTCGGCGCGCTCGGTGATCGGCGCGCGGATCCCGGCGAACAGGGTGGGCGGACGGACGACGGCGGAGATCCCGGCCTCCTCCGGCCCGGCGGCCGCGGCCCAGCGCGGCGCGAACGGCAGGAGCGCCGGCGCTGCCGCCCACGCCGCGGTCCCGATCCCGGCTTTGATGAAGCACCTGCGGTCACACCCCCTGCACACGCTCGCGCTCATGAAGACCTCCCGTCTGTCTGCTCGAGGGTTCGCCGGCGCCGGCCGTCCGAAGCGCCCTCACGCCTTGCGGGGACGCGCCGAAGATTGGGGCACGAGTTCCGAGAAAAGGGCACCTCGGGCATTGCCGGTGTCTACGGCCGCGGTGCTTCGGGGTTTCGATCATCCCTTCGGCCGGTGCTCCGGCCGCCTGGCGCTTGTCAACCTGCGCCTGGCAGGTCCCGGACCTCCTCCTGCTCATCGTCCACCTCGAGGGCGCGAACCCCGAGGCGTTTCAGGAGCAGGCGGGCGTCGACCCGGCAAGGGGACGAACGGGGGCGCAGGTCTGCGCCCCCGTCTTCACTGTGTGAAGCGAGCCTCGCCCGCCCCTACTTGATGCCCCGCCGGCGCAGCAGCGGCTCGACGCTGGGCTCGCGGCCGCGGAAACGCTCCCAGAGCACCTCCGGGGCCTCGCTGCCGCCGGGGGCGAGGATGTTGGCGCGGAAGGAGGCGGCGGTCTCCTGATCGAAGAGCCCGCGCTCCTTGAAGGCCTCGAAGGCGTCGGCGTCGAGGACCTCGCTCCAGACGTAGCTGTAGTACCCGGCCGGGTAGCCGCTCGAGAAGATGTGCCCGAAGTACGGGCTGCGGTAGCGGACGATGATCTCCGGCAGGAGACCGATCGCATCGAGCGACCGCCGCTCGAACTCGGTCGGGTCCACCTCCACCGGGGCCTCGAGGGTGTGCCAGTCCATGTCGAGGAAGCACGCCGCGAGGTACTCCACCGTCGCGAAGCCCTGGTTGAACTGCTCCGACGCCCGGATCTTCCCGATCAGCTCGTTGGGGATCACCTCGCCCGTCTGGTAGTGCTTCGCGTAGAGCTTCAGCACCTCGGGCTCGAGCAGCCAGTTCTCCATGATCTGCGACGGCAGCTCGACGAAGTCGCGGGTCACACCGGCCGAGCCGCGGTAGCTGACGTCCGACAGCAGCGCCTGCAGGCCGTGGCCGAGCTCGTGGAAGAGGGTGTGCACCTCGTCGAGGCTGAGGAGCGCCGGGGCGTCTCCGGCCGGGCGCGAGAAGTTGCCGACGTTGAGCACCACCGGCCGGATCTCGCGCCCGTCCTCGACCCACTGGCCGCGCACCCGGCGGCTCCAGGCGCCGCCGCGCTTGCCCGGCCGCGGGAAGTAGTCGGTCATGAAGACGCCGAGGTGGCTCCCGTCGGCGTCGGCGACCACGTAGGTGCGGACCTCGGGGTGGTAGGTCGGGATGTCGGTGCGTTCCACGAACTCGATGCCGTACAGCCGGCCGGCGACCTCGAAGGCGCCCGCGATGACCTTGTCGAGCTCGAAGTAGGCACGGATCGCCGTCTCGTCGACGTCGTAGCGCGCCTGCCGCACCTTCTCCGCGTAGTAGCGCCAGTCCCAGGGCTCGAGCGCGAAGTCGAAGCCGTCCGCCGCGATCGCCGCCTGCAGGGCCGCGGCCTCCTCGAGGGCGACGCCGCGGGCCGGGTGCCAGAGATCGGTGAGCAGCTGGTCGACGTTCTCCGGGGTCTTCGCCATCCGGCGCTCGAGCACGAAGTCGGCAAAGGTCTCATAGCCGAGGAGCCGGGCCGACTCGGCGCGCAGGGCCGCGATCTCGGTCAGGATCGCCGTGTTGTCGAACTCGTCCCCTGCGCCGCAGCGCGAGATGTAGGCCTCGAGGATCTGCCGCCGCAGCTCGCGGTTGTCGGCACTCTGCAGGAACGGCCAGATGCTCGGCCCGTGCAGCGTGAAGAGCCACTTGCCGTCCCCACCGGCGGCGGCTGCAGCCTCCGCCGCGCCCGCGACCACGCCCGCGGGCAGCCCGGCCAGATCGGCCTCGTCGTCGACCCAGAGCCGGAAGCGGTTGGTCGCGGCGAGCACGTTGTCGCTGAAGCTGAGCGTCAGCGTCGACATGCGGGTGTTGATCTCGCGCAGCCGGGCCTTGCCGGCCTCGTCGAGCTCGGCGCCGCCGCCCACGAAGTCGAGGTAGGTCTCCTCGAGCAGGTGACGCTCCTCGGCCGTGAGCTCGAGCGCGTCGCGCTGCTCGTACACCGCCTGGACGCGCGCGAACAGCTTCGGGTTCATCAGGATGTCGTCGCGCAGGTTGGAGCGCAGCGGCGCCACTTCCTTGGTGATCGCCTGCAGCTCGTCCGAGGTCTCCGAGCCGGCCAGGGTGTAGAGCACGCTCTCCACCCTGTCGAGGAGTGCCCCGGCGGCGTCGATCGCGCCGACCGTGTTGGCGAAGGTCGGAGGCTCGGCGTTCTCCGCGACCGCCTCCACCTCCTGCCGCTGCTCGGCGATGCCGCGCTCCACCGCGGGCAGGAAGTGTTCGAGCTCGATCTCATCCCACGGCGGCACCTCGTACGGCGTCGTCCACTCGATGAAGAACGGGTTCTCGTCCGGCGGCCGGACATCGGTCGTCGCACCGCATCCGCAGATCGCGACAGTCATGAGTAGTGCCAGCGCGTAACGGGCTCGTCTCATGCTTCTCATGCTCCCTCCAAGTGCCGGATCATCGCCGCACCGCCCGCCGCGACGTTCGCTTCGGCACCCGATGATACCCCGGCCGCCCACCGGCGACGCGCCGCACCGTGCGACCCGCACACGCCCGCGTCAGACTCACGGCCGCTGGAGCCGCCCCCCGCCGCTGTCAACCGGCTCACGGGCGCTGCTGCCGCTGCCACTGCCGCTGCACAAGGCCACTGTCGCTGACCCCGATGTCTGACGCTGCCCCTTGGCGCCGCCCCTGCGCGCGGTCCCCGAGTCTCTCGGCTCGGACCGCTACCGCTCCCCGGCCGCCTCCATCGCCGCCAGCGCCCGCGCCGCCATCCGGTCCTGGAACTCGCGGTACTCGTCGGCGGTGCGCGGCTGCGCCAGGAAGGCGTCCGTTTCGGCGATGATCGCGCGCTCGGCCTCGAGCAGGGCGGGGAGGAAGCCGGTGCCGGCTGCGTTGTCGAGGGCCGTCAGGTTGAGGTAGTCGCCCTTGTTGCCTTCGCCGAACGGCCGCGCCAGCTTCTTCAGGCGGGCCGACTCCAGCCACAGCAGCGCCTTCTCGCCCCGCCACAGGGGCTCCGGGCTCGCCTCGGCCTCGACCCAGAGCGGCACCGCCACCGCGGTCACAGGCTCGCCGGGAATCACCCACATCGTGGCCACCGAGCCGGCGGCACCCGGCGTTCTTCCGACGAGCACCACCGCAGCCGAGGTGTAGGCCTTGTTGATGGTGTCACGGGTGCTGATCCACAGCTCGCGGTCGCCAGGGACCCCGCCGAGCTCGAAAGGCGTCAACTGCTCGACGAGGACGTGGCCGGTGTCGCGGCTGAAGGTGGTGAGGATGGTGCGGAAGTCGACCGGCCCCTCGGGTAGAGCCCGGAAGAGCTCGGCGGCGCGCTCGAAGCGCAGGTAGCCGGCACCCTCGCCCTCCGCCCCGGTGCGCGCGTAGTTGGTGTTGAGCAGGCAGCTCGCGGGCTCTCCCGCCGGGTCGATCCTCTCGAAACCGTGGTTGTGCACCTCGTACAGCATCGCCCCGCCCCCGCCGTCGAGGACGCCGAAGTTGGCGAGGCTCCCGAGCTCGGGCCCGAGATTGGCCTCGAGGAAGGCCTCGAAGTCGGCGACCGTGCGGCAGGTGCGCAGGGCGTCGGCCATGATGACGCCCTCGAGGTCCTCCATCTCGCCCCCCCGCTCCGGCAGGTTGTAGGCCACGGTGTTGATGATCGCGAAGCCCTCGCTGTTGAGCCCGGCCCAGCAGGAGCGCCCCGACGGTGCGTCGAAGTTGGCCAGGCAGAGGTAGTCGTAGGGCTGCTCGTCGACGAAGACGACCTTGTTCGAGAGCACGTCGGTGTCGCGGTTCTTCCACAACACCGGCCCGCCGCTGGCCGAGCCCGCGGGCTGGATCACCGCCGAGGTGCACTGCTCCCCTCTGCTCTGGGCGTCGGCCGGCTGGATGGCGGCGATCGCCAGCGCACACGTCGTCCACACCGTCACGAGTCGCATGAGTTCCTCCCTGATGCGCCCTCCGCGCCGCGCGCCAGTTTACACCGCGACAGGCGCAAGGCTGCCATCGGCTACACTGCACGCGGCCGCCCCGCCGGCGGTCCGTGGAGGAGACGAGATGAGCCGCCCCACCCTGGTCATCGGCAACCGCAACTACTCGTCGTGGTCGATGCGCGCCTGGCTCGCGTTGCGTGCGACCGGCGCGCCCTTCGACGAGGTCCTGGTGCCGCTCGGCCGGCCGGAGACGGGGGCGGAGATCCTGCGCTGGTCGCCGACGGGGCGGGTGCCGGCCCTGCACGACGGCGGGCTCGTGATCTGGGACTCGCTCGCGATCTGCGAGTACCTGGCGGAGAAGTTCCCGGCCGCCGGCCTGTGGCCGGCGGACCCGGCGGCGCGGGCCGCGGCGCGCTCGGTGACGGCCGAGATGCACTCCGGTTTCACGGCCCTGCGCTCGCAGATGCCCATGAACCTCCGCGCCTCGCGCCCCGTCGCGGAACGTGAACCGGCCGTCGACGAGGACGTCCGGCGCATCCTCGAGATCTGGGAGAGCTGCCGGCGTGACTTCGGCGCCGGCGGCGAGCTGCTGTTCGGGGAGTTCACCATCGCCGACGCCTTCTACGCGCCGGTGGCAAGCCGCTTCATCACCTACGGCGTCGATCCGCAGGGCGCAGCCGGCCGCTACATGGCGGCGCTGTGGGCACTGCCGGCGGTCCGCGAGTGGGCCGACGCGGCGCGCGCCGAGGACTTGAGAGTCTCGCGGTACGACTAGCCGCCGCCCCAGGCTTCAGGGCAGGGTCTCGACCTCGCTGCGATTGCGGCCGCTGTGCTTCGCCCGGTAGAGGGCGCGGTCGGCGGCCCGGAGCACCGCCGGCAGGTCCTCGCCATGCCTCGCCGCGACCACCGCAGCTCCGAGGCTGACGGTGACCTCGAAGGAGTTGGAGTCGCTCACGATCGGCGCGGCCGCGCAGGCCTGGCGCGCCCGTTCCATGACCTCGCGCGCGCTCTCCTCGTCCGCCGGCGACAGAATGAAGAGGAACTCCTCGCCCCCGAGACGGCCGAGGACGTCGGCGGAGCGCAGGCTCGAGCCGACCCGGTGCGTCACCTCGCGCAGCACCTCGTCGCCGGCGAGGTGGCCGATCTCGTCGTTGACGCGCTTGAAGTGGTCGATGTCGACCATCACCGCCGCCAGGGTGCGCCCCTCGCGGGCGCAGCGCGCGAGCTCGCGCTGCAGCAGCTCGAGGATCGAGCGCCGGTTCCAGAGCCCGGTGAGGCTGTCGCGGGTGGCCAGGCGCTCGAGCGAGTCCATGGTCTCCTGCAGGCGCCCGTTGAGGCGCAGCAGCTCGTCGTAGAGGCGCCCTTTCTCCAGGATCAGCGCCAGCTGCCCCGCGATCTGCATGAAGAGCTGCTGATGGATCTCGGTGTAGGCGTCGCGTCGGGTGCACGAGAAGAACAGGAAGCCGGCCGGCTCGCCCTTGACCACCAGCGGGCAGGTCAGGCTCGAGCGCATGCCCTCGGCCACGATGAGCCGGGTCGACGCCGAGCCGGGGTGGGCCTCGAGGTAGGCCTCGAGATCGTTGAGGATGCGCGGGCGGCCGGTGCGCATGACGGCCTCGAGGCTGCTCCCCGCCAGGGGCGCGGCGTATCCGAGGGCGAGCTTGATCTCGCTCGCCTCGGAGCGCGCCCAACGCGCCCGCACCACGGTCCGGTCCTCCTCGAGCAACGCCAGCCCGATCCGGTCGTAGGGGATCAGGGAGAAGAAGGAGTCGTAGACGAGGTTGAGGACGTCATCGAGGACGAGGCCCTCGTTGATCCGCTGCGTGATGCGTGCGAGCGTCGCCGCACGCTCGGCCCGGCGCCCGAGGGCGGCCGCGAGCTCCGCGAGGGCCGCGCCGAGCTGCGCGAGCTCGTCGTCCCCTGCCGTCGGAATCTCGACGTCGTAGCGCCCCGTCCGCAGCGCCTCGGCCGCCTGGCGGTAGCGCGCAATGCGCTCGTCACCCACTCGCCCCTCCACGATCCGGTCATCTCGCGCCACCGGTGCCGGGCGGCGTCGCGCGCATGGTAGCGCAGCCCGCCGCCGATCGGTCCCCGAGCCAGGTGCCCGACCCCGTACAATGGACGGAAGGCGGTGAGATTCCGCCGCCCACAGAGGTCCAGCGTGACACTATCGAGCGCAGAACTCGACCGCATCGCCCGCCTCCACGAAGGGGACCTCGCGGAGACCCCCTTCGCCGTGCTGCTCTACGCCCTCGCGCGCGCCCGGCGCAGCGCCGCGATCGAAATCAGGCGCGGGCCGCTGCGCAAGCAGGTCTTCCTCGAGGACGGTGTCCCGGTGGACTGCCGCTCCAACCTGGTGAGCGAGACCCTCAGCCGCTTCATGGTGTCCACCGGCCGCTTGCCTGCCACGGTCGCCGAGGAGGCGTTCCGGGAGTCGGTGGCGAAATCGGTCCGGTTCGGAGAAATCCTCATCGCCAGAAGCCTGGTCACGGAAGGGGAGCTGCTCAGGATCCTGCAGCAAAACCTCGCGCACAAGCTCCTCGACGGCTTCTCGTGGCGCGACGGGCGCTTCCGGCTGACGGCCGAGACCGCCCCGAACGAGGCCCCGCTCAAGGTCAATCTGCCGCAGCTGATCCTGATCGGGGTCGCCCGTTTCGCCACCCAAGACCAGATCGACGGGTCGATCGCGCCGCTGATCGGCACCGGGCTCGCCGTCAACCCGTCGCCGCCGCTGCCGGTCGCGGACGGCAAGCTGCCGGCGGCGCACCGCGTGCTGCTCGAGGCGTTGCGCGAGCGGCCGCTTCGCATCGACCAGTTGGCCGCCGCCTGCAAGATCTCCTACCAGGATCTGACGCGCGACCTGTACGCCCTGTCGCTGATCGAGCTCGTCGTACCGTCCGAGCGGCTGCCCGAGCGGCCGCCTGTGCGGCCGCCGGCGAAGCCGGCGGCGGACGTCCCCGCTGCCGCCGTGGCCTCGGCTTCGGTCCCGGATGCTCTGCGGGACGAGCTCGTGGAGCTCGCGCTCAGCCATCGCCGAAAGGACCCGTTCGAGCTGCTCGGGGTCGACCCTTCGGCTGCCGGGACCACCGCCCACCGGCGCTTCCTCGCCTTCGCCGAGAAGTACGCGCCGTGGAGGTTCGAAGGCGATCTCGCGGAGACGGCGCGAGACCTGTTCCTCGCCGGCGCGCGCGCCTACGCCCAGCTGTGCGATCCGGAGCAGCGCCGGGCCCTGATCGCCCACCGCGACCGGCCCGCCCGAACGCCGGCGGCGGCACCCGCGCCGCGGGATGTCTTTCGGGTCGAAACCCGGCTCCTGGACCCCGAGACGCAGTTCCGCGCCGGAATGAAGCTCGTCGCGGGCGGCCGCCACGCTCAGGCAGTCGAGCAGCTCGAGTACGCGGCCGACCTCGACCCGCAGAACCTGCAGTACCGCTCGGAGCTCGCCTTCTGCCGCTTCCGCGCCGACCCCGAGGCGAACGCCATCAAGGCCCTCGAGGAGCTGTGCGAGGTGACCCGGGTCGACCCGCTGCACGGGCTCGGGCTCTTCTACACCGGAGAGATCCTGCGCCACGCCGGGCGCCTCGACGACGCCGAGGTCTTCCTCAAGCGGGCCATCAGGCCGATGACCCCGGACCGCCGGCCCATCGACGCCCTGCGGGAGCTGACCAGGGAGCGCAAGGCGCTGCAGTGACCCGTGGCGCCCACGATCAGCCGGTTTCGCGCAGAAAGGCGATCAGCCCCTCCACGTAGACCTGCTCGTCGTCGTAGTGGGCCATGTGGCTGCCATCGGGACAGTGGAGGTAGCGCCCCTGCGGCAGCTCGCCGGCCATCCACTCCATGTGCTCCGGGTCCATGGTGTCGTGGCGGGCGCCGATCACCAGCGTCGGCACGGTGATCGCCGCGAGGTCGGAGGTGCGGTCCCACTTCAGCAGCCGACCGCTCGCGCCGAGCTCGCTCGGCCCCTGCATGAGAACGTAGACGTGGTGGTTCAGGTGCTCGAATGCCCGGTTCACCGAGTCGGGCCACTGATCGGCGGGCCGGCGCAGGATGTGGTTCACGTAGTGGTGCTCCATCAGGAGCTCCATGTAGCGCGGATCGGCGTAGTTCTCGGCCGCCTCGTATGCCTTGATCTCGGCCAGCACCTCAGGGTCGATCTGCGGCATCAGCACCTGCTCTGCGTACCGGTTGTAGAGCGGGATGGAGGCCATCATGTTGGAGATCACCAGACCCTTGAGGTTCTCGCCGTGCGCGAGCGCGTACTCGATGGCGAGGATGCCGCCCCAGGAGTGCCCGTAGAGGTAGAAATCGTCCGCCCCGAGCCCCAGCGCCTGCCGAACCTGCTCGACCTCGTCCACGAAGCGCTCGGTGCGCCACAACTCGTCGCCGTCCGGCTGGTCGGAGAAGTGCGAGCCGAGCTGGTCGTAGAGGTAGGCCTCGAAGCCGGCGGCGGCGAGGGACTCGGCGAGCGGCTCGAGGTACTCGTGGGTAGCGCCCGGGCCGCCGTGCAGCAGCAGCACCTTGACGTCCGGGCTGTCGCCGAGCTTCTTCGTCCAGACGTTGAAGCGGCCGAGCGGGGTGTCGACCGGGATCATGCGGACGCCCTCCGCGGCAGGCGCGGCAGGAGCTACCGTCTCCCGCTCGCCCTCCGCCTGCGCCTGAGGAGGCTCGGTGTCCCGCGCGCACCCCCCGAGAGCCAGAACTCCGAGCAGGACAGCGGCGCAGACCGGCAGCACCGCACCATCGACACCCACACCGGCAACACGTCGCGTCATTGTGTGCTCCATTCCAAGGGCGGCGGCGGCCCGCCGCTGTTGAGAACTGATCTCGGGGAGTATACCCTGATATGACGGCGTCTTCGAACATCAGGAGCCCGGCCCGACCTCGACGGGAGGCGTAGATGTCCACTTGGAAAACCGGACGAGGCGGTATGCGCTGCGCAATTGTCGCGGGCTGCCTCCTGCTGCCCGCAGCGCCATCCGCTGCACAGTCACCGATCCCGACCGTACCGGCCGACTCGGTGTGGCGGCGGGACATCTCGTCGGCGCCGGTGGCCGCCGACTCCGCGCAGGTTCTCTCCTGGCTCGCGGGCGAAGGCGGCTGGGGCTTTGGTAGCATGCGCATCGATTTCTCGATCGAGGTGCTGCACGCCGACGTCGCGACGCCGTTTCTCGCGTTCACGACCACCGGCGATTTCTTCGATCCGGACTGCGACTTTGTGCCGGTGCCTGTGCCCGCCGGCGGCGCCCTCGAGGGCGAGCCAGGCTACGAGTGCTCCTCCGGCGGCGACTGCCACCTGCTGGTGGTGCACGATCCGACCGCCAAGCTGTACGAGATGTGGCGGGCGAACATCGTCGGCGAGGACTTCGACGGCGGCTGCCTGGCGGTGTGGGACCTCGAGCTGCTCTACCCACCCGAGGGCCGCGGCGAGCAGTGCACCTCGGCCGACGCCGCCGGGTTCCCCATCGCGCCGCTGCTGATCTCGCCCGACGAGGTGGCCGCCGGCAGCATCGACCACGCCATCCGCTTCATCCTCCCCAACCCGCGGATGCGCGCGGGCGTCTACGTGCGTCCAGCGAGCCACGCCGGCGGTCCGAGCGGTCCGGCGACCGCCGTGCCCTACGGCGCCAGGCTGCGGCTGCGGGCCGATTATCCGCTCGAGAGCCTGCCCAACGAGGGTGTGCGCACGATCGCCCGCGCCATGCAGCGCTACGGCATCGTGCTGGCCGACGGAGGAAACATCGCCCTCACCGCGCAGAGCGACCGCTTCACCACCGCCGGCTGGGACGACCTCGGAATCGACACCCACTCGCTCGCCGGCCTCCAGGTCGCCGACTTCGAGATCATCGACACCGGCCCCACCATCGCTCTCACCTACGACTGCGTCCGCTCCCACCCCATCCTGCTCGACGGTTTCGAGCTCGGCGGCCTGTCACGGTGGAACGCTGTCGGCGAGCCCTGAGAGCCGGCGCGGGCCTCCGGCTGCCTTCGGCGCCCGCCCGTTGAGCCCCAGCTCGAGGAACAGCGGAATGATGGTCGAGGCGTCGGGGCTCGGGCGCGCCGGACGCCTCGGCTCCTCGCTCTCGATGAGGTACTGCTTGGCGTAGGCGACGCAGCGGTCGAGGTTGGTGGTGTCGTCGAGCTCGGGGTGGAACTGGGTCGCCCAGATCGGCGCCCCGGGGACGCGCAGGGCCTGGTGGGGGCAGCGCCGGCTGACCGCCAGGTTCAGGAGACCGGGGGCGAGCTCGGTGGCGCGGTCGAGGTGCCCCATCTGGGCCACGAACTCGTCCGGCAGCCGCCCGAAGAGCTCGTCCTGCCTCCCGTCGTCGGTGAGCGTGACCCTGAAGGACCCCACCTCGCTCGCCGTGGGA
This sequence comes from uncultured Thermoanaerobaculia bacterium, assembly GCA_964565045.1. Taxonomy (GTDB): domain Bacteria; phylum Acidobacteriota; class Thermoanaerobaculia; order Thermoanaerobaculales; family Sulfomarinibacteraceae; genus Sulfomarinibacter. The sequence continues at coordinate 10,669 of CAZMED010000089.1, forward strand.
TCGGTCTCGACGCGCCCGCCGAGGGCGTCCACCAGCAGTTGGTAGCCGAAGCACGAGCCGAAGATCGGGAAGCGGCGGCGCACCAGGGCCCGCAGGAGCCCGGCGACCGGGGCGAAGAACGGATGGTCCGGGGCGGCGACCGAGAAATCACCGGAGCCGCCGATGAGGAGCGCGTCGTGGCCCAGCACCGCCTCGGCCCGAGGCACCTCCTCGACCATGTTGCAGAAGTGGAGCTCAGACTCATCGTGGCCGGTGGCGGCGGCGAAGCACCGGCGCTCGTGCTCGAGCATCGGATCCGATGCGAGACGGGCCTGAAGCACCAGAAGGCGCATGATCCTCTGAGGACTGGAGCCACCATAGCAGATATGTGCAGCTTTGACCAAGCGGTCACCAGATTATGCGACCGGGAATCGTTGATGTTCGAGCCCGAGCCCGAGCCCGTTGCCGTTATCGTTACCGAACATCCGGGTTCTTCTCAGGGATCGACCTTGCCAAAGATGTCAACATGGCGACGATGCGAAGGGGCTGGTCTCGCCCTCGAGCCAAGGGGGCATCGTCAAATGAAATCGAGCGCAACGTCGTGCACGTCGAGCTTCTCGAAGTCGAAAAACATGACACTCTCCCTCTCAGGAGGTGTATAGGATCGGTAACGGCAACGGTAACGGGCTCGGGCTCGGGACGGACAGAGAGCACCAACTGAGCCGGGCCGAACGTGCCGATCGCTGGCCAACATGCCTGAGTTGGCGCCAATGGGGGCGGGGGCGGGCGATTCATCGACGAGTCGCTCCAAC
>CAZMED010000090.1:0-4542 GCA_964565045.1 uncultured Thermoanaerobaculia bacterium
GCCCAGGAGCATAGCGTCTCCCCGATCCACGTCGTACCAGAGCGCCCGAAATTTCGGGTGTAGAATGCCTGACGCAGTGCGGCGTGAGCCCGCCGGGCGCACGCCGAAGTCCACATCCAAGGAGAGTGAACATGCCCGCCATCGAGACCACGCCCGAGCTCGTCCAATCGGTCTACACCACCACCCGCACGCGACTGGAGGTCATCCGCGAGCGCCTCGCCCGGCCTCTGACGCTCGCCGAGAAGGTGCTGTTCGGCCACCTCGCCGATCCCGAGAACGTCCAGCTCGAGCGCGGCAAGGCCTACCTCCAGCTGCGCCCGGACCGGGTCGCGATGCAGGACGCCACCGCCCAGATGGCGCTGCTCCAGTTCATGCTCTCCGGGCGCGACACGACCGCCGTGCCCTCCACCGTTCACTGCGACCACCTGATCCTCGCCCGCTCCGGCGCCGCCGAGGACGTCGAGGCCTCCATCGAGCGCAACCGCGAGGTGTACGACTTCCTGCAGTCGGTGTCGGCGCGCTACGGCGTCGGCTTCTGGAAGCCCGGCTCCGGCATCATCCACCAGGTGGTGCTCGAGAACTACGCCTTCCCGGGCGGCATGATGATCGGCACCGACTCCCACACGCCCAACGCCGGCGGCCTCGGCATGATCGCGGTCGGCGTCGGCGGTGCGGACGCGGTGGACGTGATGGCGGGCTTCGACTGGGAGGTCCTGCAGCCGCAGATCGTCGGCGTCAAGCTCGGCGGTTCGCTCAAGGGCTGGGCGTCCCCCAAGGACGTGATCCTCAAGCTGCTCGGCATCCTCACCGTCAAGGGCGGCACCAACCGGATCATCGAGTACTTCGGCCCCGGCACCGCCTCCATCTCCGCCACCGGCAAGGCCACCATCACCAACATGGGCGCCGAGCTCGGTGCGACGACCTCGATCTTCCCCTACGACCGGCGCGCCAAGACCTACCTCGACGCGACCCAGAGGGCGCGCATCGCCACCCTCGCCGAAGCCAACAAGGACCTCCTGACGGCAGACCCCGAGGTCGAGGCCGACCCCGAGCGTTTCTTCGACCTGGTGATCGAGATCGATCTCGACGCCCTCGAGCCGCACGTCGTCGGCCCCTTCACTCCGGACCTCGCGCGCCCGGTGTCGCAGCTCGCCGCCGACGTCGCCGAGCACGGCTACCCCGACAACCTCACGGCGGGGCTCATCGGCTCCTGCACCAACTCGTCCTACGAGGACCTCAGCCGCGCCGCCGACGTCGCCGAGCAGGCGCTGGCCAAGGGGGCGAAGACCAGGGCCACTCTGTGGGTGACCCCCGGCTCGGAGCAGGTCGAGGCCACCATCGCCCGTGACGGCCAGCTGGCCTCCCTCGAGCGCCTTGGCGGCACCGTGCTCGCCAACGCCTGCGGGCCGTGCATCGGCCAGTGGCAGCGCGCCGACATCGCCGAGGGCGAGGTCAACTCGATCATCAGCTCCTTCAACCGCAACTTCGCCAAGCGCAACGACGGCAACCCGCAGACCAGCTCGTTCATCGCGAGTCCCGAGATCGTGCTCGCCTACGCCCTCGCCGGCAAGCTGAGCCTCAACCCGCTCGCCGACGAGCTCGAGGCCGCGGACGGCTCGACCTACCGGCTCGAGCCGCCGGCGCCGGCGCCCGAGGTGCCGAAGAACGGCTTCGTCTTCAAGGCCGACGGCTACCTCGCGCCACCCGAGGACCGCGCCGCCGTCGAGGTCAAGGTCAAGGACGGTTCCGAGCGGCTGCAGCTCCTCGAGCCCTTCCCCGCCTGGGACGGCAAGGACTACGAACGGATGCCGGTGCTGCTCAAGGCGAAGGGCAAGTGCACCACCGACCACATCTCGCAGGCGGGGCCCTGGCTGCGCTTCCGCGGCCACCTCGACAACATCTCGGACAACCTCTTCCTCGGCGCGGTCAACGCCTTCGCCCCCGAGCCCGGGCACGGCATCGACGTGACCACCGGCGAGGTCAAGCCGCTGCCGAAGCTGGCGCGCGATTACAAGGAGCGCGGCACGCGGTGGGTGGCGGTGGCCGACGAGAACTACGGCGAGGGGTCGTCGCGCGAGCACGCGGCCATGGAGCCGCGCCACATGGCGGGCACCGCCGTCATCGCCCGCTCCTTCGCCCGCATCGCCGAGACCAACCTCAAGAAGCAGGGCATGCTGCCGCTGCGCTTCGCCGACCCGGTCGACTACGACAAGGTCCGGGCGGACGACCGGGTGTCGCTGACCGGGCTCGCCGCGATCGCGCCGGGCAAGCCGATCGAGGCGATCATCCACCACGCCGACGGCTCGGAGGACCGGATCGAGCTCGAGCACTCGCTCAACGCCGAGCAGGTGCAGTGGTTCAAGGCGGGCTCGGCGCTCAACGTTCTGCGCGGCAAGAGTGCGTGAAGACCGGCCCCCATCGTGATCCAGGCCCGGCCCGCGCCGGGCTTTTTCGCATCTGGCCCGCCGGGTCGACCCGCCGTCGTTGACTCACACCGCGGGTTCTGCGACCATCGATCGATGAGCGATCATCGAGCCGGCCGGCCAGAACCTCCGGTCGCCGACCGCAGCTTCCTGAGCATCTTCCTCCCCTACGAGCTGCGGCTGGCGCAGCGCCAGGCGATGGTTTCGAGCTCGCGATCCGCCGACGGGCTGCCCGAGTCCTGCCTCGGGATCTACTACGTGCGCCTCGAACCCATGAGCGGCACCTGGTTTCCGGCCCCGGCCGAGGGCGGCGCCCAGATCGGCGACCACGTCCAGGCGCTGCTCCGCGAGGTGATCCGCGACTCCGACATCCCGGTCCGCCTCAGCGACCAGGAGCACGTGGCGGTGCTGCGCGGCCTCGACCCGCAGCACACCTACGTCGTCAGCCAGCGCTTCCTGGCCTCGGCCACCGACTCCGACCTGCTCGAGGCGGCCGATCTGAGGACGCGCGTCGGCTACCTCGTCTACCCGCTGTCGGGTCAGCCCAACTTCCCGACCCACCAGTGGGAGACCGTGGTCGAGCTCGCGCGCAAGATGAGCGACCGCGGCGACGCGGTCGGCCGCGGCTGCGGCCACGGGCTGCTGCGCGGCCCCGACCTCACCGAGACCAACATCCCCGAGAGCGACCTCATCCCGCTCGCACTCCGCGACCCCGAGGCCCTGGTCAAGGTGGGTCTGCTGCAGATCCAACGCATCCACCTGATGCCGTTCGTGTAACGGCGGCCGGATGAGCTTCGACCTCGGTCGCTGGCTGGCGGAGTTCCCGGTGCGGGAGCACATGCTCTACCTCGACCACGCCGCGGTCTGCCCGCTGCCGCGCCCGGTCGCGGAAGCGATGCGGCAGCGGATCACCGACCAGGAGCTGACCGGGTACGAGAGGTACCGCGACTGGCGCAACAACGCCCTCGCCTGCCGCCACCTCGGCAGCCTGCTGGTGGGGTGCCAGCCGGACGACATCTCGATCGTCCGCAGCACCTCGGAGGGACTGTCGTTGATCGCCGAGGGCCTCCACTGGGAGGCCGGCGACGAGGTCCTCGTCGGCAGCGAGGAGTTCGCCGCCAACGTCGCACCGTGGCTCGCGCTCGCCCGGCGGGGGGTCTCCGTCGTGCGCTACCCGCAGCCCGACGGCCGCGTCGACCCGCAGGTGGTGGAGGCCCACCTGAGCGACCGCACGAAGCTGCTTTCGGTGTCGTGGGTCGCCTTTCACAGCGGCTGGATCGCGCCGCTCGCCCAGCTCGGCCGCCTGTGCCGCGACCACGGCGTCCTGCTTGTCGTCGACGCCATCCAGGGCCTCGGCGTCCTGCCCATGCAGATGGGACCGCTCGCCGTGGACGCGGTCGTCGCCGACGGCCACAAGTGGCTGCTCGGCCCCGAGGGCGCGGGCCTGATGGCCACCACCCCGGAGCTCCGCGCGCGCCTCGCGCCGGTGATCTCGGGCTGGCGCAACGTGGAGCTCGCCCCGCACGACTACTTCCTGCAGCGTCTGGAGCACCTGACCGACGGCCGGAGGTTCGAGCCGGGGGCGAGCAACGAAATCGGCGTCGCCGGGCTCGCCGCCGCGCTCGACCTGATCGCCGCCGTCGAGCGCGAGAACATCCAGGCCCGGGTCGAGATGCTGGCCCGCCTCGTCACCCGGGTCCTGCTCGCCCACGGGTGGGACGTCTTCTCGCCGGGCTCGGGGCACCCGATCGCCGGCATCGTCGCGGCCCGCCCGCCGCGGGTCAGCCCGAACGACGCCCGACGACGCCTGCTCGAACGGCGGGTGCTCGTCTCCGCACGCCAGGGCTACGTGCGATTCTCGCCCCACTTCTACATCGGCCGCGGCGAGATCGAGGCCCTCGACCGGATCCTCGAGAAGATCGGGTTGTGACCAAGGTCGAATTCTCAATTCTCAGTTCTTAATTTTGAATTTTGAATTACCACCCGCCCCCCTGTGCACCGGGGGAGCGGGGCGGGAATTCAAAATTGAGAATTCAAAATTGAGAATTGACGTCCCGTCTTCAGTCCGCTGCGCAGCGGAAGCCGGTGGTGCGGTGGCTGTCGGTGGGCTTCCGGGAGT
>CAZMED010000090.1:4642-11394 GCA_964565045.1 uncultured Thermoanaerobaculia bacterium
TCCGCTGCGCAGCGGAAGCCGGTGGTGCGGTGGCTGTCGGTGGGCTTCCGGGAGTCGCGACGGGAGACCCGCAGCTTCGACGCCGAGTCCGCCCACGAGCCGCCGCGCACGACCCGCTCGCGCTCGGAGTAGGCCCCGGTCTCCTGCAGCCACGCCCGGCCGTCGCGGGGCATGTGGGCGAGGCTGGTGTGGTAGACGTCCTCGACCCACTCCGCGGCGTTGCCGACGAGATCGCGGATGCCCCAGGCGTTGGGCGGGAAGCTCCCGACCGGCGCCTCGGCCTCCCAGAGGTCCCGTTCGCCGACGCTGAACCCGTTGGCGAGGTTCTGGTCCCAGCGCTCACCCCACGGAAAACGCGAGTCGCCGCCGGACCGGGCCGCGACCTCCCACTCGGACTCGGTCGGCAGCCGCTTGCCGGCCCAGCGCGCGAACTCGCGCGCCTGGAACCAGCTCACCCAGAGCACCGGGTGGTCGGCCCGCGCCGGGTCGTCGTAGGCCTCGGTCTGGTTCGGCGGGGTACAGGCGCCGGCCTCGACGCAGCGCCGGTACTCGGCGTTGCTGACCTCGTCGCGGTCGATCCAGAACCCCCGGATGGCGACGGTGATCGGCGGATACTCCTCCGGCAACGCCATGCGGTCGCCGTCGCTGGCCCCGATGCGGAAAGCGCCCGCCGGGACCCAGACCATGGTCCGACCGTCCTTCGCCGTGATCCGGGTCTGGCCCGGAGCGGGGTCGATCGACGCCCGCAGGCGCCGCCACTCCTCGTCGGACGACGACAGCGCGAGGCCGGTCTCGAGGCACGCCGCGGCCACCGAACGCTCCCCGGAGCGCGCCGCCCGCTCGCCGCAGGCGCGCAGCGCCTCGACCAGCCGCGGCCGGACCGCCCGCTGCCGCCGCGCGTACTGCGGCTCGACCGACGCCGCCCGCTCGAAGCTGATCCGCAGGGACTGGAAGTGCTCGATGTCGCCCTCCCTCGCCGCCGCCACCATCTCGAGCTCGACCCGGTCGAAGAGCTCGGCGACCACCGGGTCCCGCGCCTCCCGGGCGAGCAGCGAGACCGCGTAACGAGCCGCGTCGCCGACCCGGTTTTCGAGCAGCAGCCAGGTGATGGCCCGGCGATCGAGGTAGCGCCGGTCCTCGGCCGAGAGCGACGCTTCGTCGAGCTCCTTTCCGGGCGTGAGGCGCAGCGCGAAGCTGCGGCTCGCGGACGCCAGGACCTCCGGATCTCCGATCGCCTCGGCATCGCGCTGCACGCACCGGAAGCCGAGGTCGTCGGCGGCGTAGTCCTCGTCGTACCAGCTCCGCGTCGACACCCGCGCGAGGTCGATGGTGCGCCGCCACGAGCCGCCCCGGACCACGCGCCCGAAGCCCTCGCGCACCGGCGCTCCGTCCTTCGGCAGCTGTTTGAGCCCGGGCTGGTAGCGGTCCTCGCACCACTCCCAGACGTTGCCGGCGAGGTCGAAGAAACCGGGTCCGGTGGCCGGGAACCGCCCCACGTCGAGGAGGCCCCGCTCCGCGCCCGTGCTCTCGTCCCAGACATTGGCCAGCTGCAGCGACCGCGCGTTGCCCCAGGGGAAGCGCCAGCGGGTGTCGCCCGCGCGCGCGGCCCGCTCCCAGACCGCCTCCGACGGCAGCGAGCGCCCCGCCCACGACGCGAAGTCGCGCGCCTGGCGCCAGGAGACGCCGACCACCGGCCTTTCGCCCCGGTTCAGCTGGTCGAAGCGGCCGCGCTCTCGCGGCGGCGTGCAGGCCCCGGCAGCGACGCAGGCGCGGTACCGCGCATTCGTGACCTCGTGGCGCTCGACCCACACTCCCGGCAGCTCGACCCAACGGAAGAAGACCTCGTTCTCGCGGCACCGTCGGTCGTTGTCGCTGCAGCCCACCCGCACCCGGGTCGGCTCGAGATAGATGAGCTCGGCCCCGTCGAGGGGCGCGCGCCAGACATCGCCGTGCCCGGCCCCCGACGGCGCCAGGAGCACCCCGCGCAGCAGGCCGGTTGCGGGGCCGGAGGGGTCGTAGCCGGCGGCCAGGGTCCAGGCCGTGGCGGCGGTGGCGAGGTCGTCCGGACGGCGGGCGCGCCCGAAGGCCACCAGGGCCTCGGACACTTCGCGCCCGACCCGCCGCAGCCGTTCCTCCCCGTCCGGAAGTCGCATCACCAGGCTGGCGTAGACCTCCATCAGCACCGAGACCGCCGCCAGGTGCCCCTGCACCGCCTCGTTCCGGATCGCCGCCGCCGTGCTGTCGAGCACCCGCGCGGCCGCCCGGTTCTGGGGGTTGACCTGGAGCTGGGCGATCGCGTCGGGAAGCTCCACCCAGGGCCCTGCCGCCGCGGAGGCCGCCATCAGCGCCCACAGCAGGATCAACGACCAGGTGATACGTCGAATCATTCCAGCTCTCGCATTGTACCCGCTTGCCTCGAGCCGACGGCGTGAAGTTCGTGCAAAAGATCGGAGGGGGCTGGCCCGGGCAGCCAACGTTCGTCCCGGCGCGGCCGGCCGGCATCACGGTCCGGCGGTCGGCCGGAGAAGGGCGGGCGCCGGCGTGCGCCCGGCTCCGGACGGAGGGTGCGGCTCCGACGCGCGGGTTACACTGCGCCCATGACCGACGACGAGCTCGAGATCGCCTACTTCCGGCAGATCGAGGACCTCTTCGCCGCCCTGCGCGGCGTCCCCCACATCCTGTCGCCCAAGGACTTCCATCTCATGCGCTCGTGGTGGGACGAAGGCGTCCCGCTGTCCGCGGTCCGCACCGGCGTCGCCGAGGTCTTCGCGCGCCGACGCGAGCGCGGCGACGAGCGCCCGGTGGTCAGCCTCGGCTACTGCCGCCACGCAGTGCGAGCGCACGCGAGACGGGTCGCCGAAATGCGGGTCGGCGCCGCCGATCCGTCCCCCGAATCCCGCGCCGACACCGACGCCGCCCTCCGCTCGCTCGCGCATCGCCTCGACGACTGCGCGGCCGCGGCCCGCCCGGAGTGGCCGCGGGTGGCCGCGGTGATCGAGAGCATCGCCGCCGAGCTGCGGGCCGACCTCGAGCTGACGCGGGCCCGCCTCGAGGAGCACCTCTTCGCCCTCGAGTCGAGCCTGCTCGCCAACTGCCTCGAGGCCCTCGATGAGGACGAGCGCGAGCGCCTCGAGCAGCGCGCGCGCCGCGAGGCGGAGGCCATCGCCGCCGAGCCCGAGGCCCGCGAGCGCACCTTCAAGGCGCTGCGCGACCGTCTCGTGCGCGAGCTCGTCGGCCTGCCGCGGCTGGAGCTCGAGCCGTGAGCGGGCAAGCGGGCGGCGGGGACGCGCCAGAGGGCCGCGACCGCCCCGCCACCCTGCGCGCGCTCAAGCTCGTCGGCGGCGGCCGCGCCCTCGCCCACCACGACGGGGCGACCTGGATGGTCGCCGGCGCCCTGCCCGGCGAGCTGGTCGAGGCGCGGGTGACCGGCCGCCGCGCGGGCATCGTCGAGGCGCGCGCGCTCGCGGTCCTCGACACCCCCCATCCCGCCCGCCTCGCCGACCCCTGCCCCCACGCCGCGCGCTGCGGCGGCTGCGACTGGCCGCACGTCGAGCCCGCGGCCGGCGCCCGGCTCAAGGCCGGAGCGGCCGCCGACGCGGCGCGCGGCTTCCCGGAGCTCGCGGGCCTGATCGGTGAGGCGGCGATCCACGAGTCGCCGCTCGCCTACCGGCTCCGCGCCCGATTGCACTGGGACCCGCAGCGACGCACCCTCGGCTTCCACGAGCGGCGGTCGCACGCGGTGACCGCCATCCCGAGCTGCCGGATCCTGTCGCCGGCCCTGATGAGCACGCTGTCCCTCCTCGCCGCGTCCCTCGCCCGCCGCTGCCCGGCCAGGATCGATCTCGAGTGGCTCGAGGGCTCCGACCCGACCTACGGCGTCGCAGCCCTGCGCCCCGTCCGGGGCGGGCCGCCGCAGATCGACCCGCGGTGGTTGCCGCAGCCCGAGGAGACGGGAGACGCGGTGCGCGGGTTCCACGCGCTGTCGCGCGACGGCGAGGTGGAGGCCGGTTGGGGCGCGACCGACGTCGTGTTCGAGCTGCCGGTCCCGCTGACGGTGCCCATCGGCGCCTTCTTCCAGGGCAACCGCCACCTCATCGGCCCGCTCTTCGCACGTGTCGCCGAGCTCGCCGGCCCGGCCGGCGACCCGGTCGTCGACCTCCACGCCGGAGTCGGCTTCCTGGCCGCCGCGGCGTACTCGGCGGGCGCGCGGGACCTGGTGCTGGTCGAGCCCCAGCCCGCGGCCGCCCGCGCCGCCGCCCGCAACCTGCCGCAGGCCCGGGTGGCCGCCGGCGTCACGGCCGAGGCCTTCCTCGAAGAGTTCGTGCAGCGGCCCGCCGACGCCCTCGTCATCACCGACCCGCCGCGCACCGGCATGACGCCCGTTCTGCGCCGCGCGCTCGCCGACCGGCAGCCGCGGCGGCTGCTCATGCTCGGCTGCGACCCCGCCACCTGGGCGCGCGACGCGGGCTTCCTGTGCGAGCGCGGCTACCGCCCGGCCTCGCTCGAGCTCTTCGACCTCTTCCCCTCGACCCACCACGTCGAGATCCTCGCCCTGCTGGAGCTGGGGTGAGCGACGAGGCGGCGCAGGCCCGCGCCCTGCGCCCGCTGTGGATGCTGGCGAGCGGCAGCGCCACCGCCGCCGCGGCCAGCGTCGCGCTCGCCGAGCCCGGCCCGCCCTGGCTGCCGCCGCTGGCGGTGGCCCTCGGCGTCGCGGCGCTGCTGGCGGCGCTGACGCGGGGCTCCGCATCGGGTGCCGCGCTGTGGTTCCTGGCCGGGCTCGCCATCGTCGGCGGCCGCGGCCTCGAGGGGGCCGCCGGGCGTCTCGCCCTCGCCCGCCTTGCGGCCGACGAGACCGCGACCGTGCGCGCCCGGATCGTGATCGACGACGGCTGGAGCGACTCGCGGTGGGGCTTCCGGACCCGCGTGCGGGTCCTCGAGGCCTCCCACCGCGAGCAGCCGACGCCCCTCGGCGGACGCTGCGCGCTCGAGGTCCGCGGGCGCGTGACGCGCTCGCAGCTTCCGCCCCCGGGGGCGATCGTCGACCTCGTCGCGCGGCCGGCCGGCGAGGCCCTGCGCCCATTGCTGGTCGTGTCGTCGCCGCGCCTCCTCGAGCCCACCGGCGAGGTGCGGCCGGTCGCGCGCCTGCGCGAGTGGCTCGCGGGCTCGCTGCTCGCGGCGGCGGGCACCGACGCCGACCGGATCCGCGCCGCCGAGACCGCGGCCGCGCTCTCGCTCGGGAGGCGCGACCTGGTCCCGGCCGAGCGGCGCGAGCGCTGGCGGCGCTCGGGCTTCGCGCACCTGCTGGCGGTCAGCGGACTGCACGTCGGCATCGTCGGCGGCGCCGTCTTCCTCGCGCTCGCCCTCGCCGGCGCGCGGCCGCGCGGCACCCGCCTGGCGACGCTGCTGGCGATCCCGGCCTACGCCGTCCTCGCCGGGGCCTCGCCGTCGGCCATGCGGGCGGCGCTGATGGGGTGCCTCTACCTCGGCGCCCGCTTCCTCGGCCGCGCCGTGCTGCCCATGGCCGCGGTGCTCCTGGCCACCGTGATCCTGCTGACCGCCAAACCGGCGATGATCGCCGAGGTGGGCTTCCAGCTGACGGTGGTCATCACCGCCGCCCTGGTGCGCTGGGTGCCGCCCCTCGCCGAGGCGCTGCGCGGCCCCGTCTGGCTGCGCGGCGCCGTCGCCGTGCCGCTGGTGGCGCAGGCGGCCGCAGCGCCGATCGTCGCCTGGCACTTCCACAGCCTGATCCCCGGCGCCTTCCTCGCCAACCTGCTCGCCCTTCCCCTGCTCGGGCCGATGGTCCTGGTCGCGGTCGCGGCGGCCCTGCTGGCGCCGCTGTGGGCGGGCGGCGCCGCGCTCTGCCTCGAGGCCCTGCACCTGCTCACGGCCGTCCTGATGGCGGCCGGCAGCGCCGGCCGCGCCCTCGAGCTCGTGCCGCCCGAGATCCCGCTCGCCGTCCTCGCGCTCCTCGTCACCTGCGGCTGGCTCGCCCTGCAGTCGAACCGGCACGCCCGCCGCGCGGCCGCCGCCTGGCTGCTCCTCCTGCTCGCCCTCGGCGCCCGCGTGCTGCTGCCCGACCCGCGCCGCCAGGCGGCGGTGGAGGTGCTGCCGGTCGGCGACGGCGCGGCGGTGCTGCTGGCGGCCGACCGCAGCGTCGTGCTGGCGGATGCGGGTCGCTACCGCAACCAGGCCGTCGAGCTGCTGGCCGCGGCGGGCACGCGGCGGCTGTCCGCGGTGATCGCCTCGCACGGCGACGAGGACCACGTCGGCGGCATGGTGCGCGTCCTCGACACCTTCGAAGTCGAGCAGCTCCTCGTCCCGACGTGGTTGCCCTCCGAGCCCGAGGCGGTGCCGCTGCTGCGCGCCGCCAACCGCAATGCGGTGCCGGTGCGGCAGGTGGCGGCGGGCTCGGTGGTGCGCGCGGGCGCGATCCGCCTCGAGTTCGTGTGGCCGCCCGCCCTCCGCCCCCCGCGCGAGGAGAACCAGCGCTCGGCCGTCGTCCTCGTCGACCTCGGGCCCGGCGCGGCACTCCTCACCGGCGACATCGGGCGCGCCACCGAGCGCCTGCTTCCGGGCGGCGGCCGGCTCGCCTGCGAGGTCCTCGTCGTGCCCCACCACGGCAGCCGCAGCGGGACCTCTGCGAGCCTGCTCGATGCCGTCTCCCCCACCATCGCCCTCGTGCCCGCCGCCGCCGGCAACTCCCACGGCCACCCCGCCGCCGAGGTCCTGCAGCGGCTCACCGGCCGCGGCAT
>CAZMED010000091.1:0-6400 GCA_964565045.1 uncultured Thermoanaerobaculia bacterium
CGAGCCCCGAGCCCCGAGCCCCGAGCCCCGAGCCCCGAGCCCCGAGCCCCGAGCCAAGAAAACGCCCCGCCCGAAGGCGGGGCGTGAAGTGGCGAGGACTCGGGATCAGAACACGTAGCCGAGGGCCGCGGCGGCGAACTGGTAGGTCCCCGAGGTGTCGTACATGTAGGGCGCGTCGTCGGTGTAGTCCACGTAGTGGTAGCGCAGCCGCAGCCACAGGTTGGGCTTGAACCAGTACTTCGCCCACAGCTCGGCGTCGAGGCGGGTGCTGTCCAGGTCCGAGTAGGTGTGGCTCTGACTGAAGTCGTAGATGGTCGGCGGGTGAGTCGCCACGTAGTCCGGTGCGGGCAGGTCGAAGGGTGCGAGCGAGGCCTCGGCCTGCATCCAGCTCAGGTCGATCCCGAGCTGCATCGTGTCCTCGGCCCCGTACTTGGCGCCGGCCATCAGGGTGTTCGCTTCGGAGTTGTAGTCGAGCAGGTCGCGAGAGAAGCCATCCTGGCCTCCCATGATGGTGCCTGCTCAACCGTCGAAGACGGGTATGCAGGCCGGTAACCCGAGGTCCGAGTCCATGAAGGTGTAGGTCGCGTACCAGTTGAAGGTCTCGGTCGGCGCCGACCACACCGTGACCAGGGCGGTGTTGCTCTGCCGCGACCAGTCGGTCAGGTCGCCGTCGGTGTTGTCGCCGTCGTAGTAGATGTACTTGCCGAAGACCGTCGTCCTGCCGGAGGTGTAGCCGGCGCGCAGGTCGGCGCGGAGCCAGCTCGAGGCCGAGGCCGTCGTGTCGGCGATGCGCGCGTCGTGGAAATCGAAGTATTGCGGTGTCTCCGGGTTCCAGGGGTTGGGGTAGGCCTCCGAGACCAGGGTCGAGCAGGTGCCGTCGATGAGCATGAAGACATTGTCGATGTCGGCGTACTTGAGGTTGGCCTCGAGGTTCCAGCCCTTGGCCGGACGGCTGCGCCAGCCGACGCCGAGCAGGTTGGTCGTGGTCTCGAACTCGCCAGGCAGCACCTCGTAGTGCTCGCGGTCGATGGTCTCGAAGTTCCAGGTGAAGCGGACCGTGCCCAGTGCGCGACCGAGGCGCTTGCTGAGGTCGGCGTTCGAGGAGAAGACGTCGCGGTTGAGGGCCGAGTAGCGGGTCTGGTCGAAGTTGACGCCCCACACGTCCTCGAAGGTCTGGCCGACGTGCGGACCGGCGATGCCCGGCCGGTCGTTGACGTCGATGAACACGTTGTCGTTGTCGATCGAGTAGGCCTGGCCGCGCCAGCGCAGCCGCCAGCCGCTCTTCCATCCCCGGGCCGCGCTGAGCACGTAGCCGGTGTAGTCGGACTGCAGGTTGGTGTAGCGGTTCTCGGTCTTCGACCAGATGCCGTTGGCGTTGACCGCGAAGCCGAGCACGTCGTTGAGCGCGAACTCGATGCGGGTCTTGTCCTTGCTCGAGTCGGGCCACAGGTCGACGGGGACCGGGCCGACCTCCGAGTCGAACTGCAGGCGGTTTTCGAACACCGGGGTCTGCAGCTCGGGGTGCAACGCCTCGTCGAAGGTCAGAGACACGGAGGGCGTGCCGTACTTGAGGTCGCGGCTGGTGAAGGCGACCTTGGCGTAGCCACCCTTCCACGCCAGCTTGCCGTCGATGGTCACATCCGAGGTCGTCTCGTCGAGCTTGTGGCTCTGGCTGTAGATGTGGCAGTTGTCGCAGTGCGAGGTCGTGTAGGCCTGGGCGTGGCCGTCGCGCTTCTGCTCGCGGAACTCGAGCCCGAAGGTGACGGCGCGCACCGACGGCAGCTGCAGCTCGGTGCGGCTCTCGAGAAGCGAGTAGTTGAGGTCGTACTCCCGGTCCGGGCTCAGGTCGGTGTGCCACACGACCTTGCCGTTGGTGGAGGTCGATTCGAGGTTGGTCATCGGGTCGTGGCCGAGACGGTGGATGAACTTCTCGTAGCTGGTCTGCGAGCGCACCATGCGCTTGATGTCGAAGCTCAGCTCGCCGGCCTGGGTGTCGGCGCTCTGGTAGGCGCCGAGGAAGTACAGGCTTCCCCAGTCCTGGTGGGAGGCGACGGTGGCGACGCCGGTGACGCCGCTGCCGGTGTCGCGGTACTCGGCCGCCATGTCGGGGGATCCGTCGGTGCTGGTGTCGAAGTAGCCGATCTCGACGCTGGTGTCGGCGTCGCCCTCGGCCGCCGCCGATCCCGGCGCGGTCACGGGCTCGCCATAGAAGGTGAAGATCCAGGGCCCCGGCTCGCCGAGGGAGGCCGCTCCGGCCTCCCCGCCGTCGTCGGCCGAGACGGCGAGCGGCGCCGCGGCGAGGGCCAGGATCAGAACGAGTCGTGTGATCTGTTTCATGATCAAGCCTCCTCCCTCACCGCACCATGCCGAAGCCGGCGCCGGGGATCGACTGCGACGGCAGGTCGGTGCCGTGAATCTGCGAGTGGCACTGGGTGCAGCGGGTGGTGAACGAGACGTTCATGCCCTCGGCGCCGAAGGGGTTCTCGAACTCGGTGCCGCCGACGTCGACCTCGTGGCTCTCGGGGCTGATGAGCCCGGCGTGGAAGTGGAACTCGTGGCACTGCAGGCACAGGGTCGGCTCGTTGGCGGTGAGCAGATTGTTGGGGATCGAGCCGTGCGCGTTGTGGCACAGGCTGCAGTCCTCGACCACCGGCGCGTGCTCGAAGATGAACGGCCCCTCCTGGCCCTGGTGGCACTCGTAGCAGAGGTCGTTGCGCCGCATCTGGGTCTTGAGCTGGGCCTCGGTGGCCGCGTGCGGATCGTGGCAGCTGACGCAGCTCATCTTGCCCTCGGGCACCGGGTGGTGCGACGGCAGCTGGAACTGCGCGTAGACCTGCTGGTGGCAGTCCTTGCAGGTGTCGAGCGGGTTGACCGATTGGTGCACGGCGTGGCAGTCGAGGCAGCCGATGTTCTCCATCGCGTGCGTCGACGCATGCCACTCGCCCTGCTCCTTGAGGGAGTGGCAGTCGAGACACACCTCGGCGTCGTCGAGCGGGTTGGCGAAGGTGCGGATCAGCGCCGGGTCGCCCTCTTCCATGTGCTGAATACCGTCGCCGTGGCAGCCCTCGCAGCCCACCTGGCGACCGAAGACCTCGAAGGGCTCGATGCGCATGTGGACCTGGTTGGCCATCGCGGCTGCGACCTCGTCGTGACAGTCCGCGCAGGGGCTGTCAGCGGCCGCCGCCGGGAGGGCCAGCGCGCACACCATGCCGACGAAAGCCAGCAGGATGCTCCTGTTCATGTGGATCCTCCTTGACTCCGAACTGAATTTCGTGAACGGACCCGCCGCGCGGGCCGCATGTTCGACGCCTGAAAGGGTGCTCGGACCCGGACCGCTCGCGCGCCCTGCCGTCCGCCCGGGACGGCCGGAACGAGCTCAGCGATGGGGGATGAGATGGCCTGGGGTGGTGAGTGTCTCGCGCACCGGTCGAGCTTAGAATCTCAAAATTGATTGTCAAGCTTATGTCACTTTGGTCATATGATAAGTTGTGCAAATATGCATAGGAAGTCCATTAAAGCAATTGTTTTCGAGCATATACAGTCGGTGCTGCGATGTAGCGGCTCTGTTCTCGGCCACCTTCGTGCGGGCGAATGTGAATCAGTGTCTCGAAATCTGGTTTCCGCGGCTGACACTCGGGAGCCGATTCCGGCGTGCAGGCTTCGGACCGTGCGGGCGGCGAGGCGTCAGACCCGCCCAAGGGTCGCGTTGCCGCAGCGCCGGGGGAAGATTGTGAATTTGGTAACATGAGCGTTCGCGGCTCGCCGTCGGCAGCGTCTCGGGCGATTCCGCGGGAGGCACGCATGTTCGACTCGTTGGCGGATGCCGAACGCTTCATCGCCGAAGAGGGCATCGAACAGATCGACCTGAAATTCTGCGACCTCTGGGGGCGCTGGCACCACGTGACGGTGGCCGCCTCGGGGTTCGGCGCCCGGCTCATGGAGCAGGGCATCGGCTTCGACGGCTCGTCGGTCGGCTTCAAGGGCATCAGCTCGGGCGACATGGTGATGGTGCCCGACCTCGGCACTGCCTTCCCGGACCCATTCTGGGACCTGCCGACCTTGAGCTTCATCTGCACCACCCTCGAGGCGGACACCCGCGCGCTCTTTCCGTACGACCCGCGGAGCATCCTGCAGCGCTCCGAGGAGCGGCTGCGCTCGAGCGGCGTCGCCGATCTCAGCCTGTGGGGCCCGGAGTTCGAGTTCTACGTCTTCGACTCGGTGGCCTGGGAGAACGGGGTCAACGCGGCCGGCTACCGGATCGAGTCGGAGGAGGGCGCCTGGAGCAACGGCGTGCCTGGCAGCGGTTTCGCCTCGCCGCTCAAGGGCGGCTACCACGCGACCCCGCCGCGCGACACCCTGCACAACCTGCGGTCGCGGATCTGCCAGCGCCTCGACGCCGCCGGCGTGTCGCTCAAGTACCACCACCACGAGGTCGGCGGTCCGGGGCAGTGCGAGATCGAGACCTCGCTGCTGCCCGGGCTGCGAGCCGCCGACGCCTGCATGCTGGTCAAGTACATGGCGCGCCTGACGGCCCTCGAGGACGGCTTGACCGCCACCTTCATGCCGAAGCCGCTGTTCGGCGAGGCCGGGTCGGGGATGCACTTCCACCAGCGGCTCGAGCAGGGCGGGCGGAACCTCTTCTACGACGCCGGCGGTTACTCATGCCTGTCGGAGATGGCGCGCTTCTACATCGGCGGCCTCCTCCAGCACGGCCCCGCCGTGCTCGCCCTGACCAACCCCAGCACCAACTCGTACCGGCGCCTGGTGCCGGGCTTCGAGGCGCCGGTGAGCGCGATCTTTTCGGCCGGCAACCGCTCGGCGGCCGTCCGCATCCCCAAGTACGCCAACAAGCCCGAGTCGGCGCGAATCGAGTTCCGGCCCCCGGACGCGACCGCCAACCCCTACCTCGCCATCGCCGCACAGCTGCTCGCCGGCCTGGACGGCATCGCCCGGCGGCTCGACCCCGAGGCGCTGGGCTTCGGGCCGGTGGACGAGAACATCTTCGACTGGCCGGAGGAGCGGCGGCGCTCGATCAAGGCCCTCCCCGCCACCCTCGGCGAGGCGCTCGACGCGCTCGAAGCCGATCACGGCTTCCTGCTCGAGGGCGAGGTGTTCTCGCCGCAGCTCATCGCGCGCTGGATCGAGCACAAGCGCGGCGAGGAGCGGCAGGTGTTCTCGCGCCCGCACCCCTACGAGGTCGAGCTGTACTACGACTTGTAATTCCGGGCCTCGGAGGCCCGGAATTACGAGGGCGCCTTCGGCGCCGGAAGGTCGCGACACCCTGGCCCGGAATGTCCACCAGGTTTCGTCGCGCGGGCGGCGACGAAACCCGGCATGAAGTCCGGGCTACCCGACCGGCGGCGGTGGGGGAGGCGTCTGGTCGTAGCCGGCGACGGGCTGGACCTCGACCTTGAAGACCGAGCCCCCGATGAGACCGCCGATGGCGCCGAAGATCGCTCCGAAGAGGAGCGAGAAGAACAGCCCCACCAGGAGCATCACCGCCGGGCCCGAGCTCTCCATGAAGCCGGTGATCTGATGCAGGGTCTCGGGGTCGATCTCGGCCCCGCTCGCCTGGATCTGCTCGATCACCTGCCGCCAGTCGTCCATGCCGAAAACCATGTTGATGAGGCCGCCGAGGATACCGGCGACGACGCCGTAGATGAGCCCGGCGATCACGCCGACGGTGGCGCCGTTGCCGGCGCGGAAGGAGACCCCCGCAGTCCGGCACTCCTTGGAGTAGAGGAACGCGGCGACGAAGCCGCAGCCGATAATCAGCGCGCAGCAGGCGCAATTGAGCCAGTTGATGATCGGGATCGCGCCGGCGACGCCGAAGGCGACGCCGGAGATCAGAGCTGCTCTCATCATCGAGGGGGGTTGGTTCTGCATCATCTCCTCCTTGGGTCTTCGGCCATCATAACGAATTCTCGCGCCGGGTCGACTCGGGCGCGCCGCTGTTCGCGGCCGCGATGGTGACGAGGGCGTCGCCGAGAAAGAGCCCGGCCAGCAGGCCCAGGGGCAGAGCGAGAGCGAGCCGCTGCCAGTTGCCGAGGCTCGGCAGCCCGAGCTGCCCGGCGGCGAAATCGACGACCGTGGGCGCGACGACGACGGCCAGCCACAGCGGCCGCGGCCGCGACGATCGGCCGCGGAGCGTCGTCCACAGCAGGCCGAGGCAGCCGCCCAGGTAGAGCCCGGCGCAGCGCGCGCACACCGCCATCGGGCCGAAGCCGAGGTCGAGGCAGCGCTCGGCGATCTGATGGCAGCCGGGCCGGTACACCAGCCGCAGCCACGGCGCGAGGAAGAAGTCGTGGGCGGCGAGCCACGGCGCCAGCAGGGCACCCGCGGTCCACAGCGCCGCGAGCGCCGTCGCGATGCCGAGGACGAGCCGCGTCGATCCTTGGCG
>CAZMED010000091.1:6500-11391 GCA_964565045.1 uncultured Thermoanaerobaculia bacterium
ACTCCTCGAAGAGACTCGGCTGCGCGAGCGCGGCGGCCACCAGCCCGCTGGCGCCGACGCCGAGCAGGCGCACGGAGCGGGTGAGGGCGTCGGTGCGGCGCACCAGGTCCCGCGCGACCGCGGCGATCGCGCGGCCGTCGGCGGTCGGCGTCGGCAGGGTGTGGGCGCGGGTGGGGGTCGTGAAATCCGGGTAGCGGACCTTGACTGTGATGGTGGTCGCCGCGAGGTGCCGCCTCTCCAGGCCCTCGGCGACGTCGGCGGCCATCGCCTCGAGGATCGCGTCGATCTCCGAAGCGTCCCTGATGTCGGCGGCGAAGGTGCGTTCGGTCGAGAGGCTCTTGCGCTCCCGGGTCGTGTGGACCGGGCGCTCGTCGATGCCGCGGGCGCGTTCGAAGAGCACCCGCCCCCACTGGCCGAAGCGGGCCATCAGGCGATCCAACGACAGCCTGCGCAGCTCGGCGACGGTGGTCACGCCGAGCTCGGCGAGCGAGCGCGCGGCGGACGGTCCGACGCCGAAAAGCCTCCGCACCGGCAGCGGCGCGAGGAAGGCCTCCACCTCACTCGGCTTGACCACGGTGAGGCCGTCGGGCTTGTTGTAGTCCGAGGCGATCTTGGCAACCAGCTTGTTGGGTCCGACCCCCACCGAGACCGTCAGCCGGCGCTCCTCGCGCACCCGGCGGCGGATGTCGACGGCCACTGCGGTCGCGCTGTCGAACGCGCCGAGGTGGTCGCTGACGTCGAGGAAGGCCTCGTCCAACGACAGCGGCTGGATGACCGGCGTGAAGTCGCGGTAGATGGCGAAGATCGCCCGCGACTCCTCGCGGTAGCGTTCGAACTCCGGCTTGAGGAACACCGTCTTCGGACAGCGCCGCCGGGCGAGTGCCGCCGGCATGGCCGAGTGGATGCCGTACTTGCGCGCCTCGTAGTTGGCGGCCGCCACCACCCCGCGACCCGAGGGGTCGCCTCCAACCACCACCGGCCTCCCGGCGAGCGACGGGTCGTCGCGCATGTGGACCGCGGCATAAAAACAGTCCATGTCGCAGTGCAGGATGCGGCGGATCCCCGACGTCTCGGTCACGCTCTCGATTTTACGCCTTGTCTACCCTTGTTCAAATTCGCGGCCCCGTTTTTCGCCGCGAAAAACGGGGCCGCGAATTTGAGTTGAAGCTAGACTCGGGGCATGAGCGCCTTTCTCGAATGCGGTCCGTTCAGTGCGCGCGACGGCGAGGGACGGCAGCTCTTCGACGATGTCTCGCTGGCCTTCGAGGCCGGAAGCTGCGTGGCCATCGAAGGCCCCTCGGGCGGTGGTAAGTCGACCCTTCTCCGTCAGATCACCGCCCTCGCGTGGACACCCGGGGCCACGCGGCGCCTGGACGGCGAGGCCTACGAGGGCGTGCAGCTTCCGGCCTGGCGAGCCCGGGTCACGCTGATGGCGCAGGACGCGTCGATGATCGCCGGCACGCTGCGCGACAATCTCGCCCTGCCGTTTTCCATGCGCGCCGGCCGCGAGCGCCCTTTCTCCGAGGCCGAGGCGGTCCGGCTGCTGGCCGAGGTCGGCCTCGAGCGGCTGCCGCTCGAGCGCGAGGTGCGGACGCTGTCCGGCGGCGAGCGCCACCGCGTCGCCCTGGTGCGCGGCCTGCTCTGGGACCCGCCGGTGCTGGTGGTCGACGAGCCCCTGGCGGGGCTCGACCCCGAGTCCGCCGATCGCTGCTTCGAGCTCCTCCTCGAGTTCGCCCGCCGCGATGGGCGCCTCCTGCTCGCCGTCTTCCACGACCCGCAGCGCAACGGGCGGGCCGATCGCAGGCTGCGGCTCGCCGACGGAAGGCTGGTGGAGGCCTGATGGGCGCCCTCATCGAGCTCGGCCCGCTGCACCTGGCCGTCGCCACGGTGCTCGTCATCGCCGCGGGCGTCATCTCGGTGGCCCTCGGCCTCGGCATCGAGCGCCGGTTGGCGGTGGCCGCGGTGCGCACGGTGGTTCAGCTGGGGCTCCTCGGGCTGGTGCTGGAGCGGATCTTTGCCGTCCGCGACCCGCTCCTGGTCGTCGCTCTGCTGCTGCTGATGACCGTCTTCGCGGCCCGCGAGGCGATCGGGCGCGCCTCGCGCCGGTACCGTGGGGTCCTCCTCGACGCCTGGCTCACCATGGCCGCCACCTGCTTCATCGTCGGCGGAGTGGTCACCCAGGTCGTGGTGGGGGTCACACCCTGGTACGACCCTCAGTACGTGATCCCGCTGCTCGGCATGATCCTCGGCAACTCGCTGACCGGGATCTCGCTCTGCCTCGACCGCTTCCTCGACCACCTCGCGGTGCGCACCGCGGAGGTCGAGCTGCGCATCGCCTACGGGGCGACCCGACGGGAGGCGCTCGCCGCGCCCCTCCAGGACGCAGTGCGCACCGGGATGATCCCGATCATCAACGCCATGGCGGCGGCCGGCATCGTCTCCCTGCCGGGCATGATGACCGGCCAGATCCTCGCCGGCTCGCCGCCCTTGCAGGCCGTGGCCTACCAGATCGTCGTCATGTTCATGATCGCCGCCGCGGTCGCTCTCGGCGCCATGATGGTGGTGATCCTCGCCGGCCGCCACTTCATGGGCAAGGACGCGACCCTCCGCCTCGACCGGCTGACGTCGGCCGGACGCTGATCGGTTCTTCGCATCGTTTGAACGTTGGAACGTTGGAACGTTGCACGTTCCCGCCCGCACCCCCGGGGTTGTTGCGGACCCGATGTGGAAGCTCCCGGCAGGGTGGGCGGAAACGTTCTAACGTGGAACGTTCAAACGTTCGAACGATGCGCAGCCGACCTCTCACGGCGCCTCGTCGCTCTCGTCGCTTTCGTCGCTCCCGTCGCGCTCCCAGGGCATCGGCGGCCGCTTCGTCTGCTCGTCGGGGAGCGACCACTTCTTGACCATCACCACGTCCTTCATCTGGTGGATCACCTGCAGGCTGATCTCCTTGGCCAGCGACTCGATCTCGGCGAGCGCCGGGCCTTCGAAGAGCTCGTCGAGGATCGAGGCCGCGACCGCCTGGACCGCCTCCTGCCCATCCGGGCTGTCGACGGTGGAGGTGATGGTCTCCAGCGTCGTCTCGAGGATGACCTCGCCCACCGCCCGCACCACCGGCTTGACGACCATGTGGGGCAGGGGCAGCGCGCGCAGGCTCGCCGATTCTTCGACCGCGTTCTCGAGATTGAGCTCGAGCAGGCGGCGGAAGCGATCGATGGTCTCCTCGTTGGTGAGGATGGACCGGATCTGGGTGACCAGGACCCGCTCGATCTCGGCGCGGCGCGGCTCGACCGCGGCGCGGGCGATGCGGACGTGGGTGCCGTCGCCGATCTCCTCGCCGAACTCGGTCAGGATGCGGACCGCGACCCGGTCCGAGACCTCCTCGGTGATGATGTTGGAGATGTAGGCGACGCCGCGGCTGACGAAATCCTTGCCGACCCGCGACAGCTCGGACTTTCGCAGGCGCATGTAGATGGAGACGATGCGCAGCAGGCGCAGCGGGCGCAAGGCGGTGACCGGGATCAGGCTGAGCAAATCGTACCAGTAGAAGATCGGGAAGAAGTACCAGCGCGCGTAGCGACGACGGCGGATCGCGACGCCCCACCGTGCGAAGAACTCGATCCAGAAGAGCACCAGGAAGGGGAGGTCGATCTTCCAGAAGTGGTCCACCAGGCGGCCGTCGAGGTCGTAGCCGCGGAAGTAGTTCACCGCAAGACGCGGCTCGACCTGCTGCTCGTAGAGCGCGAAGCGGTGGCGCAGCAGCTCGGGCGGGCCGCTCCAGAAGTCGTGCGCGATCTCGGCCAGGACCTCGGGGTTGCTGAGCCGGCTGGTGGCGTGTCCGGTCTCTCCGGCCATTGTCGCCTCGATGGCGTCGAGGTCCGCGGTCTGCCCCGAGCGCTCGAAGGGGTTTTCGACGAACACCCGCAGCGTCAGGTCGCGGAGTTCGTCGATGGACGACACCAGGGCCGGAGACGACGGGTCGAGCTCGAGCAGCCGCGTCGCCACGTCGGCTTCCTCGATGAGCTCCTCGGTGAGGGGGTGGGGCTCGATGCCGAGCACGGGGTCCCAGATCCGGGTCACGACCGGCACGTACCGGAAATAGGTCGGGCGCAGCCAGAGGTAGGTGAGGTCGAAGAGGATCAGGCCCAGGTTGATGAACACCACCCAGACCATGAACAGGTCCCACAGCGATCGGGCGGTGATCGAGCCGTACTTTTCGCGCCACTTTCGGAACGAGTACATCGGTTCTCTCCGGTGCGGCCGTGGTCGGGGACATTGTACGGGCACTCGGCGCGCGAACGTCGTTTGAACGTTCGAACGTTTCAACGTTGAACGTTCCGACCTTCTGGAATTGCATGGGATGGAGGTCTCGGATACGACCCGCGTCCGAGTCCGCGTCCGAGCCCGCGTCCGATTGACTTCGACAGTAGCCAGGATGGGTGTGCCGTGACAGTGGCAGATAACAGGGACAGTCTCAGTGGCAGGTTCAGTGGCAGGTTCAATGTCAGAGGGCCGCGTGCGTGGCAGCGGCCGGGGCTGGGGCGCGCCCGCCTGGACACTGTCGCTGCCACTGCCATCGGAAGCTGTGGCAGCGACTGCCGCTGTCTCCGGCTACTGCCACGGCCCCTGGTAATGCCCCTGCTCGCGAAATCAACCTGCATCGGGCCCCTTGCTGTGGGTGGGCGGAAAATTCCGAATTCCGAATTCCGAATTCCGAATTCGAGATTCGACCATCCCATTTTTCCCGGATGCATTGAACGTGCAAACGTTCCAGAGTTCGATCGTTCTATCGCATCGGCGCGAGGGCGGGTACAATCGCCCCGAGACCGGTGCCGCGGGGAGGTGAACCATGCCGAAGCTCTCAGCCAAGTCCTCGAAGCTGCAGGCGTCC
>CAZMED010000092.1:0-11212 GCA_964565045.1 uncultured Thermoanaerobaculia bacterium
ACCTCGCTCCAGTACCGGCTCGCGAAATGGCGGCTGCTCGACAGCCGGGTGTTCCCGCGGCTGGAGCCGCGCGAGGGGAAGGACCGCGGCACAGCGGGCCGGCCGTGAACGATGGGAGGCGGTTCGCTGCTATGATGCGGCGCCCGGACGATCACACACCATGAGACCAGTTGCAGACATTCTCCTCGCCGGTGCGGTGGCGGCGCTGCTGAGCGCAGCGGCGGCGCCGGCGGCCCAGGAACCCCAGCCGGAACCGACCGCCGCGCCGGCCGCAAGCGAGGCGGTCTCCACTCCGGATTCACCGGCAGCGGGTGCAGCGCCCATCCCGGAAGCGGCGGAAGCGGAGGAAGCCGAATCGGGCTTCACCG
The DNA here is from genome assembly GCA_964565045.1 of uncultured Thermoanaerobaculia bacterium. GTDB lineage: Bacteria > Acidobacteriota > Thermoanaerobaculia > Thermoanaerobaculales > Sulfomarinibacteraceae > Sulfomarinibacter. The sequence goes on from CAZMED010000092.1 coordinate 369, forward strand.
AAGAGGAGCGAGCGGCGCTCGATGCCCGGGTCGCCGAGCTCGCCGCAAAGCTCGAAGCGGCCGGGTCCGGAAGCGCTGGGGCGGATGCGGTGGACGCCGAGCTCGTGGCCGTCATCGAGGCCGAGCAGGCGGCCCTCGACGCGGCCCTCGACCGGCTCGGCATTCTCGGCAGCGCCCCTGAGAAGGACCCCAGGTGGCAGGGCGTTCACGCACACGGCGAAGCCCTGCTGCGCCTGGTGGAGCTGCGCGGGGCTTCGCGGGAGAAGATCTCGGAGGAGCGCCGCAGCGCCCTCCTCAGCATCGGGCGGGAGGGCCTCGGCCAGCTCGGACGCGAGGCGCGGACGGTAGCTCTGGCGGCCCGCTACCACCTCGCGAAGCGGCGCCATGCCGTCGACGAGGTGCCGCGGATGGCGCGCGACGTGTTCACGGTCGGCGCGGCGCTCACCCGCCTCGTCCTGGTCGTCGCCGTCATCGCGGCTGCCCTCTGGGTTCGTCGCCGCTGGCGTGCCTGGCTCGAGCAACTGCGGACGTTCGCCTTCCGGAGCTTCTCCAGCGTCGCCTCCAAACGGCGGCTGCAACGGCTTCTCGGCGGGCTTTCGGTCGTCATGCCGTGGACCCTGTTCCTGCTCACCCTCGGCGCGCTGCACTGGGCCCTCGGCCCGGCGGTCGAGGCGACCGAGATCGGCATCCTACTCACTCTCCTCACCGTTTTCGGCTGCTACCGGCTCGCGATCGACGCCGTGGCCGCGGCGCTGGTCGGCATCGCCGTTCACTACGGGCTCGACGCCACGGATGAACGGCGCGCGATGCTCGAGCGCAGCGTGCGCACGGTGCTCAGGGTCGGCGCCGCGCTGGTGCTGGTCATCCTGGTGTCGCGAGGGATGGGTCAGGGGTTCCTGTCGTCGCTGATCATGAAGCTCGGATGGGCGGTGGTGCTCGTTGCGGTCCTGGTCGAGCTCTTCCGCTGGCGCTCGGTGATGATCGACACCTTCCTCGAGCTGCAGCCCCGGGGCCGTTTGGCGGCAACCGTGCGCAGCACCCGCTCGCGATGGTACGGAGCGTTCGTCGCGCCGCTGGCCTTCGTCTGGTTGGCCGGACGCGGTGTCGCCACCGTCACCCGCGAGTTCGCGCTCGGCTTCGAGCAGACCCAGAAGGCGCTCGCCTTCCTGTTCCGCCGCAAGGTGGAGCGGCAGGCCGAGCGCCAGGGCTACGCCGAGGGCGATGTGGAGGAGCTGCCGGGCGCGGTGGTCGAGGCCTTCGCGGAGGGCGCGGTCGACCGTGGCCCGGTCGTGGTCCCGTTCTTCCCGGGACTCGAGGAGCTGCACGAGCTGATCAGCCGTTGGCGCGACACCGGTGCCCGCGGCTCCTTCCTTCTGACCGGCGAGCGCGGCGCCGGCAAGACCACCTGGCTGAACCAGGTGCGCCGCGAGGACCTCGAGATCGCGAGGATCGCGCTCGGCCGGCGGGTCACGGACGAGGCGGCCCTGACCCGCCGCCTGGCCGAGCTGCTCGAGGTACCGCTCGAGGCGGATTCCGACTCGCGGGAGCTCGCCCGCGCCCTCGTCGACGGGCCGCGGCGGGTGGTGGTGCTGGACATGGCGCAGCACCTGTTTCTCGCCGATGTCGGCGGCTACGAGGCGTTCAGCGCCTTCGCCGCCCTGGTCAACCGGACCTGCCGCAACGTCTTCTGGCTGTGCAGCATATCGGGCTACGCCTGGCGCCACCTGCGGGCGGTGCGCCCCGACGCGACGGTTTTCCGGGTGCGGCGTCACCTCGCGGGGTGGAGCGACGAGCAGATCGGCAGCCTGATCGCCGTCCGCTGCGCGGCGAGTGGCCTCCGTTTCAACTACGCCGACCTGGTGGTCGACCGCATGGAGGGAGTGTCGGTGCGCTCGCGGCTCATCGAGTCCCAGGAGGGTTACACGAGGCTGCTGTGGGACTACTCGGACGGCAACCCGCGCGCCGCCCTGCACTTCTTCCTTCGCTCGCTCGATCCCGTTCGCGGCGGAAGGGTGCGCGTGCGGCTGTTCAAGGCCCCCGAGGTGGAGGTCCTCGAGGAGGGCGGCGAGGACGGGCTCTTCATGCTCGCGGCCATCGTCGTCCACGAGAGCATCTCGCTCGACGACCTCGAGCGGGTGACCCGGTTCGACCGCGTTCAGTGCTTCATCCACCTCGACCGGTTGCAGGAGATCGGCGCCATCGTGCTCGACGAAGCGATGTACCGCGTCAGCACCACCTGGCACCGGGCGGCGGTGCGGCTCCTGAAGCGCCGCAACCTGCTGCCGGAGTGAGCCCCGGAGGACACGATGGAGTCCAGCAACAACCTCCTCTCGCTCTTCCAGCCGGGCGACCTTCCCTACGCGCTGCTGATCCTCCTCCTCACCTTCGTCGTCGCGAGAGTTCTCACCAGGATCTTCGAGCAGCTCGGCCGGCGCTTCACCGACAAACGCCTGCTGCTCAACCAGGCGGCGTCGTTCGTCCGTTTCGGGGTGCTGCTGATCGGCGGTCTCGGGGCCGCGCTGACGGTGCTCGAGATCACGCCCGAGGTCATGCTGGCCCTCGGCGGCACGGCGGCGGTGTCGATCGGCTTCGCCCTCAAGGACTTCGTGTCGTCGATCGTCGCCGGGCTGATCATTCTGGTCGACCGGCCCTTCCAGGTCGGTGACCGGGTGAGCTTCGACGGCTGGTACGGCGAGATCCGCCACATCGGTCTGCGCTCGGTCAAGCTGCTGACCCTCGACGACACCCAGGTCACCATCCCCAACAACAAGTTCCTCACCGACTCCGTCGCCTCGGGCAACGCCGGCGCGGTGGAGATGATGGTGCAGATGGACTTCTACATCGGCCTCGACCAGGACCTCGCGCGGGCCAAGAGCGTGGTCACCGAGGCGCTCACCAGCTCGCGTTACTTCTCGACCGCACGGCCGTGGGCGGTCAACGTGTCACAGGTGCTCGAGGGCAGCTACCTCGCGCTGCGCCTCCGGGCCAAGGCCTACGTCCTCGACGTGCGCTTCGAGAAGGCTTTCGAGACCGACGTCACCGAGCGCGTGATCGAGGGGCTCGCCGCGGCCGGGGTCAAGGCGCCGGCGGTGCTGCACCGCAGCTGCTGAGAGCCGGGCTCACTTGTCGATGTAGCCGCGCGGCGCGCGGACCTCGACCCCGGACTCGTCGACCCCCACCTTGACCCGGTGCCAGCGTCCATCGCGGCGCCGGTTATCGGGGTAGTAGCCGAGCACGTACTGCTCGCGGAGCTCGTCGAGGATGCGGATGAAGACCGGTCCGATCTGCTGCAGCGCCGTCACCGGGATGATGTCGCCGCCGCTCTCCTGCACTGTCCGGACCAGCTGCTCGAGCTGGCGGGAGTATTCCGCCGGGCTCTTCCAGGCCGAGCTCAGGCTGACCCGCCGATCGTCCGCCGGGTCGTCGGCGTCGCGCGCGAAGCGAATCCAGTAGATGAGCGCGTTGCTGGTCCGGGCGACGGTGAAGACCTGCTCCATGTCGACGACGCTGTGGGTGTCGATGCCGTCGGAGAGGACGATCAGAACCCGCCGGCCCTGCCGCTCCTCGAGCAGCTTGAGGGCGACGAAGAGGTGGTCGTTCAGCGCTGTTCCGCCGCGCGCCTCGGCGCCGCCGAGGCCGGCGGTCAGGAGCTCCCGGGTGTCGGTGATCGGGGTCCGCACCAGGAGCTGGTCGGAGAAGATCATGACCTGCGCCTGGTCGAGCTCCCGCATGCCGCGGATGAAGGCGGCGGCCCCGGCGGTGGCGGCCTCGAGCTTGGCGCCCTGCATCGAGCCGCTGGCGTCGATCAGCAGCACCGCGGTGAATGGGATGTCGCCGCGAGCGAAGGTGACCAGCGACTGCCGCGAGCCCTCGTCGGTGATGGTGAACTGATCGCCTTCGAGGTCGAGGACGCGCTCGCCGTCCCGGGTCACCGACACGTAGAGCTGGCGCAGGTCGACCTCGAAGTCGCCCGCGATCGGAAGCGCCAGCGTCGACACCTCGTCGGTGGCGCGGTGACCCTCCACGTCCGAGGCGACGACCGAGAAGCGGTGCTCCGCGTTGATCTCGCCGAGGTCGATGCGCAGGCGGAACGGGGGATGCGAGAGGATGCCGACGACCCGCCCGTCGAGGGCGAACTCGACCTCCGCGATTTCGGCCCGTGAGACGACCTCGACCGCGACCTCGACCTCGCCGATGGCGTAGTCGCCGTCGCGCGGCTCGGTGATGCTGACCCAGATATCGTCGGCCGCTGCCGGCAGCGCGGCCGCGATGAGCAGTGTGAGCAGCATCCCGCCGCGCGCCATGCTCATCTCCGGACCTCGGCGAGTGCCGCGCCGAGGGCGGGCAGGCCCTCGCGCGCCGCAGCCGCGAGCTGCTGCCTGGAGGCTGCAAACCCGAGCTCGGGCCACTCGGCGTAGCGCGCCCGGGGCGAGACACCGCGGGTCGCGGGAGGCAGCGAGCGCAGCGTGTCCACGCTCTCGGCGTGCCGTTCCTCGGCGTCGAGGACGGCGCCGAGCAGGATCCACAGGCGCTGGTCTTCGGGCCTGCGTTGGAGGGCCGCCCGCACCTCGCGCTCGGCGTCGCCGAGGCGTTTCTCTTCGATCAGGAGCCTCACCAGCTCCTGCGCGGCGAGGGCCTCGATCCAGGCCTGCTCGCCGTCGTCGAGCAGCGCGCGCAGGATCTCCTCGCCCGCCTGCCGGCGGCCGGTGCGGACGAGGTTGAGAGCCAGCCGCAGCCGTCCCTCGCGGTGCTGCGGGTCGGCCGACACCAGGGATCCGTAGGCCAGCGAAGCCTCGTGGTGCTCGGCGGCCCGTTCGAAGCTGAAGCCGAGCGACAGCAGTGCCGGCCCGTGGCCGGGCGCGAGGCGCAGGGTCTGCTCGAGCAGGTTGCGGGCGGAGGCCGAAGCCATCGCCTCGGCGAGGTCGACGGCCACGCTGACCATCAGATTGGCGGAGAAATCATCGCCGGGACGGAGCCGGGCGAGGTGCTCGGCGGTGGTCACCGTCATGGTCCGCGCGTGGGCCGCCAGCATGCCCTCCGAGCGCGCCGTGTAGCTGCGCTCCATGTCGCGGTGGAGCAGCGCCACCGGAGCGAGGCTCGCGGGGTCGGTTGCGGCGAGCCTCTTGACGACCTCCTGCTCGGTGTCGGTGAGCTCGCGCAGGGCTTTCGGGGTCGGGTCGGACAGGGCCCGCCGCTCGATCCCGGCCAGGGCCAGGCTCGCGCCGTGGGCGTCGCCGGCTGCGAGGGTGGACAGCGCCTCGAGGTAGGCTTCGCGCAGCTCACGGGGGCGCATCCGCGGCGGCTTCTCGCCGCCGCCGGTCGCCTCGGCGGTGTCGCTCCCGGCGGCGCCCGGCGTGGTGGCCCAGGCGCGGAGGTCATGCTCGGCAACGACGACCACCCGGATCGCCCGCCGCAGCAGCTCCCCGTCGTTGTTCTCGTCGAGGGTGAGGATCAGCGTGTAGGCGCCCGGCGGCAGATTGGCGGGAGACAGCGTGAGTCGCCGCAGGCCCGCATTCGCGCCCGGCGCCGGACCAAGCTCGGAGACCGGCTCGGCCACCGTGCGGCCGATCTCGTTGACGATCCGGACGCCGACCCTGGCGTCAGCGCCCCAACCGTGGTCGTTGACGTAGAGCTCCGCCGGACGGTTCTCGGCCAGGATCGGGCGCGCCGCGGGCAGGACAGCCCGTCCGGACCCCACTTCGACCGTCGCAACGCCGCCGCTCTGGGCGGCCACGAGCCAGCCGGAAACGGGGTCGGGAAACAGCGGCGGCAGAAGGCGCGCAGCGGAGTCGTCGGCGGCCGGCACGTCCACAAGGCTCCAGCTCAGGAAGAAGGCGCCGGTTTCCTGGTTGCGCACCATGACCCGCAGCGCGTAGCTGCCCGCTTCGAGCCGGAACCGGCCGACGAACTTGAGCCCGGTGCGGGCAATGGTGGCGGCGTAGAGCTCGGGCTCGAGAATCAGGCCCTGGGCGAGGTAGTCCACGACACGCCCGTCATCGCCGACGATATAGGCGAAGACGCCGAGCATCAGACGGCGGCCGCGGCTGTTGCGGAGCAGCTCCTCGCCGTCCACCTCGACGACGAAAGGCACGTCCGCGCGGCCGTCGGGACCGTGCCCTGTCATCGACCACACCAGGGCGCCCTCGACCTCGCCGCCCGCCTGACCGGACAGCAGCAGGGCGCCGGTGCGCGCCTCGACGGCGCCGAGGTCGAGCGCCTCGATGGCGGCGGGCTCGGGGCGCTCAACGGGCTCGGCGGAGGGTGCCTGTCCCGCGCACAGCGAGGCGGCGAGCGGGACGAGCAGCACAGGCAGGAGGCGGCCGAGGCGCCGCGGCCGCAGCGCGCGTTCCCGCGCCTCCGGGCCGGCCGCCCGGCACGGTGCGGCGGACCGCTCCTGCTGGCGCCCGACCATCATCGCCCTCCCCGGCGCCGTGCGAGCTGCCCGGCGCGATCAATGGATGATACTACGCACCTGCAGGCGGCGGGTTTGCGAAGATCGGGGCACGCCGTCAGGCGATGCCGGCGTCGGCGTGCCGCGCGCCGGCGGACGCGCCGGCCTGTAACCGGACACCGACGCCGGCCGTAAACTCGGGTGGAAGCTCCGCTGCGGGCTGAGGTATCCTGTGCGGTGCGAAAGGAGGGCCGATATGACTTCGATGCTCAAGAGAATCGTGATCGTCGCAGTCCTCGGCTGCGTGGCGGCCGGGTGCGGGACGACGACCCCGGCGATTCCGAGGCCGGTGACCGAGCCGCTGGTCGACCAGCCGGGCGAGGACCTCGTCCGCTATCGCGACGCCGTGATCGAGGTCGTTCTCGAGACCGGGTTCGCCGACCAGAACCTCGGCGAGCCGTGGCTGATCGTCAACGTCGCGCTGAGCGGGATGACCGGTGCCGCGTCGCAGGTCAAGCGGGACCGAGTGTCGGTGCGGACCCCGGACGGACGGACCATCCCGCTGCCGTCCTACAAGGAGTTCCTCGCCGCCTGGGACAGCGAGCTCGCCGCGGCCGCGCGTCGCGCCGGGATCGCCAGCCAGCCGCTCGATTTCACGCGCGCCAACCGCCGTCCGTGCGTCCTCGGCTTCATGCCGGAGCCCGGCTCCGGGCAGTCGGCGCGCACCGCCCTCAACGTCACCAACCGCGAGGTGTGCGTCGGCATGCTGTACTTTCCGATCGCCGGCGGCGTGCAGCCCGGCGACTGGCGCCTGGTGCTGGAGTTCGAGGAGACCGACGCCGTCGTGCCCTTCACCCTGGGTGAAGGCTGAGGCGGGGGAGGAAGAGCTGCATGCTGGAGAGAACGCGCCACCGGCGGCGGCCGGGACGAACGACCCGGCACCTGTTGCCGATCGCGGCCGCGCTGACGTTGGTGTGCGTGGCCGGCGGGCAGGAGGCCGAGAGGCCTGACGTCGTCGGCGGGCTGACCTTCGTCGACGAGGTCGAGGTGACGGTGGTCAACGTCGACGTTTTCGTTCGCGACAAGGACAACCGGGCGGTCACCGGCCTGGGACGCGACGACTTCCGGCTCCTTGTGGACGGTCGCGAACAGCCCCTGAGCAACTTCGCGGCCTACACCGAAGAGTTGATTGCTGACCTCGCGGCGCAGCGGCAGGAGACGGCCGCGCCGGCCGAGCCCGAGCCGCAGCCGGCGGCTGCCGGGGACTCGGCCGACGACGGCGCCGCCTTCGCGGCCGAGCGCCTGCAGCCGGTGCACCTCGTGCTGTTCGTAGACAACGAGAACCTCCGGCCCTTCGACCGCAACCGGGTGCTGCCGCAGGTGCAGCGCTTCCTGCGCACCGTCATGTTGCCCCACGTCCAGGTGATGGTGGTGTCGGCCGAGCGCTCGGTGCGGGTGGTGCAGGGCTTCACCAGCGACCCCAAACAGGTGGAGGCCGCGCTGCGCGACCTGCGGAAGGTCTACGGCGGCCGCACCGACAAGGACCGGACCAGAGGGCGCCTGATCGCCGACATCCAGCGGGCCGAGGACCAGCGCAACAGCGGCAACACGAGGTCGCTCAACCAGGAGGTGTACGAGATCGAGGAGTCGATCCGCACCTACGGCGAGGAGCTGTCGTTCGAGCTCGGGTACTCGGTCGCGGCGGTGCGCGAGATCACGACCTCGCTCGCCGGACTCCCGGGCCGCAAGGTGATGATCCACATCTCGAGCGGCCTGCCGATGGTTCCGGCCCGCGATCTGATCTCCTGGTGGGGCGAGCTCTTCCAGCAGAAGTCCATCCTGCCGATGCTCGCGCGCTTCAACCGCGGCATGGTCTACGATGCGCTCGCCTCGACCGCCAATGCGCAGGGCGTCGCCTTCTACACCATCGACGCCACCGGACTCGGCGGCCTCGCCCCGTCCTCGGCGGAGTACTCGCGCCCGGTCGACCCGCTGGTCACCAGCCTCCACGCCATCAACTACCAGGAGCCGCTGCAGATCCTGGCCGAGACGACCGGCGGCCGCGCCATCCTGGATGCCAACGATGTCAGCCTCGGCCTCGAGGAGCTGCGCGAAGACCTCTTCACGTACTACTCGCTCGGCTACCGTCTGTCGGCGAGCGGCGCCGACACCGTGCACCGGCTGGCGGTGCAGATTCCCGAGCATCCCGAGTACCGTCTCGTCTACCGCCGGACCCTGGTCGAGAAATCGGTCGAGAGCCGCATCCAGGATGCGGTGGTGAGCGGCCTCGTGATCGACGTCGACGACAACCCGATGGGCATCGAGCTCACGGCGGATGAGACCGAGGTGGCGTCGGAGAACCGCTGGATCCTGCCGATCGAGGTGCACTTCCCGATCGAGTCGGTGGCCATGCTGCCGGAGGGCGAGGAGTACGTGGGCCAGGTCGTGGTCTTCCTCGCCAACCGAAACCTCGAAGGCCGGCAGTCCGACGTACAGCGGCGCGAGTTCCAGATCCGCATGCCGGCCGCCGACTACGAGTCGCGCCGGCGGGAGCGCTACACCGCCGAGTTCGGGCTCCTCATGGAGGAGGGCCAGCACAGGGTGGTGGTGGGGGTCCTGGACCCGGTGACCCGGCAGGCGAGCTACGCTCGGCTGACTGCGGACGTGCCCTGACCCCGGCACCGCTCGCAGAGACGGAGAGCACCCCGGAGGGGCCGCCGGCGGCGGCCCCTCCGTTGTCTTTCGTTGTGTTCGATGAAATGACGGGTGGGAGCTTCAGGACTGTCCGAGGATCGCGATCGAGGCGCGGCCGCCGCGGGCCGAAACGGCGCTCGAGCAGGTGAACTCGATGCTCGCGATGGTCTTGGGCCCGCCGTCGACCGCAATCGGGTCGCTCGTCAGACCGGGCTCGACGTCGAAGTCCCCGTCGATCGTCTGACTGGTGCCGTCGCTGAAGTTAAGGGTCAGTCCGGAAAAGCGGACCCACGAGCCGCCCACCTTGAACTTGATCTCGCCGACCGACGCGTCCTTGGTCTCGACCGCGACCGCGATCGGCTCGTCCTTGAACGCGAGGGTCTTCCCCCCCAGCTTCTGCCAGTCGCCGGCGCCCGCCATCGTGGCTCCGACGAGCAGGGCGACCATGGCCAGAACCGCCACCTTCTTCCGTTCACTCATCTCTCGGTCTCCTTTCGTGTTCGCCGCCCGCACGGGCAGACTCTGCCGGTTGCGGGGCCTTGATTCTCGATCGTCGCTTCCCCGGGGAAGTCGGTTTCGAAACCCGTCGCGCTCACCCATCCTTTACGTGCCGAACGCCATTTGGTTCGCGTATCCGGTGAAATTCGGGGGCGGACTCTATCGGCCGGGTGGAACACCGGAACCGGGGCTGGGCTGCCTCCGTCCGCATCGTCTGATCGAACCGATCACGCGGACCCCGGCAACGGTCAAGCGGAGCGCTCGCCGCCGAAGGCGGCCGCATTCTCGTAGACCTCGAGCACGCGATCGGCGCCGAACTCGATCGGCATGTCGATGTGGTCGCGCAGCGCCGTCTTCAGCTCGGCGTGCTCGGGGTCTTCGCGCAGCGCCCCCACGACGGCAGCGTCGACCATCTTGAGGGCCGCCACCACCTCGTCGACGCTGAAGCCCTCGGCGAGTCGCCGCTCTGCGAGGTCGCGGCACCAGTTGAGAAAGACCTCGTTCTCTCCGCTCTGAACCGCTGCGATGAGGTTTCGCAGGGTGACCCGGTGGTCCCAGAAGCGCTGCTCGGCGGAGATCATGAGCGGGGTCGGCGCCGCGGCGGCCCGGCGTTCGAGCGCGGCCGCGATTTCCTGCTCGATCGAGGACTCGTACTTCTTGAGCAGACGGTAGACCCGGAAGTTCGGCGTGAGCTGCAGGTGCTCGAGGGCGTTGCGGTTGCGCCGGTACCACTCGAGAGGGTTCTCCCGCCGGTGCTCGATCAGGAATGGGAGGCGGGTGAGCAGCGAGAGCCGGGGCGTCGGGCTCCAGCCGAGGCGCGCCCGCGTGCGGCCGGCGTCGATGTCCATCCGGCGGTCGACGTAGTCCGCCATCCAGGTGCGCTCGAAGGGACGGACGCCGATCGCACGGCCGACCAGGTCGCGCACCCAGATGCCCGGCCGGCAGAGAGGCCTGGGCAGGTGGATGGGGCGGCGGGGCGAAACGTGCACGTGGGCCGTGGCGGCCCGGAAGAGCTCGAGGTGCGACACCGCGCCGTCCTCGCCGGGCATCAGGACCTCCAGCGGTTCGAGCCGGTGGCGCTGCTCGAGCAGCCGCATCATGAAGAACGCGCTGTCGCGGACGTGCAGGTACGGGATCGCCGAGTCACCGCGGCCGGCGAGGATCCTGGCGTCCCAGGCCCCGGACAGCCAGGTGTCCAACATCACCTGCAGCGGCGGGTACTCGCACCAGTCCGAGAACATGGCCGCGAAGCGGACGATGA
>CAZMED010000093.1:0-2183 GCA_964565045.1 uncultured Thermoanaerobaculia bacterium
GCTGGATCTGGACCGGGACCAACACCGGTCCCGGAGGCACCGGAAGTTCAGTCCGAATCACCGGCTACGAAGCGTGGACTTTGAGTGCCGACGGCCTGATCGTGGCATCGGACGGTCACTACGACGAGGCCGAGTATCAACGTCAGCTCGCCTCCGGGGCCGGCGCCTCGTGAGGTCGCGCTCCGGGGCGACGAAGCCGGCGCGAGGTGATGCACCTCCGACGGGGCTTCGATGATGACGAGTGAACAGTGCGCCGAGCAGGCGAGCCTCGAGGGCTCCTCGTCGGGTTGAGCATTCCGCAGGCGTGGGGAAGGTGTCGCGGTCGCCGCCGTCCGGCGGACGCGACACGCCGGCGCGCATCGGGCGTGCCGGCTGCGGTAGGCTGAAGCTTACAAACCGACGGCGTGAGGGTGAGGGCCATGGCAATTGTCGGTGCGGCGGAACGCATCAGGTACGTCATCAATCGGATCAGGGAGCGACTCTGGGTCAAGCCGATGGCGGTCGGCCTGCTCTCGGTGGGCGCGGCTCTGGTAGCGAGGGTTGCCGACGACACGGGCCTGGAGCAGGTCGTGCCCCGGATCTCGCCGGGCTCGATCGAGACCCTGCTCTCCATCATGGCCTCCAGCATGCTGGTCATCGCCACCTTCGCCGTGGCCTCGATGGTGGCGGCCTACTCGTCGGCGAGCAACACGGCGTCCCCGCGGTCGTTCGCCCTGGTCGTCGCCGACGACATCTCGCAGCGCGCGCTGTCGACGTTCATCGGGGCTTTCATCTTCAGCATCGTCGGGCTGGTCGCCGCCACCAACGACTACTTCGAGGCCGCGGGGCGGTTCGTGCTCTTCGCGTTCACGATCGTGGTCTTCGGTGTCGTGGTCTTCATGTTCGTGCGTTGGGTCGATCGCATTGCGCGGCTCGGACGGTTGGCGAACACGATCGACAAGGTGGAGGAGGCAACGGCTGCAGCCCTGAGGCGGCGGCGCGAGTCGCCCGTGCTCGGCGCCGTCCGCGCGGATTCCGGGCGCGCCTCGGGGCGGGCGGTCCACGCGGGCTCGGTGGGCTACGTGCAGCGGATCGATGTCGCGGAGCTGCAGTCCTGGGCCGAGGACGCCAACGGGAAGGTCAGAGTGGCGGTTCTTCCCGGCAGCTTCGTGGGACCGGAGCGGCCGCTGGCGTTCATCGACGAGGGCGCCGGCGCGGGGGACGGACCCGACCGTGAACGCGTCGCCGGCGCCTTCCTGATCGGCAGCCAGCGGGTGTTCGACGAGGACCCGCGGTACGGGCTCGTCGTGCTCTCGCAGATTGCAGGCCGCGCGCTGTCGCCGGCGGTCAACGACCCCGGCACCGCGATCGACATCATCGGAATCATGGTGCGGCTCTTCGCGATGTGGGCGTCACCGGCCGAGACGGAGGAACCGGGGGAGGTGACATACGATCGGGTCGAGGTGCCGGAGCTGTCGAGGCGGGACATGTTCGACGATGCATTCACGGCCGTCGCACGGGACGGGAGCGGATCGGTCGAGGTGATGATCCGGCTCCAGAAGGCACTCGCCTCGCTGGCGTCCCTCGGCGATGCGGCGATGGAGGCTGCCGCCCGCCACCACGCGCGGCGCGCCCTCGAGTCGGCGGAGCGTGCGTTGGCGCTTGCCGAGGACGTGGCGCGGGTGCGCGAGCACGCCGGCTTCGCCTCCGCGAGCAGAGCAGGCGCAGGCGAAGACTCATGAATCATGCTGGCAAGGGGAGGCCCGGTGGAGATCGCGCGAATCGAGCACGGTGATCCGGCGGCGGCCGAAGAGCTGTGCCGCCTCCTGGTTCGGTCGTATGCCGTCGAGGCCGAGCTGATCGGGGCGGTTGATTTTCCCCCTCTGCGCCGCTCGGCGGTGGACGTCCGAAACGCAGAGTCCACCTTCTACGGGGCAGTTGACGGGGGCCGGCTGATCGCCGCCGCCGAGCTGGAGTATGGCGATGGCGGCTCGGCGCACATCGCCAGCTTCGTGGTCGATCCCGACGTTTTCCGGCGCGGCATCGGCTCGCGGCTGCTCGAGGGCGTGCTCGCGCTGCCGGGCATCGGGCGTTTGACGGTGTCCACGGCAGCGCTCAATCATCCGGCCGTGGCCCTTTACCGGAAGCACGATTTTGCCGTGTCGAGGCGCTGGGCCATCGCGGGGATCGACATGGTGACCATG
>CAZMED010000093.1:2283-3760 GCA_964565045.1 uncultured Thermoanaerobaculia bacterium
TCGCGGCGCGGCAGGAGGGGCCGGGGCTCGTGACATGACGATGCAGCTCCACGCGATCGGGCACATCGAGACCCCGTACGAGACGCTGGAGGACTGCCCCCGAAACGTCGACCCAGACGGCCCGCCGTGCGCGCTCGTCCTCGACCCCGCCTTCGCCGAGGCGCTCTTCGGCCTGAACCCGGGCGACCGGATCGCGGTGCTGTACTGGTTCGAGGGGGTCGACCGGGAGCGGCTGCGCCAACTCCGCCGCGGCGAGGGTCCGGTGATGGGAACCTTCGCCCTGCGGTCGCCCCACCGTCCCAACCCGATCGCCCTGGCCGAGGTGGAGATCGAGGGCCTCGACGGCAACCGGGTGGCGGTGCGCGGCCTCGACTGCCTGAATGGGACACCGCTCATCGACATCAAGCCGGTGTCGCGGGTGACCCGCTGACTGCCATTGGAGGTGAATCCGTGGTGAAGTCATTCATTGGCCGGAAGAGAGCATCGGGTGGTCCACGAGTGCCTTCGGAAGGTAGCCTGAGGGTTGTCCACATGATGGGCGAGCGGGTTCACGATGGCTGATCAGCTGCACTCGGTGCTGTTGCTCGCAGCGTTGCTGTGCGGCGGCCTCGGCGTCGCTGCCGCAGCCGGATCGGCGCTCGTCCGGGCGAGGCATGCCCGTCCGCGCCCCGTGCTGGCACTGCTGTGCGCCGTGGGGGCGTTCGGCGCTGCCTTCTTCGGTGCGGGCTCGGCCGTTGTGCACCTCCGGTTCGGGCATGGCGGCGGCTCGCCGGAGCCCATGACGCTGCCGCGCTTCCTCCTCGTCCACGAGGTTTACTGGGTGGTTCTCGGCTGCGTCGCGGTGTCGGTTGCGGGGTGGATGATCGCCCAACCGTGGAGCGGCAGTAAAGGCCGCTGACAAGGGCTGGCCGGGGCGCCGGTATAAGATGCGGCGCGTGGAGAGAGCGGGAAGCTGATCTTTGGAGGTCCCATGCGCGGATGGATCTGCAGTCTTCTGATGTGCTCCTGCCTGCCCGTGCTGGCGTACGAGCCCGCGCCCGACACGAGCGAGCGGGTGGTCTTCGTGGCCGAGCTCGAGGCCGGCATCGACGAGGTGTGGGATGCCTTCACCACCAACGAGGGCCTGCGGATGTGGATGGCGCCCCTGGTGGAGATCGACCTCGCGGTCGGCGGCACGATCCGGACGAGCTACGACCCCGGGGGAACGCTGGGTGACGACGGCACCATCACCAACACCATCCTCGCCTATGACCCGAAGCGCATGCTGGCGCTGAAGGCCACCGGCTACCCCGAGGGGTTTCCGTTCGCCGAGGCCGCCAGGGCGACCTGGTCGGTCTTCTACTTCGAGGAGCTCTCGACGGACAGGACCGCCGTCACCATCGTCGGCCTCGGCTACACCGACAGTGCGGACTCGAGAAAGATGCGCGACTTCTTCGAGCCGGCCAACGCCGAGCTCCTGCGCCGTCTCGGCGTCGCC
>CAZMED010000093.1:3860-11186 GCA_964565045.1 uncultured Thermoanaerobaculia bacterium
GTCGCGCGCCCGCCAGCGCACCAGCAGGTCCACCTGCAGCAGGCTGATGGGGTCGACGTAGGGATTGCGGAGCCGGATCGAGCGCGACAGCACCGGCTCGCGCTGCAGGACCTCGCGGGTGCCGAAGAGCTGACAGATGAGCTCCGAGGTGCGCTGGAACTCGGCGCTGATGCGGGGAAACAGCCGGCCGCCGGCCTCGCCCGCGAGCGTCGCGTAGCGCTCGGCGATGCCCATGTCCGCTTTGGCCAGGGCCATCTCCACGTCGGCCAGAAGGTTGGTGAAGAACGGCCAGTCGTGCGCCATCTCGCACATCAGCTCGTGGCCGTGGGTCTCCAGCGCCGCCTCGAGCCCGCGGCCGATGCCGTACCAGCCGGGCAGAAGGTGGCGATTCTGCGTCCAGGAGAAGACCCAGGGGATGGCGCGCAGGCTCTCGATGCCGCTGCCGCTGCGTCTCGAGGCGGGCCGCGAGCCGATCTCGAGCCGCTCGATGACGTCGATCGGCGTCGCCAGCCGGAAGTAGGTTTCGAAGTCCTCGTCCTCGTACACCAGTGAGCGGAACGCGGATCGTGCCGTCGCGGCGATGGTGTCCATGACGTCGCGCCACTCGGGCCGCGCCTCGGGGCGCATCGGGTCGAGGACGGTCGACTCGAGGACCGCCCCCGCCGTCAGCTCGAGGGTTCGCAGCGCGAGGCCGCGCAGGCCGTACTTGGCGTGGATGATCTCGCCCTGCTCGGTGACCCTCAGGCGGCCCTTCATGACCCCCGGCGGCTGCGCCAGGATGCCGGCGCGCGGCTTCGAGCCGCCGCGGCTCGGCGTGCCGCCGCGGCCGTGGAAGAGCGTCAGCTCCACCCCGGCGCTGCGGGCGGCCTCTGAGAGATCGGACTCGGCGCGGAAGAGCGCCCAGCGCGAGGCGGCGAGCCCGGACTCCTTGCTCGAGTCCGAGTAGCCGAGCATGACGACCTGGCGGTCGCCGCGCGTCGCCACGTGGGCCCGATAGAGGGGGTCCGCGAGCAGGCGCCCGAGGGTGTCGCTTGCAGTGTCGAGGTCGTCCACCGTCTCGAAGAGCGGCGCCACGTCGAGGGCGACGCGCCCCGTGTCATCGCCGAGCCCTGCGCGGCGTGCCAGGTAGAGCACCGCCAGCGCGTCGTCCGGCCCCTGCGCCATCGAGATGATGTAGGGTCCGATGGCCTCGGCGCCGAATGACCGCCGTGCCTCGCCGATTCGGGAGAAGACGCCCAGGACGCGCTCGACCTCGGGTCCGTCGGGCGTGCTCGAAGGCGGGTCGATCTCGAGGGCCGCCTTCAGCGCCGCCGTTCTGGCCGTCGCGTCCGTGTCGGCGAAATCCGGGTCGTCCAGCAGCTCACCCACGACCCGGCGGTGCACCGACGCGTCCTGGCGCACGTCGAGGGTGGCGAGGTGGAATCCGAAGGCGGCCGCGCGGCGTGCGAGGTGCAGCGTCCGCACCAGACCGGCGTGCTCGCCGCGGTTGGTGCGCAGGCTGTCGATGATGAGCTGCAGGTCGTCGCACAGCTCGCGCCCGCTCGAGTAGGCGTGGCCGGCACCGTCGCGAACTCCCTCGAGCCGTGCCCAGCAGAACCACAGCAGGATCCGGTACGGCATGTCGCCGTACCGGCCGGGGATCTCCTCCGCGACCTCGGGCATCCGCCGCCGGTACTCCGCGCAGCGTTCCTCGACCCCGGCGTCGATGCCGACCCGCGACCGCGACTGGCTGAGGTGGCCGAAGAGCTCCCGCAGCTCGGCCACGTAGCGGTCGATGATGAGCTCGCGCTGGCGTTCGAGGGTGCGCTGGATGGTCTCCGGGCCGACGTTGGGGTTGCCGTCCATGTCGCCGCCGACCCACGAGCCGAAGCGCAGGAAGGGCCACGGCACCTCGCCGGCGGCGTCGTCACCCCACGCCGCGCGCATCGCCGACGCCATCGCCTCCTCGAGAGCGGGCACCACGCGGTAGATGACGTCGATGAGGTAGAACAGCACGTGCTCCACCTCGTCGGCCACCGTTCGCTTGACGCCCGAGTGGTCGGCGGTCTGCCAGATCAGCGTGATCTCGTCGCGCAGCCGTGCCTCGAGCGACGAGGTCTCCTGCGGCGTGCGGTCGGTGCGCTCGAGGAAGTCGATGAGGATGCGCGCGACCCGCTGCTCCTTGGCGAGGATGGTGCGCCGGATGGCCTCGGTGGGGTGGGAGGTCAAGACGGGCTCCACCAGCATTTCGGCCAGCGTGGCGCGGACCTCGTCGGCGGTGATGCCGGCTGCGGCGAGACGGGTCGCCACATCCTCCAGGCTGCCCGGTTGCGGGACGCCCGACCTCAAAGCGTCGCGGCGGCGGCGGATGCGGTGCACGCGCTCGGCCATGTTGACCAGCGCGAAGTAGGCCGAGAACGCCCGTGCGACCTCTGCCGCCTGCCCCGGATCGAGCCCCTTGAGCAGCTCGTCGAGGGTCCTCTCGGCGGCGGCGTCGCCGCCGCGCCGCGAACGCGCCGCCACGCGCGACCCCTCCACGATGTCGAAGAGCTCGCGGCCACCCTGCTCGGTGAGCACCTCGCCCAGCATCGCGCCGAGGAAGCTCACGTCGCGGCGCAGCGCGTCGCTGGAGCCGGCTTCCGGATTCCGATCGTCGGTCTGACTCATGGGCCCTCATCTCAGCACGGATCCGAGAGCCTCGCCACCCTTCGTGCGGACGACGGCGCGCTCTGGAAAGTGTGTCGGTACTCGTTGTTTCCAAACGTGCTCGTTGCGCCTCCGATTCCGCCGGCCGGCTCGTTCGACCGTGCGGCCCGACCCTTCGAGGCACACCCGGCCGTACAATGGAAGGCGGGTCATGAGTGAAGCAGCTCGGTTGTTCGGGGCCCTGCTCGGCGTCGCCGCCGTCGGCTCGTGGCTCTGGGTCGCCGGGTTCAACTGGTCGGTGGTCCTTCGCGCCAGACTGCGGCCTGCGGAACGGCCGCCGTCCATGATTCTGCTCGCCGGCCCCGTGCTGGTCGTCGTCGCCGTGCAGGCTCTGCGGGTCGCCGCGCCCTCCGCCGTCGGCGAGCTCGTCCTGCCGCTGGTCGCGCTCGGCCTCGTCCTCGATCCCGGGGCGTTGCCGTTGGTGGTCCTGGGCGTCGTGCGCCGGCTGCGGGCGGGCCGACGCACTGACAACGGCGATCGCGCCAGGAGCGACTGATCCGTGACACGATCGGGCGCGCGAGACCCTGTCCGGTGGGAGGTTCAGTGTCATGAGCAGCTATTTCGTCGCCCTCATCACGGTCAACGACCCGGAGCAGTACGGGCGCTATCTCGAGGGTTTCATGCCGATCTTCGAGCGCTATGCCGGCGAGGTGCTGGCGGCCGACGATGCACCCGAGGCGCTGGAGGGCGAGTGGCCGGCGCCGCGCACCGTGATCATCCGTTTCCCGAGCGACCAGGAGCTCCTGCGCTGGTACCGCTCGCCGGAGTACCAGCAGCTCATCGAGCTGCGGCGGTCGGCGGCCGAGGGCTCGATCGCGTTGGTCCACGGGCTGGAGTGAGCCCACTGGGCGGCCTGCGACTTTGGCTCGGCGCGCTCGTCCTGGCGGCGGCCTGCGGCCACCCGCCACCGGACGGTGACCTTCGCGGCGGCCGGCACCTACCGGCTGTGGGCGGTGAGCCACGGCTGGTGCGGCGAGCCCGTCGCCAGCGAAGCCATCGAGTTGATCGTCGTCGAGTGACGGCGCGGCGCGGGTGCACCGTCATGCCTGAACGTTCCTGGGACTGGATGAGGTCGGGCGGGAGACACCCGAAGTCGGCCGCTACTTTCCGGTCGGATTGACGACGCGACGGGTGCTACGGATGGCGGGAAATCCGGAATCCGAAATCCGAAATCCGAAATCGAAATAGCCATCGCACCGATTTTCGGACGAGCCGTTCGGCTTCCTTACGGCTGGGTCTGCCTCACTCGGCGCCGCAGCATGAGTCCGCCGCGGTGTCTCCGTCCGGCACCTGATCGTGCATCTGCTGGTGGCGGTGGATCGCGGCGCTGACCGAGGCCGGGCGGCCGAGGATGGCGTACAGGCCGAGGCCCACCAGCAGCACGGCGGTCACCGCCGGCACGTGGCGGCGCAGCGGCGCGCTCACCAGCTGCGTGCCGAAGCCGACGGCCAGCAGGGCGGGCACGGTGCCGGCCCAGAAGGCCGCCATCACCGCCGCGCCCATGGGGGCCGAGCCGGTCCCCGCCGCCGTGACCACGAAGGCCCACAGCCAGCCGCAGGGCAGGAAGCCCGAGAGCAGGCCCACCACCGCGGCGCGCGCCACCGGCGGCTTGTCGCTGACCAGCGAGAAGCCGCGGCGGAAGAGCTTCGCCGCGCGGCCGCTGCCCGAGCCGTGGCGGAACAGCCTGAAGCCGCGCAGCTGGGCGAGCGCGAGCACGCCCCACGCGATCATGGTGAGGCCCGCGAGGATGGCCGCGACGCGCTGCACCCCGGCGAGCGAGCCCGCCACGTCGAGCGCCGCGCCGACGGCCCCGGCGGCCAGGCCGAAGGCCGCGTAGATGAGCAGCCGGCCGCCCGAGTAGGCGGCGTGGCTGAGCAGCCGTCGCGCCCCTGCCGACGAGTCGGCGCCCGAGTAGAAGGCCACGAAGGGACCGCACATGCCGACGCAGTGCAGCGAGCCGACGAGGCTCGCCGCGAAGACGGTGAGGAGGAGGGCGGTCATGAGCCAGCTCCCTGGCTCGAATTAGGAATGAGGAAGTAGGAATGAGGAATGCCGCCCGCCCGCCCGAAGATGCCCGGGGTGGGTGGGAATTCCTCATTCCTCATTCCTAATTCCTCATTCACTTGTGGCTTCCTTCCACCACCAGGTGCCGGGTTTCGGAGAACGTGAAGCGATCCGTCCCCCGGTCGACGGTGAAGCGCAGCTCCCAGCGCCCGTCGCGGCGCATGGGGAGCGCGGCGCGGTAGAGGCCGTCCCCGGCGGCCTCGAGCGGCGCGCGGATGATGTCGTGGCTGCGGGCGTTGTGGAAGGCCTCGACGGCCACCGCGGCGCCGTCGACCGGCGCCCCGGCAGCGTCGCTGAGGCGCACCTCGAGGACGGGCTGCTCGCCGGGGGCGGCCGGCGGTTTGGCGGAGACCGTGAGCTCCCATCCGAGGTCCGCGTTGACGCGGGCCTGCGCCCGGGTCGCGTCCCAGGCCATGGACTTGGCGTAGTAGTCCTCCTCAACCGCGTACGACGGGTTCGAGGTCGCCACGTAGACGACGATCAGCGACACCACCACGTGCAGCGCCAGGGCGCCGCCGATGAGGTACGGCCACAGCGATCGCTTCGCCATCGTCAGCCTCCACTCGCGGCGCCGGCGGCGCCGTCCGGCCCGAGCAGCCGCAGCTCGCGGCGCTCGGAGAAGTCGACGCCGTCGTCGATCTCGAGAACGACCGCCGACTCGCCGTCCGCGAAGGCCGTGCGCGGACCGTTGATGAAGGCGGCGGTGAGCTCGCTCGCGCCGGCCTCGACGGTGAGCGGGTTCTCGGGCGCGACGAGGGTCCACGGGCCGTCGTCGACGAGACGGATGGTGTAGGAGCGCGCCTCGGGCGAGCGGTTGGCGATCTTGATGCGGATCTGGTTCGACACCTCGCCCGACGGCAGGATCGAGAACGGCGCGCCGAGGCCGCGCAGCAGGGTGAGGTCCGCGGTCCGCTTGCCGGCGAGTGAGAAGGTGAAGGCGCCGAAGATCACGAGCAGGATCGCCGAGTAGGCCACCAGCCGCGGCCGCAGGAAGGACTTCGCGCCCTGCTCGAGCTCGGCCTCGGAGGTGTAGCGGATGAGGCCGCGCTCGAGGCCGACGCGGTCCATCACCGCGTCGCAGGCGTCGATGCACTGGGTGCAGTGGATGCACTCCATCTGCAGGCCGTCGCGGACGTCGATGCCGGTGGGGCAGGTCGAGACGCAGAGGTGGCAGTCGATGCAGTCGCCGGCCGAACGCTCCTCCGCCTTCCGCCAGGGGGCGCGGGGCTCGCCGCGGGCGGTGTCGTAGCCGACGATCAGCGACTGCCGGTCGAGGAGCACCGACTGGAAGCGGCCGTAGGGGCAGGCGACGATGCAGGTCTGCTCGCGGAACCAGGCGAAGTCGAAGAACATCAGGAGCGTGGTGCCGAGCATCACCGCAAAGGCCGTGGGGTGACGGGTCGGCGGGCTGGTCATCCAGCCGAGCAGCCGGTCCCAGCCCACGAAGTAGGCGAGGAAGGTGTTGGCGAGGAAGGCCGAGACCGCCAGGAAGACGGCGTACTTGAGCACGCGGCGGAGGTCCGGCCCGTGCGCGTCGAGCTCCATCTGGCGCGTCCGCCCGCCCTCGATGAGGTTCTCGAGCGGGCGGTAGATGAACTCCATGTAGACGGTCTGCGGACACGCCCAGCCGCACCACACCCGGCCGAGCACCGCGGTGATCAGGAAGATGCCGATGAAGATCCCGAACAGCAGCAGCATGAGGAGGAAGGTGTCGGTCGGCAGGAAGGTCGCGCCGAAGAAGGTGAACTCCCGCTTCGGGATGTCGAGCAGCATCAGGGGTTTGCCGTTCATTCTCAGGATCGGGATCAGCGTGAAGGCCGCGACCAGCGCCCACGCGGTCGCGAGCCGGCGCCGGTAGTGGCGCCCCTTGGAGAGCTTGGGCCTGATCCAGCGCCGGCTGCCGTCCCGGTTGAGGGTGGAGAGCACCTGCTCGGGGGACTCGGGCGCGTTCGAGGTGATGCCCACGCGGCGCCTCAGGAGGCGGCGGGCTCGGCGGCGGTCCCGTCGTCGGCTTGGGCGGCCGCGCTTCCGGTCTCGTCGGCAGGCACCGGCGCCTGCCGCTCGCGGCGCTCGCCCTGGGCGGCCTTGGGGTTGGGCGGCTCGCTGCCGAGCAGGGTCCCGACGTACGAGCTCACCGCCATCAGCTCCGCGGGCCTGAGCTGCCGCTCCCAGGCCAGCATCCCCTTCTCGGTCACGCCCTCGCGCACGATGCGGTAGACGTCCATCAGCTGCGGGCCATGCAGCCAGTGCTGGTCGGTGAGATTGGGACCGATACCGCCCTCGCCGAACATCCCGTGGCAGGTCGCGCACTTGCCCTGGAAGATCTTCTTACCGCCGCTCATCATGCTCTGGTCGTCCATCAGCCCGGCCAGGGTCGCCTCCGAAACCTCCCCGAGGGCCAGCAGCTGCTCGGCCTGCCGGTCGTAGAAGGCCATCATTTCCTGGTCGTAGCGCTCGATCGACAGCATGCCGCCGCCGAAGTGGAAGTGGAGGATGTACAGCGGCGTGAAGACGATGGTGATCCAGAAGATCGCCAGCCACCAGCGCGGCAGCGGGTTGTCGTACTCCTGGATGCCG
>CAZMED010000094.1:0-11161 GCA_964565045.1 uncultured Thermoanaerobaculia bacterium
AGGTCCAGGTGCTCGGGTCGTTGGGGTCGCCGATGACGTCGAGGGCGTCGATCATATTGTTCACACTGAGGTCGCCGACGTACTCCTGCGGGCTCGAGACCTCGGCGTAGAGGGCGTAGGCGTCGTAGCTCCAGGCGTCGTTGATGTCGCCCCTGAGGCCGCCGACCATCCGCCAGCTGGTGTGGCGCATGATGCTGGTCCGCGGCCCGGTCTCCACGCTGCGGCGCAGGATGATGGTGTTCGTGTAGTCGTCGGGCCCGAAGCCGGCCTGGGTGCAGAGCAGGTTGCGCTGCTGCTCGGAGAGCATCGGGTTGTCGCAGTTGAGCTGGTCGGTGTTGCCGAAGTTGCCCGACTCCGCGATCTGCGCGTTCGAGTTGTTGTCCATGAACATGACTTCGCCGTAGGCCTCGAAGTGATCGTTGAACTCGTAGTTGGCGAAGCCGCCCGCCGCGTACCGCTCGTCCGGCCGCTGCATGTAGTTGAGCGGGCCGTAGTTGTAGACGTCGCCGGCGCGCGGGCGCAGGGTGTTGCCGGTGGCCGAGTCGAGGACGTAGTCGCCGACGAAATTCCAGTCGGCGTCGTAGACCAGGAAGCGGCCGGCCGGAATGGTCGAGGAACCGCCGCAGACCGGGCCGTTGTCGCCGCGCGAGGGCGCGCAGTTGGTGTAGTCGCGCCCGGACTTGAGCAGCGGGTCGATGTTGCGGTAGTCGATGTAGATCGAGCCGTGGCCCTTGCCGTCGGCGAACTTGCCGCCGACCGCGACATTGACGTTGTATTGCTCGCCGTCGATGGTGCTGCCGGTCGGGTAGGGGAAGCCGCGCGCTTCGTTCATGGCCTGCGCCACGGCGTTGTCGTTGTCGTGCTGGTAGGCGTTCCAGCCGATGGTGCCGCGCACGCCCTCGAAGCTCGTGTCGAGCACGAAGTTGATGACGCCGGCCACGGCGTCGGCGCCGTAGACCGAGGAGGCGCCGCCGGTCAGGACGTCGACCCGCTTGACCAGCGCGGCCGGGATGAAGTTGAGGTCGGGGGCGGTGGCAAACGCATCGCCCGAGGGCATGCGCCGACCGTTGATCAGCACCAGGGTGCGCACCGAGCCCAGGTTGCGCAGGTTGACGGTCGCGGTGCCGCTCGCACCGTTGGAAATGGTCGAGTTCTGGGACTGGAAAACCTGCGGCAGCTGGGTCATCAGGTCTTCCATGCGCATCGTGCCGGTGAAGGCGATCTCCTCGGGCTCGAGGACCGAGACCGGGCTCATGGCCTCGAGGGTCGGCCGCGGAATCAGCGAGCCGGTGACCGTGATCTCCTCCTCGAACGATCTCTCGACGGCCTGCTCCATGGCCTCCTGCTGCTCCGGCGTCAGCTCCTCGGCCGGCTCCTCCTGGGCCAGAACCGGCAGGCCGAAGCCGAGCATCAGGATCGCGAGAATGCCGACCGTCAGGGTCGGCCCGAGCCGCACCTTGCGCTCTTGACTCATAACAGCCTCCTCCTTCGTTCGTTCGTCAGAAATGACGGATCCCCCGACGGCACAGCGCCCCCGGGTCGTTACTCCGTCGCTCGATGCATGGCCTGAGCCGGTCGCTGCGGAAACAGCGATCGGCTCCCCCGTTGGCCCAAGCCAGGAAGGCTCGAGGTCCGCACCACGGACCCGGAACTGCAGCTGCAGCGCGTCGTACCCTCCTTTCGATCAGAAGCAGCGCCTTCCATCAAGTTGGCGGTTTACTTGCAAAAAATGTTCCCGTCATGAGACAGCATCGGGAGGGTCCGGGGCGCTGTCCGAACGTCCGTCCCGCGGTTCATGGCGAGCTTGCAGCTCACATCGTCAAGGGACGACGGAAGCCGTATCGAATCAGTGGCTTGACGGTGAGGTCGTCGATGCCGGCCGGGCCCTCTCGACGCGATCGGACGCAACGAAACCGAACGCCTCGAGCGATCCGAACTCAGTCCTGAGAAGGGGTCGCTTCTCAGAATGTCCGGAGATTTGGATAGCTTGTACGGCTTTCAGTAACTCATAATGAGAATTGCTATTATTCTAATATTACATCTCGGTGCCGAGCTCAATCGGCCGACACCGGCCAGGCGCTGCACCGCAGCCTTCCGCCGCCTCCGGGCGGGACGTCCCCGACGCGTCAGGTGGCCCGGAGGCGTCGCGATTCCTCGGCCGTGGCCGGCGGCGGCCGGATGCCCAGCGGAACGGTTGCGGTCCGCAGCTCAGGATCCACTCAGATAGGCCAGGATCTCGGTTGCGTTGGCGGCCTCGGGATCATCCGGCGCGAGCTCGACGAAGCGTTTCAGGTACCGGATCGCCTGCTCGTTGTCCTGCTCGCCGAGGTAGATGAGCCCGAGGTAGTAGTTGGCGTGCGGCTGCGTCGGGTCGATCGCGAGATAGCGCACGAAACGCTTCTTGGCGCGCTCCATGTCACTGGCGTTGTAGGCGTTGAGGGCGAGCGTCCAGAGACCGTTTCTGGCGACGTCGGCCTCGTACGGCGCGAGATCGGTGAGGGCCTCGGCAATCCGATCCTCGTCGCCGAGCTGCAGGGAGGCGTTGTACCGGATGCGGATCGCCTCCTCGTCGGCGGGATCGGCTTCGAGCATCGCCTGCGCGGCGGCCAGCGCCGCCTCGCTGCGGCCGATCTCGAGGCCGGAGGTTGCAACCCCCAGCTGGGCGGCGCGGAGGTTCGGGTCGAGCGTGGCAGCCTCGTCGAACTTTTCGAAGGCCGCCTCATGGTCGCCGGCCCTCGCGAGGGCCACGCCCTCGTTGTGAATCCGCTTCGCCTCCTCGGCCAACCGTCCAACGCGCTCGAGATCGGCCTGCGCGGCGGCGGTCTTCGTCTCGTCGCCGAGCTGCCGGTACGCCTCCCAGCGGGTGCGCAGTACCAGCTCGTCGCTGGCGCCGAGCTCGATCGCCTTCTCCGCTGCGGCTGCGGCCTCCTGGTAGCGCCCCTGTTCGAGTCGTGCCACGCCCAGCGCTGACCACGCCTGGCGCAGCTCGGGTTCGTGCTCGATCGCCTCCTCGAACCTCGCCGCGGCGGCAGCCCAGTCGCCTTTCCCGAGCGCGGCGCGTCCGGCATTGAAGGCGAGCACCGCCTGCCCGGATGCGGTCGTCACCACCGCGTCTCCGACCGGTACGACCTCCGCCGGCTGGAGCACGAACTCGTAGCGCTCGGTCCCGACCTTCTGCCAGTGCTGCTCGCTCAGAAGAGTCTGGTAGCCGGCCTTCTCGAAGCGGTACTTGTAGACGACGTCGATCTCATCGAAGTCGATCTTGAAAATGCCCCTGGCATCGGTGACCTCGACCTCGTGGAAGCCGCTGACCTGGTCCGAGGTCGCGGTCACCGTCACCCCTTCGATCGGGCTGCCCTCGGGGTCGACGACCTTGCCGATGAGACGGCCCTGACGGATGGCCGACGCCGGTCCGGCAACGGCCAGGAACAGAGCCAGGAGTGCGACCAACACACGGGTTTGCGATTTCATGGTTGTGACCTCCCATCATCAGGGTTGCGTCAAGCCTGGATACTGTATCGCATCGCCACGCACTGAACTGAGACTTCGACTCAGAATTGCCCGTGACACTCGCCGGGCTCTTCCCGCCGGCGGCCCGGTTGGTTGAGCGGAGGCGGCGGCTCGGGCGTCTGATGGCATCGGATAAGACTCCATGACGCTGCGAAATCGCGCTGAACATCGATTCGAAACGATCCGTAAGTCCTGACCGGCCCTCTGCTACAATCAAGCGCCGTCTCAAGATCGGGAAGCCCCCTACCGGAGGCGCTTCCCGTGGTTGCATCGGGAGGTCGAAATGCACTCCGTCGCACGTTGGGTCGCGATCCTTGTTCTGACCTGCACGGCGCTTCCGGCATCGGCCGGGAAGGTCGGCTTCATTGACACCGAGGGCGTGATCCGCGGCGTCCAGGAGGGGCGGCGCCAGCTCGCCCTCCTCGACGCGTGGGCCAACCAGAAGAGCGACGAGGTCGAGGCCCTGCGGGACCGCGCCGCCGCCCTCAGCCGGCAGCTCGAGGAGCAGCGTCCGGTCGCGTCCGAGGAGGCCATCGCAAAGCTCGAGGCGGACCTCCTGCAGGCGCAGCGTGACCTCGAGGATGCCGGGCGGACCTTGCGGCGCGACTTCGACATCAAGCAGCGCGAGCTGCTGGCGGAGGTGGCGGTCCGCGTCCGCAACGTGGCCGGCGAGTACGGCGAGGCCAACGGCTTCGACGCGATCTTCTCGCTCGACGCGCAACCTCTGGTCTACATCGCCGACTCCGCGGTCATCACCGACGAGGTGATCCGGATCTACGACGAGCGCTACCCGGTCGAGTGAGGGCCGTTCACGTCCGGCCATGAGGGCGGCGCCGCCACACCGGTCTCCGACAGCCGGGGGAACCGGACCTGCACCTTCGCGTCACTCCTGCGATCCCGACAGAAGCAGGTCGATCTTGTTGGCATAGCTGCGCTTCAGCGCGTCCGTGGCGGCGAGCTCCTCGGCCCGCTGCAGCCAGCGCCGCGCCGCCTTCTCGTCGCCCAGCTGCAGGTAGCTCAGGCCGAGCAGGAAGCAGAACTGGTCTTCGCCGTGGCGCTGGCGCACGGCGAACTTGAGGTGCGGGATCGCGCGCTCGTAGTCCCGGGCGAGAAAGGCCTCGCGTCCGAGATGGAAGCGGTAGTAGGGGTTCTGATTGCGGTGGCGGTTCACCTTGCGCCGGTAATACTCGGCCTGTTCGGTGTCGCCGCGGTGCACGTACAGGTTCACCAGGTTGCTCATGGCCACCTCATGCCGGGGATCTGCCTTCAAGGCCTGCAGGAAAGCGGATTCGGCATGCTCGGCGTGGCCCCCGCGCATATAGAGGATCCCGAGGTTGGTCCATGCGGGTGCGAACTGAAGACCGTTGTCGACGATCGCCTGACGGTAGAACGCGAATGCGGAAGCCGTGTCCCCGGCTTGCATGGCCTCCACGCCCATGTTGTTGAAGTAGTGCGCCAGGGCGCGGGTGTCGGAGATCAGGCGCCGGTCGTAGGTGGTCCGGAAATCGGAGATATTGAAGTCCACCGCGTGCCGGCCCGTCGCCCCCAGGTCGACGGACACGTTGACGTGCCGGTTGAGAATGTACGCGTCGTTCCGCATCGTCCAGTCGGGTGGGATGTCCACCTCCTGGAACTGGGCCTCCAGCCCCGCCTCGCGCGCCAGGGCCACGAAGAGATTGGAAAACGACAGGCAGTTGCCCCGCCGCAGGTCGAAGGTCTCGGCGGCGGTGCGCGTCGATTCGTCGTGCTCGAGCCCGAAGCCGGCCTGGTTGATGATCGCGTACGCCAGCTGGTGGAGCTTGATGGAGTCGCTCGAACGGCGGCTCACGTGCTCGTCGACGAAAGCCCGCATGGCGGGAGTGATTTCCAGCACCTCGACGCCGTCGATCGGCGGTGGCTCTCCGCCGAGCCCGAGCGGCCCCCCTCTGAGCAGCTCGTCGGCGGAGATCGCCGGCCGGTCGACGCCGCCCGAGGTGCCGGCGCACGCCAGCATCACAACCATCAGGCACGGCAGTGGAGCTCGAGCTCGCATCGTCGGAATCTCGTCCATCTCCCGGGCGGAGAGGCGGCCGCCTGAAGGGCAGGCGCAGGATGGCCCTCCTCCCCTCTCCTCTACGACATGAACAACATCCGGTTTCCCGCCTGCTGTTCCGGACGAGCCGGGAATCAGGGCGCAGGGGCGATCCGCCGGTCGCCGCGGCGCAGCGGGGGCCCGACCGTCACCGTGGAGGTCGTCGAGAAGCTCATCCCGTCGCCGATCGCGGTGAAGCTGATCGTGCCTTCGGTGGCGGCCGCCGGGCGCAGCTCGGGGCGCAGCTCGACGCTGACCGTCGCCGGCAGCGTCCCGGAGCTCGGCTCGACCACGAGCCAGGGCACCTCGCTGGAGGCGGTCCACGACAGCACGTGCGGCCCCGCGAGCTCGAGCGCGGCCGTGCCGCCCCTCGCCCCCACCACCGGGCGCTCCGGGGCGAGGTAGAGATCGGCCGGCAGCGCCTCGGCCGCCTGCAGCATGTCGTACGCAGCGCCGGCGGGCCGGTCCTCCACGAGCACGAGTCCCGCCACCCGCTCCCAATCCAGGTCGACCACCGCCGGCGTATCGATGATCGCGCTGAGGCACTGCCCTGACTCGAGATCGTGCGGCAGGTACCACAGGGCGGTGGACTGGGCCCAGGTCTCGCTGACTCCGGCGGTGGCGTCGCGCTCGTAGGCGATCACCCAGATACCGGCGTCGCGGTTGACGAGGATGTCCGACGGGCCGGGGTTTGTCAGCGACACGTAAGCGCGCAGGGCCGAGCCCTGACGGCGCCAGTAAGCGCGCACTTCGGCCCGCGGCGCCCGCGCGAGCTCGGCCTCGAGCATCGTCCGGTAGACCCGCTCGTAGTCCGCCGAGCCGCTGGAGGTGCGGAAGCCGCTGCCCACCATCACCAGCGGCAGGTAGTAGGCCGAGACGCCGGTCGCCCAGAAGCGGTCCTGACGGCCGTAGGGGAAGAGGTCGTAGTCGTACTCGAGCAGGACGGCACGCCCGGCGTACTCGTGTTGCAGCGCGGTCATGGCCGGGCCGGCGGCGCTGCAGTAGGTCCCGCTCGGGCGGCCGAAGAACTCGAGCACCGCCAGGCGATCGCCCGCGGCGGCGAGCACCGCACCGAGGACGAGCACGATCGACAGAGGTGTCACTCGCTTCCGCATAACTCCCCCCTCGCCCGCGCGGCCGCCTCTTCGACGGCGCTCACGAGCTCCTCGAGCTCCAGGTCGCCGACCCAGCGGCGGCCGTCGATGAACAGGGTCGGCGTCTCCTCGACCCCGTTGACCAGGCCTTCCTTCTTGCTCGCCACCACCGCCTCGCGGGTCGCCGGGTCGTCGAGACGGGCGATGAACTCGTCCCGGTCGAGGCCGGCCGCCGCGGCCCACTCCGGCTGTCGATTCGCCGCGTAGTCGTCGAAGTGGCGGTAGGCGTGCAGCATGAAGGGCCAGAAGCCGTCCAGGGCGATCGCCGCGCCGAAGCCGAGGCCGGCCTCGGTGGAGCCCTCGTGGCCGCGGATCGGGAAGACCCGGAAGGCGAGCCGCGCGTCCCCGCGCAGCGGCCCCCGGTCCACCGCCTCGTAGAGCGCCGGAATCAGCTTGCTGCAGTAGGGACAGCGCGCGCAGGCGTAGATCACCACCGTGACCGGCGCCTCGGGCGGGCCGAAGACCGGCGCCGCCGCGAGGTCGATCTCGGCCGCCCCCCCGCCTCCCACCATGCTGCGGGCGCGGCGCGACAGCCCACGCCGGATCCGCGCTTCGTCCTGGCCCGCCGCCGCCCGCCGGCACACGTCCTCGGCGACCAGGAGGGCCAGCCGGCTCGGCGTCCGCGCCTCGAGGCAACGCTCGATCGTGTCGTCGCAGCAGTCCCACAGGTACTCGCTCGCGAGCACCGACTCGGCGACGCGGCGCGGCGCGGGCGCGAGATCGCCGCACGCCCCGTCCTGGGCGAGGGCCGCCGGCGCGGCCACGAGCACGGCCGCGATCATCGCCGCGGCACGGATCATGAGCACCTCCTTGCCACCCATGCGTCAAGCCCGGCGAGGCCGCGGTCGCAGCCGAGCACGAACAGCGCGAGCGTCAGCCAGACGAGGTCGCGGAGGACCGTGATCCTGGAGATCGGGTCCTCGCCGGCGCCCTGCGAGGCGAAGCAGCCGCAGGACATGTCGAGGCCGCGCGCGAGGGCGATGCCGAGTGCGAGCAGGAAGACCAGCATCATGGCGGCGATGAGCAGCGAGGCCGCGCGCGTCCGCCAGCCGAGGATCAGCATTCCGCCCGCGAGCAGCTCGACCCAGGGCAGGACGATCGCCGCCGGGTTGACGGCGGCGAGCGGCAGGATGTCGTAGGTCGCGATGTCGAGCGCGAAGGAGGCCGGCTCGGCGATCTTGTGCAGGCAGGCGCCGATGAAGAGCACCCCCAGGTACCAGCGCACCGGCACCGCCATCCACGCGGCGAGCCTGCCGCAGCTCACGGCGCCTCCTCGTTCAGCAGCTCCGGCGCGCCGCCGCGCACGAAACCGACGTTCTTGATCCCCCGGGCGGAGATCTCGCGCCCCAGGTGCTCGCCGCTGTCCGGCCTCCCGCCGTCGCCGTACACCACCACCCGGGCGGCGCCGCTGGCCGCGATCGACCGCGCCAGCCCGGCGAGCTCGGCCTCGGGGACCGGGTCGAGCCAGTCGTAGGGAATGTTGACCGCCCCCTCGAGGTGGCCGGCGCCGTACTCGGCCGGCGAGCGGGCGTCGATCAGGAACGAGCGCGGCGAGGCGAGCGCCGGGCTCGAGGGCTCGAGCGCTTCCACCGGCCCGCCCGGCTCGGGGCAGGGCACCAGGGTCTGGTAGGGCGTGCGGGCAACCAGCGGCAGGCCCGATGGGCGGACGGCGTTGAAGGCGAGCGCGACCGCGGCCGCGATCCCCACGACGGCGACCGCCTCGAGCACCGATCGGCGCAGCGACGGCGGAACGGGGAGCGCGGCGCGGGCGGTCGCCGTCGCCATCACTTCAGACCGCAGCTCGAGCCGCGGCGCAGCTCCTCGTCGCGCCGCAGCAGGTCGAGGATGCGCTCCTCGTCGATGCCGGTGTCGCCCGCGAGGCCCCACTCGAGCGGCACATGGTCCGGTCCGGCGGCGGTTCGCGGGCCCCAGGGATCGGCGTCGAAGCTGAAGCGCAGCCAGGCCACCGCCCGCCACTCGCTGTAGCTGAAGTCGAAGCCCGGCGCCGTGTCGGCGGTGGAGGCGCGCCGGGTGTAGCGCAGCTCGAGACCGGGGCGCAGGCGCCGCCACGGACCCGCCCACAGGGTGGCGGCAGCGCGCCCGAGGAGGTCGCGCCGCTTCTCCTCGGTGCCGAAGACCAGCCGTCCCTCGGCGCCGCCGGAGTTGAAGTAGTCGTCCCACACGGCGCTGCCATCGAGCCACAGGGTGCTGCCCGCTGCCACCGGGACCCGCGCCGACACCGCCGCCGAAAGGCCCAGCTGATCGTAGGCCGGCGATTCGGCGTTGGCCAGGCGCAGCGTCGTGCCGCCGACGAGCGAGGCCTTCCCGAGCCGGCCGAGCGGCCCCCCGAAACCGAGGTCGCCCTCCCAGCGGGTCCGCTTGGCGTCGCGGTACTCCCGGTGGCCGACGCCGCCGAACGCGACCGCGCCGCGCAGCCACTCGATCTCCAGCTCGGCCCGGTGGGCCTCGGAGTAGAGAGACGGATCCTGGTTGATGTAAAGGACCTCGGCGCGGTAGCCAAAGGCGATGCGCCGCTTCTCGCCGGTCGCGACCGCGCCCAGGCGCAGCCCAGCCTGCAGCGTGCTGAGCTCGTCGTAGTCGGAATTCTCGATCCCGTCGCCGAGGATCTCGAGCTCGGCCGCCGGACGGATCGTGGAGCGCCCCGGCGGCACCACGCGGGCGCGCAGCTCGACGAGCCCGAGGCCGCTCGACTCCCCCTCGCGGCCGGGGTCGGTGGGCGAGCCGGCGAGCGCGTTCGAGGTCGCTCCGAGGCCGAGCTCGAGGGTGCCGGTGATCGACTCGCTCCACCAGGGGTCGACGCCCGCTTTCAGCGACGCCCACACCTTCCGGTCCTCCGGGAAGAGCATGCTCCTCCGGTCGAGCCCGGCGAGCGCCTCGACGGCGCCCTCGTCGTCGCCGTCCAGCCGGGCGCGCGAGGCTTCGAGGAGAAGCCAGCGCGCCCGCAGCGGGTCCTCGTCGGGCTGCAGCACCGGCGCGAGATCGCCGTCCAACAGACCGGGGTCGCCCTGGCGCAGGTGGACCGCCGCCAACCAGGCGCGCAACCCGGCATCGTCGGGCCACTTTTCCACGGCTTCGAGCAGGGTGCGTTCGGCCCAGAAGAGGTTGTCCTCGAGCAGATAGGCGCGGGCCAGCTGCAGGACCAGCCCGCGGTCGTCGGGATACCGCCGGGTGGCGTCCTTGAGGCGCTCGACGGCGGCCCGCGGGTCGCCACGGTTGATCAACTCTGCGGCTGTTCGGCGTTCACACTCGAGACCGCACTCGGCAGGCGCTGTGCCGGGCATGGAGAGAAGCACTGCGAGAAGGAGCCCACCCATCTCGGCATCAAGGCTACCACTTCCCGGGAGCGGGCAGGAAGCCCGCGCGCGAAGCGGAATCAGCGCGGCGTGTGCGAGACCACGAAGGGCTCGTCGCCCTTCATGAAGCTCGCCTCGACCAGGGTCCGGTGGTCGCCCATGATCACGATGTCGGTCTCGATCTCGCGGCCGGGGATCGAGACCACGAGCCGGTACTCGCCCGCCGGCAGCTGGGTCAGGTTCAGCCTGCCGCCCGTCGCCCTCTCGACCCTGCCCATGAACCGGATCGTGCACTGCGCCGGCCTGCACAGCACCCGCAGCGCGCCCTGGCCCTGGTGCACCGCTTCGAGCTCTCCGGCCTTCAGATTGCCGCGCACCGCGACCGTGCCGCCGGGGTGGATCGTCACCCGCTCGGAGACGGGCTCGTAGCCGGGCTTGAAGAACTCGACCGTGTGCTCGCCGGCCGCGAGGCCGCCGATGGTCAGCTGCGGCGTGGTCTTGGTGTGCGGCGTGCCGTCGATCTCGACCACGCAGTTCTGCGGCGCCGAGGTCACCACGAGGCTGCCCAGCGGCACCGGCGCCGGACCGGGAGCCGATGCAGCGCCTGTCGGCTCGGTGGGCAGGGTTTCGAACGCCTCGACCGCCACCTCGAGCGGCGCCGCACCGACGACGACCTCGAAGCTCTGCGGCCTGAAGCCGTCCTTCTCGACCCGCACGGTGTGCGGACCCCGGGCGACGTCCATCAGGTAGAGGCCGTCATCCAGGCGGCTCGAGATGCCGGCGAGCTCGTCGTCGAGGTAGACCCGGAGGCCCGGCTCGCACAGGATCTGGATGTCGCCCGCCCCGGCAGCCGCGGCCACGGCCATCACCAGCAGCAGACCGGCCCAACGTGCACCCTTCATGGTCCCTCCGCGTCCGCAACCATCGATCAGAGTCTACATCCGATCCGGCACGCCCATCGGTGGCGTGAGCGCTCGGCGTACGAGCAGTGGTGTGAGACGGAAATGGGTCGATTTCGGATTTCGAATTTCGGATTTCGAATTTCCGGCCACCCACGGAACCTACCGCGTTCCAGCTTCACGGGTCTACAGTGGCCGGGGACAGTGGCAGTG
>CAZMED010000095.1:0-11160 GCA_964565045.1 uncultured Thermoanaerobaculia bacterium
CTTCACCTCTTCACCTCTTCACCTCTTCACCTCTTCACCTCTTCACCTCTTCACCCGGACCTGGTGGGTGGGTGGAAAATCCGAAATCCGAAATCCGAAATTCGAAATGGGCGGGCGGGCGGCATTCCTAATTCCTAATTCCTAATTCCGAATTCAAGCCGTGGCCATCCCATATTTCCCGGATGAGCCGAACGTGCAACGTTCTACGCCATCTCCAGCAGCGCCTTGACCGTCCCCTCGATGCCCTCCGCGGCTTCGGAGATGCTCGTGGCGAGCATGTACGCCGGGGAGGTGACGAGCTTGCGCTCGCGGTCGACGACGAACTCGGTCACCGGGCACTGCACGTGGGTCGCGCCCATCGACTCGAGCGCGCCGGCGGTGCCGGCGTCGCTGCCGATGGTGAGCTCGGGGCCCTCGCTGCCGAGGAGGCTGGCGAGCAGCGCCGGCGCGATGCACACGGCGGCGACCGGCTTGCCCTGGGCGTGCACCGCGCGCACCAGCGCCGCGACCCCATCATCGACCTCGCACTCGGCGCCGCGGACGGCAAAATCGCAGAGATTCTTGGCGGCGCCGAAGCCGCCGGGGAGGATCAGGGCATCGAGCTCGTCGGCCGAGATCGCCGCGACGTCGCGGATCGCGCCGCGGGCGATACGCGCCGACTCCACGAGCACGTTGCGCGAGGCGCCTTCCTCGACCTCGCCGGTGAGGTGGTTGACGACGTGCATCTGCGGGCGGTCCGGCGCGCAGACGACGGCCTCGGCGCCGTGGCGGTCGAGGGCGAGCAGGGTGATGACCGACTCGTGGATCTCGGCGCCGTCGTAGACGCCGCAGCCCGACAGGATGACTCCGACCTTCGTG
Organism: uncultured Thermoanaerobaculia bacterium; assembly: GCA_964565045.1. Lineage (GTDB taxonomy): Bacteria > Acidobacteriota > Thermoanaerobaculia > Thermoanaerobaculales > Sulfomarinibacteraceae > Sulfomarinibacter. The sequence continues at coordinate 859 of CAZMED010000095.1, forward strand.
CCCATTGAGTGCCTCCTTCCAGGGGGCATTGTAGCCGCACCCTTCCCGTGCCCGTCTCCGTCTCCGTCTCCGTGCCCGGATTCAGCATCAGTGGCAGCGTCAGATGACAGTGGCGGCGTCAGATGGCAGTGGCAGCGGCAGCTTCAGGGGGCAGCGACCGCGACCGCGAAATGGTCAAGCCGAGGCGACCGGTGACCGGACACTCTCGCCCTCCGAGGCGTCAGCGCGAGCCGTCGCAACCACAAAGACACCAAGACACCAAGGACAACACCAAGGGCTCTCTTCGTGAACCCTTGGTGTCATGGTGGTTCAATCTCGGGTGGGCGGAAATTCAAAATTCGAAATTCGAGATCGACGCCTGCCCATCTTGCGAATTGCGGGACAAGCCGGACATCCGAACGTTCGAACGCTGCAGTGTGAGCGTTGTTCAGCCCTAGCCGCCGATGATCATCCTCGGCGGGGGGTTGTTGCCGTGGATGTAGCTCCACCGCCCTTTGTCCACTCCCCCCAGGGCGAGGACCGAGTAGTGGAACTCGCGGATCCCGGCGGTGTCGGCGGCCGGGAGCCGGAGGATGATTCCGTCCTCGCCGAAGGTCAACGCCGTGAAGCCCTCGCCCTCTGCCTTGCGGACATCGGTTCCGAAGATCTCGAGCGAGGTGTCGGGGATCAGCATCCACACCCGCGCGCCCGCGAAACGGAGCCGCGCGGACTCACCCGGTCGGAGCCGGATGGGGGGTACGACGCCCCACCCCTCGGGACCCCTGTCGTCGGCCTCGATCACGAGCTCGAAGGTCGGTGCGGTGGGCGGATCAGGTACGGCCGTGACGGGTGTCTCTCCCCGACCTTCGACGGGGGCCGGCGCCGGCCCGCAGGCCGGAGAGATCATGATCGCGGCGAACAGTACGGCGGCTGCGGTAAGTCCCTGTGAGCCATTCCTCGTCATGGTGTCCTCCTTCGATGTCAGGGCCTCCGTCTCCACGCAGACCCGGTTCGCGTGCGGCGCTGGGCCTCACGACCCCTCTGTGCGGACCGAGGCGACGATGCCGCGGTACCTCGGGTCGGCGCGGAGGCCCGCGAGGTCGGGGTAGTCCTCGATCACCTGAAGCGGGAAGCCTGCCTCCAGCGCCCGCCCGATCCACTCGAGCGCCAGCTCGCGGTCGCCGAGCCGCTCCGCCGACTCGGCGATGAAGTGCATGAGCTCGGCGTTATCGGTTCCGAGCTCGATCGCCCGCCCGAGCAGGCTGCGGGCCGCGTCGGGCGTACCGAGATGGGTCCTGAAGGAGGCCAGCGACACGAGGTCGGCGACGTTGTCCGGGTCGCGAGCCAGCCGGCCGGCGGCCAGCTCGGCCGCCCGTTCGTAAGCTTGGCGGACGTCGGCGGTGGGCGCGTTCGCGGCTCGCAGGGCCTCGGCGAGGGCGCTCCAGACCTCATAGTCGTTGTCGTCGATGGCCAGCGCCTGCCGGTAGCTCTCGGCGGCCGCGGCGAAGTTGCCCTCGTAGAACTCGAGCGTCGCCAGGTTGTGAAGTGCCCAGTAGGAGGGACCGATGGCGATGGCCCGTTCGAGGTCGCCGCGGGCCCCGCTGCGGTCGCCGAGGTAGAACCGGCAGGCGCCGCGGGCGGCGAAACCTATGCTGCTCGACGGCAGGAGCTCGACGACGCGCTCGAAGTGCTCCATCGCCCGCGCCGGCTGGAAGCGCTCGTAGAATAAAAACCTCCCGACCTCGTGATGGGTCTGCCAGTCCTCGGGACCGGTGCGCAGGGCGCGGTCGATCACCGCCCCGGCGCGCTCGGGTTCGCCGCCGTCCTCGAGGGCGGCGGCGAGCGCCAGGTAGGCCGGGAGGTTGAGCGGGTCGAGCTCGAGGGTGCGTTCGAAGCGCTTCACGGCCTCGGCGTAGGCGTTGCGGGCGAGCTCGCAGCGGCCGGCGGCGAGATGGGCGCCCGGCAGGGTCGGGTCGATGTCGAGGGCACGCTCGGCGTACGAGAGACCGTGCTCGAGCCAGATCGGGTCCTCGCCGAACTCGAAGCGCCGCTCGCACACCTCGGCCAGCCCGACCATGGCATCGGCGTAGGCGGGGTCGAGCGCGAGCGCGGAACGGAAGAGCTCCGCCGCGCGCCCGAGATCGTTCGGTGTCGGGTCCGGTCCGACGACGCCGCGCGCTTCGAGCAGTCGCCGTGCTGCTTCGGGGATGTCGGTGCCGCCGGCCGCGATGGCGCGGCGCTCCTGCGGCGTCAGCTCGAGCTCGAGCATCTCCTCGGCGACCGCGACGACCTGATCCTGGAGGGCGAAGCCGGGCTCGTCGCCCGTGGTGACCAGGCGCGCGACGAGCTGCCGCAGCTGCATCGCATCCACCAGCTGCAGCGAGACCCGCAGGTTCTCGCCCTCGCGCTGCACGCCCCCCGAGAGCACGAGGTCGACGCCGAAGACGCGGTGCGCCTCGTCGGCGCTGGCGACCCGCTGCCGCCGGACCTCGCTCAGGGGTACTACCGAAAGCGAGGAGCGGTACTTTCGGATCGCGGTCAGTTGATTGGTGACGGTGTCGAGCAGGCCCTCGCACAGGCTGGCGGTCTCGGCATCGTCGGAGTGGCAGTCGAAGGGCAGGACCAGGAGGTGGCGGTTCCGGCCGCGGTCGAGGGTCGGGAGGACCAGCGCTCCCAGCACCAACACGACGAGGGCCGCTGCGGCCGCCGGCAGCACGCGATGCTTCAGCATCCAGCGGCGGCGGATCCGGGGTGCCGACGGCAGGCTCTGGGTGATGATCTCGGCGGGGGAGATCTCGCCCCGGAATCGCCGCAGGTCGGCCAGGAGCTCCGTCGCGGACTGGTAGCGTTTTGCGACATCGCGTTTGAGGCAGCGGCGGATGATGCGCGCGAGCTCGGCCGGGAGGTCGGGCCGGACGCTCTCCGGAGGGGTCGGATCGTGGGACAGGATCGACAGCAGGATGGCCCGCTCGTGCTCGGCCGCGAAGGCACGGCGGCCGGTGAGCATCTCGTAGATCACGGTTCCGAGGGCCCAGATGTCGCTCCGGCCGTCGACCTCCTCGCCGTTGACCTGCTCGGGCGACATGTAGGCGGGCGTTCCGATGACCGATCCTTCGCGGGTCACCGCCGCCTCGCCGGCAAGCTTCGCGAGCCCGAAGTCCACGACCTTCAGCTGGTCGCGGTCGCTGATCAGGATGTTCGCCGGTTTGATGTCGCGGTGCACGATGCCGGCCTCGTGTGCGCTCTCGAGCGCCTCGGCGATCTGGATCGCGTAGTCGACGGCCTGGCCGATCGGCATCGGGCCCTCGAGGATGCTCTGTTTGAGGGTCCGCCCGGGGTAGTAGGCCATGGCGATGAAGAGCTGACCCTCGTCGGTCTCGCCGATGTCGTAGACCGTGCAGATGTGGGGGTGGTCGAGGGCCGAGGCGGCCCTGGCCTCGCGCGAGAAGCGCTCGCGCAGCAACGCCTCGTGGCTCCACTCCGGGGGCAGGAATTTCAGCGCCACGTCGCGGTCGAGACGGGTGTCCCGGGCGCGGTAGACGAGCCCCATGCCGCCGCCGCCGAGTCGCTCGAGAACCCGGTAGTGAGAGATCGTGCGACCGATCACACCACCTCCGCGCAGCCGTCACGGCTCGGCCGCCGCCCCGCGGGCCCGGTCGGGAGCATCGCCGCTGCGGCACGAGCGACGCGCGACGTCTGCCGCCTCTCCGGGAGTCACCGCCTGTTCGAGATGCGCTGCCATCATTGTACACAATCCGAAGAGTGTCCGTGCCTCCAGTGGCGAAGGCCGTCCGCGGACCGTATCTTGTCATCAAGGAGGGAGTGGCCATGAGAAAGACGCTCGGCGCAGTGGCTGCAGAACCCGCCGACTTCCGGATGCGCCTGCAGGCGGTGCTCGAACGGGCGGCGTCCCCGTCCGCGGCCGCCGAGGAGCCGGTCCTCGGCCCCTATCTGACGATCTCCCGTGAGGCGGAATCAGGCGGCGCCGAGATCGCGAAACGGGTCGGGGAACGCATGGGCTGGCCGGTGCTCGACCGCGAGCTGGTGCAGGGCCTGGCGGAGAGCCTCGAGCTCGAGCCGCGGCTCCTCGAGCTGATGGACGAGACCAGGGTCGGCTGGTTTTCGGAGACCCTGCTCAACCTGTTCAACTCCCGCCTCGTGCTCCAGGACTCGTACGTGGCGCTGCTCAGCCGGGTGATCGCGCTCGCCGCCTACGACGGGCCGGTGATCGTCGTCGGGCGCGGCGCCAACCTGGTGCTGCCGCCTCAGTCGGGGTTGAGGGTGCGGGTGATCGCGCCGCGGCACCTGCGGCAGCAGGCCCTGGCCGCACGCGAGGGGCTCGACGATCGGACCGCGGGCGGCAGGCTCGACGAGCTCGACCGCAGCCGGAGGGAGTTCGTGAAACGCCATTTCCGCTGTGACCCCGACGACGCCACCTGCTACGACATGGTCATCAACTCGGTGAGCTTCGGCCTGGGAGGGTCGGCGGACCTCATCTGCCGCGCCCTCGAGCTGCGCGGGCTGGCCGAGTGACGCGGTATCGCCCCGCGGCTCGGACCGTCCACCTCAACCCGGGCCCGCGGAGCGCCCGCGAGCGGGGCGGCTCAATTGACCGCCAGCGGCTCGCTGAGCGTGAAGCGGCCGATGTCGGCCCAGAATCGCTCGCCGTCGGCGGTCACCATCTCGTAGCTCCCCTCCATGGTCCCGAACGGGGTCGGCAGAGGGCAGAAAGACGTGTACTCGAAGGACTCGCCGGGGGCGAGTGTGGGCTGCTCCCCCACCACCCCGGGTCCGCGCACCTCCTCCACCTCGCCGTGGGCGTCGGTGATGACCCAGTGGCGGTTGAGGAGACGCACCGGGACGGCGCTGCGGTTGGTGATGCGGATGCGGTAGGCGAAGAACCAGCGGCCGGCCGCGGGTTGCGACCGCTCGGGCACGTAGCTCGAGCGCACCGTGACCTTCACGCCGCGGGTTGTCGCCGTCGAGTCGCTCATCGTTCGCCTCTCTCCAGCCGCAAACCGCCGCCGCGACCCGGGGATTCCCGCGACCAGCGGGGCGGACGGGTGTCGGCGGGTTTCCCGTGGGGGCTCTGCAACCATTCGCACACGGCGGGCATCTCAATGACGTGGCGACACCCTCGTTCTGCACTGCGGCCCCGGTTCGACCTCGGGTCGTGACAGCCCGACGCGGCGATGCCGGACCGGCTCCCTCGAGCCTCGTCGCCCGCGCCGCGGCCGGCGACGTCGGGGCCTTCGAAGAGCTCTATCGCGGCCACGTCGGCAGGACGTACGCTCTGTGCCTGCGGATGACGGGCGACGCGCACCTCGCTGAAGAGCTGGTCCAGGAGAGCTTTGTCCGCGCTTGGCAGAAGCTGCGGAGCTTCCGCGGCGAAAGCGCCTTCTCCACCTGGCTCCACCGGGTGACTGTCAACGTCGTCCTCGCCCATCTCCGGGGCTCCGCCCGTCGGGAGCTGGGGGACGGGGGTGCCACCGCGGAGAGCGATGCCGAGCCGCCGTCGCCGGCGCCGAACCCCGGGGCGGCGATCGATCTCGAGCGTGCGATCGGGACGCTGCCCGACGGGTTGCGGGTGGTCTTCGTGCTGCACGACGTGGAGGGGTTCAAACACCGCGAGATCTCGCGGCTCACGGGCATCGCGGTCGGCACCTCGAAGGCCCAGCTGCACCGGGCGCGGAGGCTCTTGCGAAAGGCGCTGCGAACATGAAATGCGAAGATATTCGGCCGTTCCTCGACGATTTCGTCGACGGGCTCCTGACGGACCAGATGGCGGCGGCGGTCCGCGACCACGCCGCGACCTGCAGCCGGTGCGCCGCCAGGCTGACCGACTCGACCGCCCTTCGCGAGCGGGTTGCGGAGCTGCCGCGGTCGATCGCGCCGCCGGACGATCTCTGGCCGGGGATCGCGGCGCGCATCGAAGCGGGCCGCGTGGCTCGCGGCCGCTTCGGGCGCCGGACGCTGCTGGCGGCCGCGGCAGCCCTGTTGATCGTCGCCTCGGTGGCGACGGCGTACCTCGTCGGGCGCCGGCAGGCGACGAGCGAGCTGACGCAGGCGCAGAACCCCGGCCCCGCGACGACCTCGCAGGTCGTGTTGGCGTCGTTCGAGCAGCTCGGCGTGCACGACTACGCGGCGACGCGGCAGGAGCTCGTTGAGGTGCTGCAGGGGCGCTCCGGCGAGCTGACGCCGGAGACCCTGGAAGTGGTGGTGCACAACCTCGAGGTCATTGACGAAGCCATGGCCAGGATCGCCCTCGCCCTCGACAGCGATCCCGGCAACGAGTTGCTGCAGCGGCAGCTGATCGCGGTGTACCGGCAGCAGGTCGACCTGCTGCAGCGGGCGGCAATGCTGCCGGCCGACGTGTGAAGTCGATCGTGAGAAGTCGCGGACACGTGGATTGGAGGAGAGGACGATGAAAACGAGCTGGACGAAGACAGTGATGATCGCGGCGCTGGTCTGTGCGGTCGCCGGCTGGGCGTCGGCGGGCCGGACGGTGAGCGAGAGCCATCCGCTGGCTGCGGGCGGTGAGGTGTCCGTCGAGAGCCTCGCCGGCTCCCTGACCATCGAGGGCTGGGACGGGGCGGAGGTGCAGATCTCCGGCACGCTCGGCGACGGGGTGGAGGACCTCGAGGTTCAGAGCGACGAGGACGGCATCTCGATCGAGGTCGAGTACGACGAGGACTTCCACGGCCGCCAGAGGGACACGACCGACCTCACCATCAGGGTGCCGCGGAATGCCGCGCTGAGCGTCGAGACGGTGAGCGCCGGCATCTCGGTTTCGGGCATGCAAGGCGACGTCGAGCTCGAGTCGGTGAGCGGCGCCATCGTCGTTGCCGACGCGCCGTCGTCGCTCGAGGTCGAGAACGTCAGCGGCAAGGTGACGGTGGACACCGCGCCCGACGGTGCCGAGCTGGCCTCCGTGAGCGGGTCGATCCGGGTGGGCAACGCGCTGGGGCGCCTCGATGCGGGCAATGTCAGCGGTTCGATCCTCATCGAGGGCGGCACACTGGCGGGTGGGGACTTCGAGACCGTGTCGGGCGATATCACCTGTCACGCGGTGCCCGGCGCGCGCGGCGACATCGACATGGAGACCATGAGCGGCACCATCACGCTGCGGGTCGATCCCGACGCGGCGGCTTCCTTCAGCCTGGAGACGTTCTCGGGCTCGATCAGCAATCAGATCGGCCCCGAGGCGCAGAGGACCAGCCGCTACACGCCGGAGAAGGAGCTTCGATTCAACACCGGCGCGGGCGGCCCGTCGATCTCGCTGAGCAGCTTCAGCGGCTCGATCAAGCTGCTCACCCGCTGAGCAGCGGCACCGCGACGTGACGAGGCGCGGCCCAGGCCGCGCCTTTGGCATGCGAAAACCGTCGAAAAATCGATGGTAGCGAACATAAGTGAAGCAATAAAGAGACATGGAACGCGCGGCGGCCGCGTTTGGGGCGCGCTCAGCCATCCCTTCGGGTTACCATGGAAGGGTGCCCTCGTCGCACGGGGGAAGGGATGGTGGGGATGCGTAAGCAACTGGTGCTCACCGCCTCGGGCCGCGATCGGGTCGGAGTGGTCGACGAGATATCGGCCTTGATCCTGCGCCACGAGGGCAACGTCGAGTCGAGCCGGATGGTGCGCCTCGGGGGCGACTTCGCGATGCTGATGTTCGTCACCGCGCCCGAGGAGGAGATCGACGCCCTGCGAACCGCTCTCGAGGACGTCCACTATGCCCGGTACGACGTCCACACCAGGCTGAGCGAGGTCGAGGACGTCGAGGAGTCGGCGGCGATCCCCTGCGCCATCACCGTCCTCGGAGCGGACCACCCGGGCATCATCCACCAGGTTGCGCGCTATCTCGCGGACCAGGGCATCAATGTCGAGACCATGACCACCGAGGTGGTGGCGGCACCGATGAGCGGGACGCCCCTGTTCACGATGTCGGCGGTGGTGCGGGTGCCGCCGAAGCTCGAGGTCGCGGACCTCCGCGAGGCGCTCGCCTTCATCGCCGACGAGCTCGGCGTCGAGGCGAAGGTCTTTCCCCACGTGGACCAGAAGTAATTTTTCGTTCCCGATTCGTTGGCGAATCGGGAACGAAAAATTACTCAGTAAGAAAATGGATCAGGATCGTCCGGTGGGTTGGCAGTGGCTTCCGTCGTGGCGGTCGCCGACGATTCCGTCCCCGGCGAGGAATCACCGGTCTGAGAGGCTTTTTTGCGCGAGCGGCGGGGGCGGCGGCGTTTCTTCTTGGCGGGAGCGCCTGTCTCGTCGCCGCCGTTGGCGGCCGCGGCAGAGACCTCGCCGCCGTCCTTCTCGGCCTCCTGGGGGGGCTCAGCCGGCCGCTGCTCGCCCTCGGCGGCGCCGTTGACCGCCGGCGTGTCGTCGCCGCTGCCGCTCTTCTTGCGCTTGCGCCCGCCGCGGCGCCGGCGCCGAGGCTTGGGCTTGTCGGGGGCCGTGGCGTTGACGGCGTCGGGCTCCTTCGCGGCCGGTTCTTGGTCGCCGTCCTCCGGCTCGCCACTGTCCTGAGCCTGGGTGCGCTGCCCGAAGGCCTCTCCGATGTCGGCCGCGCTGACGGCCGGTACCGGCGGCCGAGGCTCGGTCTTGGCCCGCGGCCGCCAGTCGATCCGCTCCTCGGCGCGGTGCAGGCCGGCGGCGGCGATGATCTCCACCTCGATGTCGAACTCACGCTCCAGCGCGGCGAGCTCCTGGCGGCGGTGGTTCTGGATCGCGTCGGCGAGCTCCGGGTGGAGCTCGACGCGGACCCCGCCGAGCTGGCCGGTGACGGCGCGGGTCTCGATGCGGCGCAGGATGTTCAGCGCGACGAGCTCGGGGCTGGCGATGCTCCCGGTGCCGCTGCAGGTCGGGCACGGCCGGTAGGTGCGGAGCTGGAGCGCTTTCTTGAGACGCTGGCGGTTGATCTCGAGGAGCCCATTGTCGGACAGCCGACCCACCGAGGAGCGGGCCTTGTCGTCCTTCATGGCGTCGCGCATGGCCTTTTCCACCGCCCGCTGGTGCTTGGACGAGCGCATGTCGATGAAGTCCACGACCATCAGGCCGCCGATGTCGCGCAGGCGCAGCTGGCGGGCCACCTCGCGCGCTGCCTCGAGGTTGGTCTTGTACGCGGTCTCCTCCTGGTTGGCGCCGCGGGTCGCGCGGCCGGAGTTGACGTCGATGGCGGTCAGCGCCTCGGTGCCGTCGATGACGATCGAGCCGCCCGAGGGAAGGCCGATCTGGCGCTGGTAGATGCGGTCGATCTGCTCCTCGAGCTCGTAGCGGCTGAACAACGGCATGCGGTCGGTGTAGTGGACGAGCCGGCTGCCCGATCGGGGCATGAAGGTCCGCATGTAGCTCTGCGCCTTGTTGAAGGCGTCCGTGTCGTCCACCAGGACCTCGGAGATCGAGCTGTCGAGCGAGTCCCGCAGCGCCTGGACGATGAGGTCCTGGTCGCTGTACAGGAGCTTCGGGCCCTTGCCGGTGCCGGCCTCGGAGCGGATCTTCTTCCACAGCCGCAACAGGGCGCTGAGGTCGCGGTTGAGGGTCTTCTGCGGCTGGTCGAGGGCGTTGGTGCGGAGGATCACGCCGCAGCCTTCGGGCAGCTCCAGCTTCGCCACGCGGTCCTTGACGGCCTGCCGATCCTCGTCCTCGGCCTTGCGTGAGACGCCGCGCACGTCGTCGAAGGGCATCAGCACCAGGTAGCGTCCGGCGATGCTGATGTTGGTGGTCACCAGCGCGCCCTTGTGGCCGACGCCGTCGCGCACGACCTGCACCAGGATCGGGCGGTTGCGCTCGAGGATCCGATCGACCCGCGGGTGCTTGCCGCCGCCGTCGGGCTTCTTCTGGTAGGCCTCTGCGACCACGTCGTCGGCCCGCAGGAGCCCGTCCTTTTCGACCCCGAAGTTGACGAAGGCGGCGTCGAGCGACGGCTGGACGTTGGCGACGATGCCGCGGTAGATGTTGCCGCGGCACAGTCCGGACTCGGTGGCGGCGATCTCGAACTGGTCGAGCACGCCGTCGGTCACGATGGCGATGCGCACCTCTTCGGGGCGCTGGGCGTTGATCAGCATGCGTCGGGCCACGACGTCTCCAATTCGGTCTCAGGAATCGGCGGGCCGCACCCGGGGGGCGGCAGCTCGCTCACCGGCACAGGGTAGCAGAAGTACAGATTATTGATAGGTTTCAGGGTACGACCCGCGTCCGAGGCCGCGTCCGAATGACAGCGACCGGAGCCAGGATCGGTGTCCAGTGACAGCGGCAGACGACAGTTACAGTCTCAGTGGCAGTTTCAGTGACAGTTTCAGTGACAGTTTCAGTGACAGTTTCAGT
>CAZMED010000096.1:0-10992 GCA_964565045.1 uncultured Thermoanaerobaculia bacterium
CTTGACCTCTTCAGTACCAGTCCAGCACCCTCACCTCGATGCCCGGCTTCGCCGCCACCAGCCGCCGGAACTCGTCCAGGTCGCTCATGCCGTCCTTGCCGCGGGAGTGGTAGGGGTAGACCAGCTTCGGCGCGAAGGCGAGCACCGCGTCGGCGGCGGCCGCGACATCCATGGTGTAGGGCAGGTTCATGCACACGAAGGCCGCGTCCACGTCCTCGAGGGCCCGCATGGCGGCGTGGCCCTCGGTGTCGCCCGAGATGTAGACCCTGGTGCCCGCCAGATCGAGCAGGTAGCCGTTGTCGCGTCCCTCGGGGTGGAAGGCCAGGCGCTCGGGGGTGGTGTTGTAGGCCGGGACCGCCACGATCGGCACCCCTTTCCAGTCGGTGGCCTCGCCGTTGGCGAGGACGGTGATGGCGCCCCGCTCCTCCTCGGGGAACTTTGCCGCCACCGACGCGGGCGCGATGATCGCGGTGGCCTCGCCGCGCAGCGCCTGCACGGTCTCGACCGACAGGTGGTCGCCGTGGATGTGGGTGATGAGAATGAGCTCCGGCGTGGCGAAGGCCGCGAACCGCTCGGCGCCGCCCACCGGGTCGACGGCGATGGTGCGGCCGTCCCACTGCATGACGAAGGTGGCGTGCTCGATGGCGTGCACCACGAGCGGTCCTTCAGCGGTGGCGAGCTCGTCGAGGGCCGGCGGCGTCTCGTTCTCGGCCGCGGCGACGGCCGCGACGGCGAGCATCACGGTGAGACCTGTGAGCTTCTTCATGTCCGTTCCTCCCGCTTCGACGTAACGCGCCGAGCCGGAACGATTATTCGCGCAGGAAAGCCGGCATCCGCTCGTTGGCCCGACCGTCGACGACCCAGGGACCGGGCGCCAGCTGCTTGAGCTGCTTCGGGCTCATCGCCAATCCTTGGCTGCCGAGTGCACCCTTCAAATATACTGCGGAGGCGAAGCGTGCGGTTCTGCGAACCGCCGGGCCGGGGGTCGGCGAAGAGCTGGCGGGTCGACCGGTTGGGCCCCATATTGATGAGAGCAGCCCCCGCCACGGGAGATGACGTCATGGACGACCGATCGCTCCTCGGTGACGCCGCCGTCGGCAAGCTCAGCGGCACCTGCATCCTGGTGGTCGACGACGAGGAGGAGATCCGCACCTTTCTCGCCACGGTGCTCTCCGACGAGGGTGCCGCGACCCTCGAGGCATCGGACGGCGCCGAGGCCCTGGAGCGGGCGGCGCGGGCGCAGCCCGACCTCATCACCCTCGACCTCTCGATGCCCGGCACCGACGGCATCGAGGCCTTCGAGCGGCTGCGCAGCAACCCCGCCACCGGCGAGATCCCGATCTGCATCATCACCGGCCACCCGGAGTTCCGGAAGGTGCTCTACGACAGCGCGGTCCTGCCGCCCGAGGGCTTTCTCGGGAAGCCCTGCGATCCCGAGCACCTGGTGCGCACCGTGCACCGCATCGTCGGCCTGCGCCAGCGAAAGCACGACCGCCACGACGGCCCGCCGGCCCGGCACTGAGCAGCCGTCCATCGCGCTGCCGCGCCCCCACTCGCTTCAGCCGGTCGCGGGCTCGCGGCGCAGGACCACCAGGCTGCAGTCGTCGTAGAGCGGCTCGTCGCCGCGAAACGCGTCCACCTGCTCGATCACGCGGTCGTGCACCGCGCGGCTCGAGCCGCCCGGCGCCAGGGCCACCTTCAGCCGATCGAAACCGAACGAGTCGCCGGCGCCGTCGAGAGTCTCGAAGACGCCGTCGGTGAACATCAGCAGGGTGTCGCCCGGCCTGATGACGACGCCCTCCGCGGCGAGCTCCAGGTCGAGGCGTATGCCCAACGGGAGCCCGCCCGTGCCGAGCTCGAGGATCTCGCCCGCAGCACGCCTCAGAAGCGGGTAGGGGTGCCCCGCACAGATGAAGTCGAGCCGCCCGCTCGCGGGCTCCAGGACGCCGCAGAAGAGCGTCATGAAGGCGCGGCTGCCGCCGGTGCGACACAGCGCCCGGTTGACCAGCCGGCCCACCGCCACCGGGTCAGGGTTCTCGTCGAAGCCGAGCTTGAGGGCCGAGTTGGCGATGGCCATCACCAGTCCCGCGGCGATGCCGTGGCCGCTGGCGTCGCCGACGACGATCGCCAGCCGGCCGTCCGCCAGCGGCAGGAAGTCGTAGTAGTCGCCGCCGATGGTGTTGGCGGTCCGGTAGGAGAAGGCGAACTCGTATCCCTCCGTCGACGGCTGCTCGAACGGCAGCAGCTCGCGCTGCAGCTGTCGCGCCACCTCGAGCTCGTCGCGGACGACCACGCGGTCAGCGAGCTCGAGCACCAGCAGGAAGACCAGACCGGCGATGCTCGCCAGCGACAGCACGCCCACCCGGACCGAGGGCATGTGGGCGAACTCGATGTCGGTCGTCCCCCACAGCGCGAGGACGAGACATGCGGCGAACACCAGCCGCCGCGGCGGCGACAGCCTGGAGGCCAGACCGACGAGGAGGATCCGCGCCCGGTAGAGATACCGCCACAGCCAATGCTCGGGCTCGTCGGTGCGATCGTACCCGCGGGTCACCACGCCGTAGGCCTGCGCGGCATCGCGATCGAAGAGGCGCCGCAGATCGCCGCCGCCGAAGTCGTCCATCGACGTTCTGAGCCGCCGCTCGGCCTCGCGAAACCAGTCGGTCGTACCCATGTGCCGTCAAGGGTACTACGGGCCCTCCCGCGCCCGGGTTCCAGACCCGGGCCACGCCCGACCTCGGGAATCATCGCTACGGCTCAGTGGGAGTGGCCGGCGGCCTTCGGCTCCTCGAGCTTGCGCACGTAGATCATCGACACGGCCGCCTCGGCGTCGCCCGGGTTGCGGACGTCGAACAGGACGCCGGCGGGAATGTAGCTCATCTCCGACGGACCCAGCTCGACCGGCTCGGCGCGGTCGGCGCGGTGAACCGCGAGCCGTCCCTCGAGGCAGATCACCAGCCAGCGATTGCCGCCGGTGGAGGGCCGCGGCACCACCTCGCCCGGCGCGACCCTGCGGCGGCCGATGCCGAGGCCCTCGGCCTCGAAGTCCGACCGCCCGAGGTCCACGAGGTCGGCCGACGCCGGCCGGATCGCGGCGGGCGCGGACGGGGCCGCACGGGAACCGCCGATCGCGGCGCCGCGGACGTCCATCCGCAGGGCCAGCGAGTACTCGGGGATCGCCTGGCCCGGGCGGAACGAGTGGTGCTGCCAGTGCGCCACCCGCGCGCGCGGAAAGACCTTCTGGTAGAAGCGCCCCTCGACCACCGCCTCGAGCCCGGCGCAGTCGGTCGGGAAGGTGTGCAGGAGCCCCGGGAAGTTGACGACGATGCCGTCGCCGCCATCGGCCGGCACGACCTCGATGAAGCAGCCCTCCTGGGTGCAGACCGAGGCGATCCGGCCCTCGATCCTCAGCTCCCGGTCGTGGAAGGCCGCGGGGTCGGCGGCGATCGCAGCGATCGGCGTCGCCTCGTCGATGACCAGGGGCGCGCCGAGATGGCGCCAGCCGCCGTCCTCGCCCGCCGCCGCGCCCGACACCGCCAGCAACGCCCCGATCAGGAGTGCGGTCAGCCGTTCCATGGATCGTCCTCCCCGGCGCCGAGTTTACAGCGCTACCCGGCCCGCTCCAGGATCTCCCGCACCTCGCGCGCCGCCGCGGCGACCTCCGGATCGGAGTCCTCGAGCGCCGCCGCCAGGACCTCCCGCGCCGGCGCCTCGTCCTCGAACACCGCCAACGCGCGCACCGCGTTGCGGCGCACCGCGGGGTCGATGCTCTGGGCGAGCGCGCGCACGGTCTCGAAGGCCTCGTCCTCGTCGACGGCCCCATTGCAGAGGAGCTCGTACAGCACCGAGCTCGCGGCCTCGATCTCGCGGTCGTCGCCGCCCTCAAGAGCCTCGAGCAGGCGCGGCGTGCGGCCCCCACCCCCGCCGAAGACGAGCGTCAGGGCGGCGAGGTGGCGGACGGTTTCGGAAGGGTGGCCGAGAGAGCTCGAGACCACCGGCTCGCCCGCCGCGCCGGTGCGGACCAGCACGCCGAGAAGGTCCTCGAAGCGATGGGGGTGCAGCCCGCGCCGGGCGCGCTCGAGGATGCGCCCCGCCAGGTCCGCGTCGCCGAGCTTGCCGACGCAGCCGACGGCATTGGTGTAGCGGACCCGGAACCGCTCGTCCGTCCCGGTCCCGGGGTCGGAGCCCGGCGGCTGAAAGCGCTCGGCCTCGACCACCACGTCGACGAAGTCGGAGAACACCTCCGCGCCGCAGTCCTCGATGACCCCCGTCGGCGCCTGCCGGTAGGCGTGCACGGTCCCCCGCTCGAGCCGCATCCCCCGCGCCTGCACCTCGAGGGCGAGGTCGCGGTGGAGCCGGCTGAACCCCACCGCGCCGCCCGGGGTCCGCAGGCCGGCGAGCAGCGCCAGGACGAGGATCACCGCCCCGGCCGCGCCGGCCACCTTGAGGCCGGCGTTGCGTCCGAGCCCGCCGAGGATCTCCCGCAGCGGCGCCATCTGGAGCTGGCGGGCCCGGCGCCGGGCCTGCTCGCGGCTCCGGTCCTGCTCCTCCTCGCGGCGCTCGTGGCGGCGGCGCGCGAGCTGCTCGAGCTCCTGTCCGACCCGTTCCCGGCCGAGCCACCCGAAGCCGCGCCGGCCCAGGTCGGCGAGCAGCTCCTCGAGATCGCGTTCGCTCCACGCCGGCGCCCCTCCCGACGCCGCCTCCCGCCGCCTCAGGAAGACCTCGAGAAAGGGCCGCACGCGGTCGTCCCAGAGCCCGTGCTCGGGCAGCTCCGGCTCCCAGTCGAGAAACCACAGACGGATGCCGCCGTCCGCCCCGGCGGAGACCGCGGCGCCGCCGTCGCGGGCGACCGCCACGCCGGCGACGGCCCCCGCGTGGCCCTTGACGACGCGGGCCGCGGCGCCCGTCCGCAGGTCCCACACCCGGATCGCGGCATCCTTGGAAGCCGACAGCAGGAAGCGCGCGTCGGGGGTGAAGGCCACCGCCTGGACGGCGTCCTCGTGGCCGGCGAGGGTGCGCAGCGGCCGGCCGCTCTCGAGCTCCCACAGCCGCACCACCCCGTCGTCTCCGCCGCAGGCCATCAGCCGGCAGTCCGGGCCGATGGCGACGGCGCGGACCGCGCCCTCCCCTCCGTCGAGGCGTCGCAGCTCGGCACGCCGGCGCACGTCCCACACCGTGACCCCGCCCCAACCGCCGCCCACCAGGCGACGACCGTCGGCGGACAGGGCGAGGGCCGTCAGCGCGTCGCCGCCCTCTCCGAGGAGCTCCGGCCGCGCCGTCTCGTCGAGCCGCCACAGCCGCACCGAGCCGTCGTCGCCGGCCGCGATCACCGCCCGGTCGGAGGCCGTGAAGACCACCGCCCGGACGGGGCCGCCGTCGGCCTCGAAGGCGAAAAGCCTCCGGCCGTCGGCGGCGCGCCACACCCGCACCGCGCCGTCGCGGCCGGCGCTTGCCAGGAGCTCGCCGTCCGAGCTCACCGCAAGCGAGCTCAGGCCCCCGTCGTGCGCCGGCACCGCGAAGACCTCGTCGCCGGTCGCGGTGAGCAGGCGGCGCAGCACACCCTCCTCGTCGCCCGCGAAGCACGCCGAGCCGTCCGGCGCCAGCGCACAGGCGGCGCCCGGGCTCGCGCCGCGGGCAAGGCGCCTGAGCTCGACCACCGCCCGCAGCTCCCGCTTCGGGAAGTACGCG
The DNA here is from genome assembly GCA_964565045.1 of uncultured Thermoanaerobaculia bacterium. Classification (GTDB taxonomy): domain Bacteria; phylum Acidobacteriota; class Thermoanaerobaculia; order Thermoanaerobaculales; family Sulfomarinibacteraceae; genus Sulfomarinibacter. Next base: position 5,689 of record CAZMED010000096.1, read on the forward strand.
AGCACCGTGCTCCACAGCTCGAGCGCCTCGCCGGCGAGCTCGTAGCCCTCGACCGCGCGCGCCGCCCGGATCGGCGCCACCGCCTCGTCCATGCGGCCCGCCTCGACGAGACGTCGCGCCTTCCCGAAGAGCTCCTGGAACTCGCGCTCGCGTTCGGCGAGCTCGCCCGAGGCCGCGCTCTCGGCGAGGGCGAGCGGCAGCCGCGAGGCCACGGGCTGCGGCACCGCCAGCCGGCTGACCCTGGAGCCGTGCGCCGCGACGATCGCCCGGCCCTCCGTCGTGAACGCCAGGTCCTGGATCGGGCTCGCGAGCCGCAGCACGCGCAGCGACTCGCCGTTGTCGAGCCGCCACAGGCGAACCGTGCCGTCCTCGCCGGCGGACGCGACGGTGCCAGCGTGCTCGGCGACCGCGGTCACCGCACCGCGGTGACCGCGCAGGGTGCGGAGCCGACTTCCGCCGGCGAGCTCCCAGACGCCGACCACGCCGTCCTGTCCGGCGGTCAGGACCAGCTCCCCGCCGCCCGCGAGCGCCACCCCGCGCAGCGGCCCGTGGTGCCCCTCGAGGACGTGCACCGAGCGCCCCTGCTCGAGGTTCCACACCCTCGCCGTTGAATCGGCGCTCGCGGTCACGATCCAGGGCCCGGTCGGGTGCCAGGCCAGCCCGCTGACGAACGCCACGTGTCCCTGCAGGGTGCGCTCGCACTCGCCGCTTTCGGTGTTCCAGATCCGCAGACAGCGGTCGGACCCGCCGCTCGCCGCCAGTGCGCCGTCGGGCGAAAGCGCGAGGCAGGTCGCGACGCCCGGATGGGGCCGGAAGCTGCGCAGCTTACGATCCCCGTCGAGATCGTAGACCGCCACCGGTCCGCTCTCGGAGCACGCCAGAACGAGCCCGTCCGCCACCGCGATCGAGCGACCGGGCCGGGCCGGTCCCTCGAGCTCGATGCGGCGCGCCGGCAGCTCGTCGTCGCCCGCCCACACCACGAGCTCGGCATCGCCGGTCCGCACCAGGAGCTTTCCGCCGGGCGCCGCGTGCAGGCACAGCACCGGCGCGCGGTGCTCGGCCGACCACGCCAGCCGGTGCCCCGGCAGGCGGGCGTCGGCGGCGTCAGCGAGCGACTCGGGCAGGTCGCGGTCGAGCGAGCGGGCGGCGGCGAGCGCGCCATCCGCCACCTCGTGGTCACCGCTGCGGGCCGCGGCCTCGGCGAGGCCGATCAGGGCTGCGAGGTCGGAGGGGCTCGCCTCGACGACGCCGCGCAGCAGCTCGCGGGCCGGCCCCGGATCGGCGGGCCCGGGCGAGGACCTCGCCGCCGCCAGCAGCGCCAGCCCGCGCGCCCGCCGCGCCGCCAGGGCCTCGCTGGAGGGCGAGGCCGCGCCGTCGAGCGCCTCGAGGGCCTCCGCGGGCCGGTCGAGCAGCAGCCGCAGGCGCGCCAGCAGCAGGGCCGCGCGCGCCGAGCCCCCTCCGGAACCCTCGGCCTCGCCGAGACGGCGCTCGAGCTCGGCGTCGGTGAGGCCTTCGCGGCGCCACTCCACGACGCTCGAGTTGAAGACCGCCTCGAGGTGGCCCGGCTCGACCGCCAGCGCCTGGCGGAAGCTCGCGGCGGCGCGCTCCTCGAGGCCCAGGGTGACGAAGGAGGCGCCGCGGTTGTTGAGCGAGTCGGCGAGCAGCCGGGTGCGCCGCGGCTCGGGGCGCGGGTAGGCCCTCCCCGCAACCCGGTGGTAGGCCTCGAGCAGCGTGCCGCGCAGCTCGGCGAAGGACGCCGGGCGCCGGTCAGGCCGCTTGGCGAGGCAGGCGACCATCACCGCGGCGAGCCCCTCGTCGACCGCCGGATCGAGGCGGCGCGGATCGGGCGGCTCGTCGCGAAGGTGCATGCGCATGAGGGCGCCGAGGTGCGCCTCGCGGGTGCGCGACGCCGAGTCGGCGGCCATCACGAAGGGGCGGCGGCCGCACACGAGCTCGTACAGCAGGCAGCCGTAGGCGTAGACGTCGGAGGCGACCGTGCCGCGCTGCGCCTGCCGCCACAGCTCCGGCGCCATGTAGGGTGGGGTGCCCACCAGGCCGCCGGCCGCGGTGACCGTCTGCCACGACCCGGTGGCGACGCTGTCCTGCGGCCGTCCCCCATCGGGCACCCGGGGCTCCAGCAGCTCGCGCACGTCGTCGGCCCCTTCCGCCGCCGCGGCGTGCGCGCGGACCAGCCCGAAGTCCGTGACCCGGGCGGTGCCGTCGCTCGTCAGCAGCACGTTGGCCGGCTTGATGTCGCGGTGCACCAGGCCCCGGTGCTCGGCGCCGTGGTCGTCGGTCCAGGCGAAGGTGTGGGTGTAGTCGAGGCCGCCGGCGATCTGGATCGCCAGGTCGAGCCGGTCCTCGAGCGCGGCGCGGGGATCGCGCTTCAGCCAGTCGTTGAGGTCGCCGCCGTCCACGTACTCGATGAAGAGCCGCGGCATGCCGCCGATCTCCTGCAGGTAGTACGCGCAGCAGATGTTCGGGTGGAGCCCGAGGGCGATCCAGGACTCCGCCTCGCGCTGGAAGCGGGCGCGGCCGTCGGCGGAGCCGAGCACCGAGGGCAGCGGCGTCTTGATCGCCACCATCCGCCGCAGCTCGCGGTCGAAGGCGATCGCCACCACCGCCATGCCGCCGCGCGCCACCTCGCGCACCTCGTAGCGGCCGTCCACCACGGTCCCGGCCTGCCAGCCGCGGCGGGCGTCCGGGAGGGCCATGGTGCCGAAGCTGTGCGGCGCCTCGGACCGGGCGGGGGCGCGGCGTGTGAGCTCGCCGAGGGCGGGGGCAGCGGCGGCGGTCGCAGTGGCGGCCTGCTCCGGTCCCGGCGGCGGCTCGAGCGCTGCCAGCGCCAGCCGCCGCCAGCCGGCGGCCTTCTCGGAGCCGGGCTCGAGCTCGAGGCAGCGGTCGAAGGCCGCCACCGCCTCGGCGTGGCGCCCGAGCTTGATCAGGCAGTAGCCGCGGTTCAGCCAGGACTTCGAGTGCTCCGGAAAGCGTGCGCAGAACTTCTCGAGCAGCGGCAACGCCTCGGCCCAGCGCTCGGCCTGCAGCGCCGTGACCAGGTCACGCTTGAGCTGATCGAGGTCCCGTCCCATGTTTCTTCCGGGATGGCCGGGGCGGCGCGGCGAGGCCCGCAGGGGGGCGCGCCGTCACCGCAGCCAGCGCCGAGGGACCCACACCTCCTGGTCCGCCGACGGCCCTTCGATGAGGCGCACCTTGGCCTCGCGATCCTCGTTGGCGTAGGCGAGGATGCGGGCCCTGGTGCCGGCCTCGACCTCCAGGTAACGCTCGCTGTTCGACATCAATCCCGAGATCCCGAGCTGGACGGCACCGGTCCGCATGTCCACCAACGCCGCCACCGACTCCCGGTCGAGCGCCACCAGCACCGGCCGCGTGGTGCCGGTGTCGAGCGCCGCCACGTCGCCGACCGCGTGCTGCTCGCGGAAGGCGGTGTCGGGCGGGCCCTCGCTTCGGTTGAGGAACATGACCAGGCCGACGATCGGGATCACGAGCAGGGCGAGCAGGAACCAGGGCCTGCCCTTGCGCTCCCGAGCAGGTGCCCGCGCGGGGGCGGCCGCGGCCGGTGGCGGCGCCAGGTCCTCCTCGCGCATTTCGGCCACGAACTCGGTGCGGCAGCCGGTGCACTTGAGGGTGCGCCCGAAGTAGCGCTCGTGGACCTGCATCCGGGCCCCGCACTTGTCACAGGTGTGGACAAAGCTCGCCATATGTGCCCCCGGGTCCGCCCATTCAAGTCTAGCAAAGGGCCGGGCACGCTCCCGGAAGCGTGTGGCCGCTCGCCCGCGACGCACTCCACGGGCGGTTGCTCCCGGGACTTGCTCATCGGGCCAGCGGACCATACATTTCTCTCAAGACCACTGCGTGATTTCGTGGCCGACGATCGGCGCTCGAGCCGAGCAGGAGGAGGTCACCCATGTTCAGTCCAGGCGCGATCCGGCTCAATTGGATCGGAGGGCGGGCGCTGGTCGCATCCTTCGTGTGGGCTGCGGCACTCGCGTTCGCGGGCCCGGCACAGGCGCAGGACATCTTCAGCGACGGCTTCGAGGATGGCACGCCCTGCACCTGGTCGGCCGTCGAGACCCCCGAGCTGTGCTTCGACGGCATCGACCAGGACTGCGACGGCGCCATCGACCTCGTCGACCCCGAGTGCGCCGACACCCTGTGCGAGCCGTGCGCGACCGGCGACGACTGCCTGGGGCCGACCGATCTGTGCCTGGAGCTCGACGACGGCCTGTTCTGCGGCAAGGACTGCTCCGCCGGCAACCCCTACGGCACCCCGGCCAACCAGTGCCCGGCCGGCTACTCGTGCTATGACCCGGGCAGCATGTATCCGACCCAGTGCGTACCCAACACCAACGCCTGCCTGTGTGACGGCACGAACCTTGCCCTCCAGCTCGCCTGCACGATCTCCGTGCCCGGGTGGACCTGTGAGGGCGAGCGCTCGTGCACGGTCTCGGGCTGGTCTGCCTGCGTGGTCCCCGACGAGGAGGGCGAGCTCTGCGCCGACGGCATCGACAACGACTGCGACGGAGCCGTCGACTGCGACGACCCGGGCTGCGACGGGACCCCGCCGTGCCTCCTCGACGGCGAGCCCTGTACCGCGAGCGGCGACTGCGTGAGCGGCCACTGCCAGAACGGGTTCTGCTGCGCGTCCGGCGACTGCTGCGCCGCGTCGGACGATTGCCCGGGGGCGTACACGCTGCCTGCGACGTGCACCTCAGCCGCGAGCTGCCAGGGCTTCCGGTACGAGGCGGCGTGCATGGACAACACCTGTACGTCGAACCCGGTCGCCGACGACACCGGCTGTGGTCCCACAACCCTGGCTGACGACTGCGGCCTGTACATCGACGTGTTCTGTGACGGCACCGAGGATCAGACCGCTCCGGTCTGTCTCACCAGCTGTCAGTTCGACATCCAATGTGACCCCATCGCCGCTTGCCAATCGGAGGTCTGTGTCGCCAAGCTGAGCAACGGCGAGTCGTGCTGGTCTTCATGGGAATGTGCCAGCAACCACTGCGTCGACGGCGTGTGCTGCGACTCCGCCTGCGACGGGCTCTGCATGGGCTGTACATCGACGTTGACCGGCGGCCTCGACGGCGCCTGCGCCTTCATCCCCGCTGGCCTCGACCCGGACAACGAGTGCGGCATGACCGCCTGCAATGGAACGGGCGCGTGCGAACCGTAGGATTACGCTGACACCTTCGTCGGATCCGAATCGTCAGACGAAATTGACAGTCCTACGTGGATTGCAGGTGCCCTACACATAGCGGGCAGGATCGTGACGTTCAGCCC
>CAZMED010000097.1:0-10799 GCA_964565045.1 uncultured Thermoanaerobaculia bacterium
CGTCGCCCTGGTTGACCGCCAGGTGCGACCCGATCGGCAGCTGGTAGCGCCGCGTCTCCTTGTTCTTGCCGCGGCCGGAGCCGACCACCTCGATGGTCGGGATCCGCTTACCCGAGCCGAGGGGCTCGATGACGATCTTGTGCGCGTGGCCGGTGAGCTTGTCGATCTCCTCGCGCACGTTCTCGCCCTCCACCAGGTCGTGGAACTTCACGGTCCCGGCGATGGCGGTGAGGATCGACGAGGTGAAGGGGTCCCACTCCACCAGCGGGGTGCCCGCGGTCACCTCCTGGCCGTCCTCGACCAGCAGGTGGGAGCCGTAGGCCACCGAGTAGCGCTCCTTCTCGCGCTGACGGTCGTCGAGGATCACGAGCTTGCCGGTGCGCGAGATGGCCACCGTCTCGCCGTCCTTGTTCTCGACCGCGGCGACGTTGAGGAACTTGATCTTGCCGGTGTGGTTGGCGACGTGCCGGGAGGACTCGGTGCCGCGGGTCGCGGTGCCGCCGTAGTGGAAGGTGCGCATGGTGAGCTGGGTGCCCGGCTCGCCGATGGACTGCGCGGCGATGATGCCGACCGCCTCGCCGATCTCGACCATGCGGCCGCTGGCCAGCATGCGCCCGTAGCACAGCTGGCAGACGCCGCGCTCGGTCTCGCAGGTCAGCGCGGAGCGGATGCGGACGCGCTCGATGCCGGCCTCCTGGACCTGATTGGCGATGTTCTCGGTGATGTCGGTGTTCATCGAGCAGATCAGGGTCTCCTCGATCGGGTCGTAGATGTCCTCCGCCGCCACCCTGCCGACCACGCGGTCTCGCAGCTGCTCGAGGATCTCGCCGCCCTCGGTGATCGCCGACACCTCGATGCCGTTGTCGGTGCCGCAGTCGTGCTCGACCACGATCACGTCCTGGGCGACGTCCACCAGGCGGCGGGTCAGGTAGCCTGAGTCGGCGGTCTTGAGCGCGGTGTCCGCGAGGCCCTTGCGGGCGCCGTGGGTCGAGATGAAGTACTGCAGCACCGACAACCCCTCGCGGAAGTTCGCGGTGATGGGGGTCTCCATGATCTCGCCCGAGGGCTTGGCCATCAGGCCGCGCATACCGGCGAGCTGGCGCACCTGCTCGCGCGAGCCGCGCGCGCCCGAGTCGGCCATCATGAAGATCGGGTTGAACTCACCGGTGTCGAGGTCCACCGAAGACATCTGGCGGAACATCTCCTTGGCCACGTCCTCGGTGACCCGGTGCCAGATGTCGATGATCTTGTTGTGGCGCTCACCGGCGGTGATCAGTCCCTTGCGTCGCTGGTCCTCGACCCGGTCGACCTCGTCGTAGGCCTGTTCGAGCTTCTCGCTCTTGGACTCCGGGATGACCATGTCGTTCGAAGACAGCGACAGCCCGGACTTGGTGGCGTACTCGAAGCCGATCTCCTTGAGGTTGTCGAGCAGCGTCACCGTCGGCTCGTGGCCCATCAGCATGAAGGAGAAGGCGACCAGGTTCTGGAGCCCCTTCTTGCGCAGCTGGCCGTTGATGAACGGCATCTCCTCGGGCAGCCGCAGGTTGAAGAGCACCCGCCCGACCGTGGTCTCGAGGAGCATGTTCTCGACCTCGATCATGTCGGCGTGCAGCATGTCCTGGCTGCCGCCCTGGGCGACGAGGTCGATCAGCCTCCCCGAGAAGCGCAGCTGGATCGGAGCCTGGGTGCCGACCACGCCGGCGTTGTAGGCCAGGAAGACCTCCTCCGGCGAGGCGAATGTCTTGCCGCCACCCATCGCCAGGTAGTTCTCAGTGGTCAGGTAGTAGACCCCGATCACCATGTCCTGCGAGGGAACCGCCAGCGGCCGTCCGCTGGCCGGGGACAGGATGTTGCGGGCGGACAGCATGAGCACGTGCGCCTCGAGCTGCGCCTTGGGAGACAGCGGCACGTGCACCGCCATCTGGTCGCCGTCGAAGTCGGCGTTGTAGGCGGCGCAGACCAGCGGGTGGATCTTGATCGCCTTGCCCTCGACGAGCACCGGCTCGAAGGCCTGGATGCCGAGACGGTGGAGGGTCGGCGCCCGGTTGAGCAACACCGGGTGCTCCTTGATGACCGTCTCGAGGGCGTCCCAGACCTCCGGGGTCTGCAGCTCGACGAGCTCCTTGGCCATCTTGATGGTGGTCGAAAGCTCGCGTTTCTCGAGCTCCTGGTAGACGAAGGGCTTGAAGAGCTCGAGCGCCATCTTCTTGGGCAGCCCGCACTGATGGAGCCTCAGCTCCGGACCGACCACGATCACCGAGCGGCCCGAGTAGTCGACGCGCTTGCCGAGCAGGTTCTGCCGGAACCGCCCCTGCTTGCCCTTGAGGTTGTCGGACAGAGACTTGAGCGGCCGGTTGTTGGAGCCCTTGATGACGCGGCCGCGGCGGCCGTTGTCGAACAGCGCGTCCACCGCCTCCTGGAGCATGCGCTTCTCGTTGCGCACGATCACCTCGGGGGCGCGCAGGTCGAGGAGCTTCTTGAGGCGGTTGTTGCGGTTGATGACGCGCCGGTAGAGGTCGTTGAGGTCGGAGGTGGCGAAGCGCCCGCCGTCGAGCGGCACCAGCGGCCGCAGCTCGGGCGGCAGCACCGGGATCACCTCCATGATCATCCACTCGGGCCGGTTGCCGGAGCGGCGCAGCGCCTCCACGAGCTTGAGCCTCTTGGCCGCCTTCTGGCGGCGCATGATCGCGGTCTCGGTGCGCATGATCATGCGCAGCTCGGCCGCCATCTCGTCGAGGTCGAGGCGCTCGAGGTGGGTGCGGATCGCCTCGGCGCCCATCTGGGCGACGAAGGCCTCACCGTACTCATCCTTCGCCTGCCGGAACTCCTCCTCGGTCAGAACCTGCTGGTTCTCGAGCGCCGTGTCGCCGGGGTCGACGACCACGTAGGCCTCGAAGTACAGCACCCTCTCCAGCTCGCGCATGGTCATGTCGAGCAGCAGCCCGATGCGCGACGGCAGCCCCTTGAAGAACCACACGTGCGACACCGGCGCCGCGAGCTCGATGTGCCCCATGCGCTCGCGCCGAACCTTCGACTTGGTGACCTCGACGCCGCACTTGTCGCACACCACGCCGCGGTACTTCATGCGCTTGTACTTGCCGCACAGGCACTCCCAGTCGGTGACCGGGCCGAAGATCTTGGCGCAGAAGAGGCCGTCCCGCTCCGGCTTGAAGGTCCGGTAGTTGATGGTCTCCGGCTTCACGACTTCGCCGTGCGACCACGAACGGATCTTCTCGGGGCTCGCGAGCCCCAGGCGGATGGCGTTGAAATCATTGAGGGGCTTGGGCTTCTCGAAGAAGCTGCGGACCTCGCTCAGGCTCGAACGATCCATGAACCAACCCCCTTCACTCGTCGTCCTGCTGCAGCAGCTCGACGTCGAGTCCGAGCGCCTGCAGCTCGCGCACCAACACGTTGAATGACTCCGGCAATCCGGGCTCCTCGGGCACCTGGCCCTTGACGATCGCTTCGTAGACCTTGGCCCGGCCTTCGACGTCGTCCGACTTGACGGTCAGAAGCTCCTGCAGGGTGTGGGCGGCGCCGAAGGCCTCCAGCGCCCACACCTCCATCTCGCCCAACCGCTGGCCGCCGAACTGGGCCTTGCCGCCAAGCGGCTGCTGGGTGATGAGCGAGTACGGGCCGATCGAGCGCGCGTGGATCTTGTCGTCGACGAGGTGGCTGAGCTTCAACATGTAGATGTAGCCCACGGTCACCCGCTGCTCGAAGGCCTGCCCGGTGACGCCGTCGTACAGCAGGCTCTTGCCGTCCTCCGGCAAACCGGCCTGCTCCAGCATGTCGCGGATCTCGTCCTCGGTCGCGCCCTCGAAGACCGGCGTGGCGAACTTCATGCCGAGCTCGTGGCCGGCCCAGCCGAGGTGGGTCTCGAGGATCTGGCCCACGTTCATGCGCGACGGCACGCCGAGCGGGTTGAGGATGATCTCCACCGGAGTGCCGTCGGGGAGAAAGGGCATGTCGGCCTCGGACAGGGTCTGCGAGATCACGCCCTTGTTGCCGTGCCGGCCGGCCATCTTGTCGCCGACCTGCAGCTTGCGTTTCATGGCGATGAAGACCTTGACCTGCTTGATGACACCCGGGGGCAGGTCGTCGCCCTGCCGGAGCAGCTCGATGCGCTCCTGGTTGAGCTGGTCGAGCACCTCGACTTGCGACTCGGCCTGGCGGATGATGAGGCGCACCTTGTCGAGCAGGGCCGCCTTCTTGAGCGGGAGGGTCTTGACCTGGGCGACCTTGAGCCGGCTCAGGACCTCGGTCGTGAGCTTCCCGTTCTTGGCCACCAGGACCTCGCCGCCCTTGCGCAGGGTCACGTCCTCGGTGACCACCGCGCCGGTGAGCAGGCGCTGGATCTTGGAGTCGCGGACCTCGAGGATGATCCGCTTCTCGTCCTCCGAGTTGGTGCGGATGCGGTCGATCTCCTGGTTCTCGATGGCGAGCTGCCGGGAGTCCTTCTCGACGCCCTTGCGGGCGAAGATCTGGACCCCCACGACCACGCCTTCGATCCCCGGCGGGCAGCGCAGCGAGGCGTCGCGGACGTCGCCCGCCTTCTCGCCGAAGATCGCCCGCAGCAGCTTCTCCTCCGGCGTCAGCTGGGTCTCGCCCTTGGGCGTCACCTTGCCGACCAGGATCGAGCCCTGGCGGACCTGGGCGCCGATGTGGATGATACCCGCCTCGTCGAGGTGGGCGAGCGCCGATTCCGAGACGTTCGGGATGTCGCGGGTGATCTCTTCGGGGCCGAGCTTGGTGTCGCGGGCCGAGGTCTCGAACTCCTCGATGTGGATCGAGGTGTACTTGTCGTCCTTGACCAGGGCCTGGGACACGACGATCGCGTCCTCGAAGTTGTAGCCCCGCCACGGCATGAACGCCACGAGGACGTTGTGGCCGAGCGCGAGCTCGCCCCTCTGGGTGTTGGGGCCGTCGGCGAGGACCTGACCCTTGACCACCTGCTGCCCCTCCTCCACCAGCGGCTTCTGGTTGATGGAGGTGTTCTGGTTGGAGCGGCGGAACTTGGTCATCTGGTAGATGTCGGCGCCGAACTCGCCCTCGCCGTCACCCTCGACGCGCACGATGATGCGCTGGCAGTCGACCTTGTCGACGACCCCGGAGCGGCGGCAGACGACCACCGCGCCGGAGTCCTCGGCGACCACCGACTCCATGCCGGTGCCGACCACCGGCGCCTCCGGCCGCACCAGCGGCACGGCCTGGCGCTGCATGTTGGAGCCCATCAGGGCCCGGTTGGCGTCGTCGTGCTCGAGGAACGGGATCAGCGACGCCGCCACCGACACCACCTGCCGCGGCGACACGTCGATGTAGTCGATCTGGTCGCGGTCGAGGACCAGGAACTCGCCGCCGGAGCGGGCGATGATCTTGTCGTCGACGAGCGCCCCTTTGTCGCTGACCCGGGCGTTGGCCTGGGCGATGTTGAGGTTCTCCTCCTCCCAGGCAGCGAGGTAGAAGGCGTGGGGCTCGCCCCAGGCCTCGAGGTTCTTGACCTTCGAGCGCCGGATCGAAGCGTTGACTTTCTCGAACTCCTCGCGCAGCACCACCTGGCCGAGCTCGAAGGCGGAGTCTCCGACCTGGGTGATCCGCACGTGCTCGAGCACCTTGCCGTTTTCGACCTTCTTGTAGGGCGACTCGATGTAGCCCATGGGGTTCAGGCGTGCGAAACACGACAGGGAGGAGATGAGGCCGATGTTCGGGCCCTCGGGGGTCTCGATCGGGCAGATCCGGCCGTAGTGGGTCGAGTGCACGTCGCGGACCTCGAAGCCGGCCCGTTCGCGGGACAGACCGCCCGGGCCGAGGGCCGACAGGCGCCGCTTGTGGGTGACCTCCGACAGGGGGTTGGTCTGGTCCATGAACTGCGACAGCTGCGAGGAGCCGAAGAACTCGTCCACCGAGGCCATCACCGGCTTCGAGTTGACGAGGTCGCGCGGCATGGCGGAGTCGATGTCCGGATGGATCGACATCTTCTCCTTGATCGCGCGCTCCATGCGCACCAGCCCGATGCGGAATTGATTCTCCATCAGCTCCCCGACGGTGCGCACGCGCCGGTTGGCGAGCGAGTCGATGTCGTCGACCCGCCCGAGATCGCGGTGCAGCCGCAGCAGGTAGCGCACGAGGTGCAGGAAGTCGTCGACGTCGAGGGTGCGACGGTCGGGGTCCTTCTTCAGACCGAGCTTGGCGTTGAACTTGAAGCGCCCGACCCGCGACAGGTCGTACTTGCGCTCGTCGAAGAAGAGGCCGTTGAACAGGGTCGTCGCCGACTCCTCGGTCGGCGGGTCGCCCGGCCGCTGGCGGCGGTAGATCTCCATCCGCGCGCCCATCTGCGAGGTCGTGGTGTCCTTCTCCAGGGTCTGGTGGAGGATCTCGCCCACCGGGTCCCAGTCGGGAAAGGCGAGGGCGATGAGGTCGATGCCGGCCTCGTCCGCCTGCGCCAGCACCTCGTCGGTGACCCGCGAGTTGGCGGCCACGATCACCTCGCCGGTCTCCTGGTCGACGAGGTCGTCGACCACGATGGCGCCGATGAGGTCGTCGCGGGACACCGCGACCTTGGCCGGCTTGTCGACGGTCTTGTCCTTGAGGCGTCCGGCCATGGCCTTGTCCAGGGAGAGTCCGGCGAAGAGGATCGGCTCCGCGACCTTCCGGAACCTGAGCGCCTTCTGGCGCTCATTTTCGATGTCGAGAATCCGCGAGTCGAGGTGCAGCGTGGCCGAGCCCTTTTTCCCGCCCAGCCGCACGTCGAAGACGGTGTGGAAGCCGCGCAGGATCTGGCTGTTCGACTCGAGCTCGGGGCTCAGGGCGCGCAGGAAGACGGTGCCGGGGAGCCGGCGCTTGCGGTCGATGCGGACCCACAGGATCTGCTTCGTGTCGTACTCGAACTCGATCCACGAGCCGCGGTAGGGCACCACCTTGGCGAGGTAGTCGTTGGGACCTTCGAGGGTGAAGAACACGCCCGGCGACCGGTGCAGCTGAGAGACGATGACCCGCTCCGTCCCGTTGATGATGAAGGTCCCCGTGTCGGTCATCAGGGGCATCTCGCCGAAGTAGAGCTCCTCCTCCTTCACGTCCCGGACCTGGCGGCTGCCGTCCTCCTCGGTGTCGAAGGTGACCAGACGGAAGGTCAGGCGCACCGGCACCGCGTAGGTCATGCCCCGCTCGCGGCACTCGTCGGCCGAGAACGGGAGCCGCAGCCCGACCGAGGTGCCGCAGACGCCGCAGATCTCGATCCGGTTGCGGTTGGCCTTGCCGCAGTGCGGGCAGACCACGGAGGCCTCGTGCGGGTCGCCGGCCTTGAAGTTGGCGCCGCAGTGCTCGCAGGTCAGCCGCAGGTGATGCAGCCCGTGCAGCCGGCCGCAGCGGCAGTTCCAGTTGCCGATCTCGTAGCGGACAAACTGCAGCTCGCAGGTCTCGCGGAAATCGGTGAACGGGAAGATCGTCGACAGCACCGACTGCAGACCGGTCTGCAGGCGCTCCTCGTTGAGGAAGTCCATCTGCAGGAACTCCTCGTACGAGGTGCGCTGCACCTGGATCATGTTGGGCAGCGGAATCGTCGACAGATGTTTGGAGAAGCTCAGGCGCCCGTTGGGGCTCGTGGTCATGGATGCTCCCTCCTGACCAATAGAGACACGGGGAGACGCACCCTCCCCGTATCCTCAGTTTGTGGCTTGTTGCAGCCTCGGATCACGACGGACTGCGTGCGTTACTTGATCTCCATCTGGGCGCCGGCCTCTTCGAACTTCTTCTTGATCTCCTCGGCCTCTTCCCGGTTGATGCCTTCCTTGACCTTCGCCGGTGCGCTCTCGACGAGGTCCTTGGCCTCCTTGAGGCCGAGCGAGGTCACCTCGCGCACCACCTTGATGACATTGATCTTCTTGTCACCAACCGAGTTCAGGACGACATCGAATTCGGTCTGCTCCTCGGCCTGCTCGCCACCGGCGCCGGCGCCGGGGACCGCGCCGGCCATCATCATCGGCGCGGCGGCGGCGGCGGAGACTCCGAACTCGTCCTCGAGAGCCTTGACGAGCTCGTTGAGCTCGAGCACGGTCATCTCTTTGATCTGATCCATCATCTTTTCGATCTGAGCCATGGTCTGATCCTCCTTAGGATTCTTGCGTTTCGGTTTTCTTGTCTGCGATCTGTTTGACAACGCTCGCGAACTGCTGCAGCGGCGCGTTCAGGGCAACCGCCAGGCGGCGGATCGGCGACTGCAGGAGCATCAGCAATCGCGCCACCAGCTCCTCACGCGACGGCAGATCCGCGACTTTCTCGGCGTCGCTGGCAGTCAGGATCTGGCCTTCCAGGATGGCGCGTTCGAAGCTGAGCTCGGGGTGCTGCTTGACGAAACCCTTGAGCACCTTGGCCAGCGCCACCCCGTCGCCCGCGGTGTAGGCGAGGACCTTGGGACCGCTCATGAACGGCGAGATCGCCTCCATCTCGGTTCCCTCGACCGCCATCTTGACGACCGAATTCTTGACCACCTTGTAGGTGCCCTCGGTCTTCCGGATCTCGGAGCGCAGGATATTGACGTCGTTGACCTTGAGTCCGCGGTTGTCGAGCAGGAACAAGGTCGTCACACCCGCGAGGTTCTCCCGCAGCTGATCCGACTGCTGCCTCTTCTGCTCCTTGGTGAGCATCTTCCTCCTCCTACTTGACGTCGAGGTCGACGAGGTCGACCTGAACGCCAGGACCCATGGTCGAGCACAGGTAGATGGTTTGAACGTACTTGCCCTTGGCGGTCGACGGCTTCGCCTTCTGGACCGCGTCGATCAGGCTGCGGGTGTTCTCGACGAGGTTCGCGTGCTCGAAGCTCACCTTGCCGACCGGCGCGTGGATGATCGCGGTCTTGTCGACCCGGAACTCCACCTTTCCGGCTTTGATGTCGGCGACCGCGGCCGCCACATCGGTGGTCACCGTGCCCGACTTGGGGTTCGGCATCAGCCCTCGGGGCCCGAGCACCCGGCCGACCTTCGACAGGCTGCGCATCATGTCCGGGGTCGCGACGATGGCGTCGATTTCGAGCCAGCCGCCCTGGATCTTCTCCACCGCCTCGTCGCCGGTCAGCACGAAGTCGGCGCCGGCCTCCTCGGCCGCCTTCTGGGCGGGTCCTTCGCAGACGACCAGGACCCGCAGGCTCTTGCCGGTGCCGTGCGGCAGGACGACCGTGCCGCGCACCATCTGATCGGCGTGGCGCGGATTGACGCCGAGCCGCATGGCGACCTCGACGGTCTCGTCGAAGCTCGCGTAGGCGGCCTTCTGAACCAGGCCGACGGCTTCGTCGAGGGGATAGGGCCGGCGCTCGATCGCGGCGGCCGACTGACGGTATTTCTTGCCTTTACGTGTCATCGCCCACCCCCTCAGCCTGTGACCTCGATGCCCATCGACCGCGCGGTGCCGAGCACGGTGTTGACCGCGGAGGCCAACGAGTCGGCGTTGAGGTCGGGCATCTTGGTCTTGGCGATCTCCTCGACCTGGCTCATCGTGACCTTGCCGACCTTGAGCCTGTTGGGCTCGCCCGAGCCCTTGTCGAGGCCCGCGGCCTTGCGCAGCAGGAAGGACGCCGGCGGGGTCTTGGTGATGAACGAGTAGGTCCGGTCGGCGTAGACCGTGATGACGACGGGGATGATGATCCCCTGCTCCTTCTGCGTACGGGCGTTGAACGCTTTGCAGAAGTCCATGATGTTCAAGCCGTGTTGCCCCAAGGCCGGGCCGACGGGGGGGGCCGGGGTGGCCTGACCGCCGGACAGCTGGAGCTTGATCTGTCCAATGACCTTCTTTGCCATTGTTACTCCTAAGTGACTTTCTGCACTTGGCGAAACTCCATCTCGACGGGGGTCTCGCGGCCGAAAATCGTGACCATCACCTTGAGCGTCGAGCGGTCGAGGTTGACCTCCTCGACGACGCCGTTGAACGAGGCGAATGGCCCGTCAGTGATCCGAATGCGTTCACCCTTCTCGTAGATCTCGGTCGGGCGCGGCTTCTCCTGGGTCGCCACCGCCTGATGCAGGATCTGGTTGACCTCTTCTTCGGTCAGAGGGGTGGGCTTCTTGCCGGCGCCCACGAATCCCGTCACCTTGGGCGTGTTGCGCACCAGGTGCCAGGCGTCGTCGGTCATCTCCATCTCCACCAACACGTACCCGGGGAAAAACTTGCGGCGCACCTCGCGCTTCTTGCCGTTCTTGACCTCGACCACCGTTTCGGTGGGAACCTGGATCTCGCCGAAGAACTCCTCCATGCCCAGCGCCTCGATACGCTGCTCGAGAGTCTTCTTGACCCGGTCCTCGAAGCCCGAGTACGTGTGGATGATGTACCACTGCTTGGCCATTCACAAAACCCTTCTACGAGAAGACCTTGAAGACTTCGAAAAGCTCGTTCCTGAGAACCAGGAAGAGCAGGTCGCAGAGGTAGAGGTAGATCCCGAAGATGAAGGAGGCGATCACCACCACGGTCGTCGTGTTGATGACCTCCTGCTTCGTCGGCCAGGTGACCTTCTTGGTCTCGACCACGACCTCTGACAGAAAGGTTTTGAGACGCGTCCACCATTGCATGCCGGCGACTCCAGTCGAGCGAAGATGGCAGGCCAGGAGGGACTCGAACCCCCAACAACCGGTTTTGGAGACCGGGACTCTACCGATTGAGCTACTGGCCTGCGCTAAAGAATCGAACGCACGAAACCCCGGGGAGCAGGCCTGTTCGGCTCGACGGCTCGGGGTGCGTGCCACCGCGAGGCATCGATCTCTACTCCAGGATGTCCGTGATGGAGCCGGCGCCGACGGTGCGGCCGCCCTCGCGAA
>CAZMED010000098.1:0-10764 GCA_964565045.1 uncultured Thermoanaerobaculia bacterium
ACAATCCCAGCCGCCCCACGGAGCTCGCAGGGGTGGGCGGGAACTCAAAACTCAACACTCAAAACTCAAAACTGCGGTCGGGTGCGGTGGGCGGTTCAGTCGAGGGTGATCACCGCGTCGCCGACGCCGACGGAGACCTCGATGGATTGGCTTCCGGAGCCTTTCCAGCTCGCCGACTTGCCCAGGAACCCGCCGCCGGCGATCTGCTCGCTGCGCACCTTGATCGTGGCATCACCGACACCGCTCTCGCCCCTGACGACGGCAAATGGCTCGGCCGGAGCGCGCACCGCCGCGGTGCCGACGCCGAGGTCCACCGCGATGTCGCCGCTCAGGATCTCGAGCTTGACGTCGCCGACGCCGGAGTCGATCTCGATTCTGGAAGCGGTGTTCCGGATGACGATGTCGCCGACCCCGTGATCGATCTGGATGGCGAGGTCCGGCGGCAGCTCGATGCGCCAGTCCTCCTCGAACCGCCGGTCCCCGTCGGCGGCGGGCGAGATGTGCAGATCGAGCTTCGAGCCCTTGACCGAAGTGCTCAGCTCGGCCTCCTGGACCTCTCGTTCGGCCTGCCTCTTGGACGAGAAGAAGCCTCCGCGACGAGGTGTCAAGTGAACCTCGATGGTCACGTCCCGAGCGCCCTCGATGGCCGTGATCTCGACATCGCCGATCGAGCTGTCCAATGTCAGGATTTCCAGGGTCGCGGCCGGAACCGAGCCGGTCAGGGTCCTGGAGTCTGCTGCTGCAACTGCTGCGGCGCAGCCGAGCACCACCAGGGAAACGAGGGTGGCCTTTTTCATCCCGCGTGCTCCTTCCGGCCGCCCGACGGCGGCTCATGGAGAGTAACGGTAGCGCGGGAATTTGGTTCTCTGAAACCCGACCTGCGTCTGCCGGGAACTGTCCGGGCGAGACCCGCGGCGCCCCGGAGCGCGGCCGCGACCCCCGCCGCGCTTCAGTATCGCGCGCCCCGTATCCCGAGGATGATCTCCCCGGAGGCGGTCTCGACGTCGAACACCGGCCCGTCACCCGCCAGCTCCAGGGTGCTGCCGTCTGCAGCCACCTCGCCCGGAAGCTCGCTGCGAACGCTGCCGGTCGTCGTCCTGAGGTTCCCGCGGGGGCTCACTCCTTCCGGCAGCATGAGGTGGACGCGCCCGGAGGCCGAGCGGATCCGCACCGTGCCGTCCGCGCCGAGCCTGTCCCAGGTCACGGTGATCTTGCCCGTCGAGGTGACGGCCTCGAGGCTGCCCGAGAGGTTCTCAAGCCGGATGTCCCCCGATGCCGTCCCGACGTTGGCCTCGCGTGCGCCGCCGGTCAGCCGGACGTTGCCGGAAGAGGTGCTGGCGGCGAAGCTCTCCAGGGGGCGGATCAGCTGGATCTCGGCGTCTCCGTCGGCGCTCTTGACGTCGAGGGCGGCCGCGGCGCCGATCATGGTCACCGCGCCCGAGGAGGTGCGCAACCACAGGGGCCGGGCGTCGGGAAAGTCGCCGCTGACCTCGATGTTGCCGCTGGTCGTCGTGAGATCGGGGACGATGCCGCGGGGCACGAGCAATCCGAGGCGTGCCCGCGCCGACAGCCTGCCGAAGCCCAGGAAGCCCGACGTGCCCGGGTCGACGACGATCCGCAGGCGATCCTCGGAGTCCTCGAAGGACGGGGTGTGGTTGTCGAGCCAGCGCTCGGCGCGGTCGGCGCCGGTGCCGCCGATGTGGAGCTGCACCTCGGCTTCGATACGCGGGACATCGGCGGTGCGCACCCGGAGATCGAGGTCGCCGGCATCGACCTCGAGCCGCTTGCCGTCGGCCGCGGGAAAGCTCTGGTTGAGATTGAGGTCCTTCTGAGCGGCGATTGCAGGCGCCGCGATCACGAGCACGGCGCCCAGTGTTGTCAGCAGCGCCCTGAACAGCATCTCCAGTCTCCCTTCAGCTTGTGGGGAAAGGCACGATCTCGGCCGATCGGACCCGGGGGTAGACCGGCGCCGGCGACCCCTCGAGCCGCGGATTGGTGCGGGCGGCGAACGCGCGCCTCGCGAACTCCCGCTCGAGCGACGACACGAACGTGCGCAACCGCGCCAGGACCGAGCGGACGCTCGAGGGCTTGCAGGTGAAGGAGCGCGCGAAGGCGGCGATCGGCGGGCTGGAGTCGTCGAGCTCGAGGACCGCGAGCACCAGGGCGGCTCCCCAGACGTCGGGCACGTGCGGACGAGGGTGCTGGTGGTCGAGGTAGGCGCGCCACAGGCGCCGCGCGGCGAGCACCACGAGCTGCCCGAGCTCATGGACGGCGCCGCAGCGCACGATGGCGTCGTCCACTTCCGCAGCGCCGCCGTCGAGCTCCTCGAGGCCGGCGCTCCAGGACTCGACCAATGCGCTCTCAGCTTTGGCCCGCCGCCGTGCGGCGGTCAAGTTCGAGTGCGCATCGTTGAGGACAGCCGATGCGGGGTGGTGGCTGATCCCGTCCCGCAGCAGCTCGTCGGCCTCGGCCCAGCGGCCCATGGCGGCGAGCAGGGTCGACCGCATGCCGAACAGGAAGACCTGCAGGTCGTCCGGGACCCGATCGTCGAAGGGGACCTCTTCGAGGATATCGACGGCTTCCGGGATCCGCGCCTGGTCCGACAGGATGACCGCCAGCTGGACCGGTAGGTGCACCGCCTGCGGGAACATCTGCCAGCCAACCCGGAGCAGCTCCTCGGCGCCGTCGAGGTCGCCGAGCGCCTCGAGGGCGTTGGCCGTGAGGTGGCACGCGTGCGGGCTGGGTTCGAGCTCCCACGACTGCGCCGCCGGCTCCCGGGCTCGGCCTGCGAGGCCCAAGGCGAGCAGGGCCTGGGCCTTCCAGACCAGGAGGGCCGCCTGGTACTTCGGGTGCTGCGCGAGCTCGGGCAGCCGGCGGTCGGCCTCGGCGATGATCTGGCGGTGACGCCCGGCACGGCTCCACTCGGCGCACTTCCGGAGCGTCCGTTCGAGGCGGGCGCCGGGTTCGTCGTCGTCTCGTCCACGGGTGCGGCTCACGACTGAATGCTAGCACGGGGGGCGCGGTGGCCGGGGCGGAAGGGGGAGGGGCGGAGCGACCGCGTTGCGGCCGCCCCGCCCCGGCGATGGTCTTCAGTGCCGCTTCTTCACCGGGCGCCGTGGCTCGCGCCGTTCGCCCTCGGGCGCGTCGCCGCGGCGGGCGGCGGATGCCCGGGACCGGGGTTCGGACGCCTTGGCGCCATCATTCGGTGGCCGGGCGGGAGCCGGACGCGCTCGCCGCTCCGCCGGCCGGGCCTCGGCCGAACCTCGCTCGGGGGCAGCCGCGGGCTTGGCCGAGGCGCTCCGGGGCGCGGGCGGAACGGCGGGGGCCTTGAGGCGGTTCGCGCGGGGATCGCGTGAGCTGCCGCTCGGCGGCGCCGCTGCGCGCGCCGCGGGCGGTGCGCCCGGCCCGGAGCGGGAGGTGTCGGTCCTGACGCGAGGCGGCTGCTCGACGCTCGCACCGCTGCCGTCGGCACGCGCCGCCTGAGCGCGTCCGGCACTCGGTACGCTGCTCCTCGTCGAATCTCCGGCCGGCTGCGAACGCAGGCCTGCGGTCGAAGGCTGCGCCGCCCGGCGGACCTGCGGCTGCCGGTGTTCGAGCGCCGCGGGTGACAGGGCTGTTCTGACGGTCGCCGGCGCGTGGCGTTCGACGCTGGACTCGACCCCGGTCGGGCGGGCGATGACGACGTCGCGCCCGCCGGCCCGGACCGTGCGGGTCTCGAGCCGGGCCTCGGGCACCGCGATGCCGCCGCGGCGTGAGACCTCGGCGATGGAGGGCGCTGCCGCACGGTCCTCGACCCGGTGTCGCGACGTTGCGGCGTGCGCAACCGCGTGGCGGGAGACGTTGTCGGCGCCGAAGTGGCGCCAGTCGACCCAGGTCCCGTAGCGCGCGTCCCGCCAGCCATCGTGGTAGCCGTCGCCGTAGCCCGAAACGTAGCCGTCCCGGAAGCCATGGCTCCAGCCGTGCGAAAAGCCGTGCACTGCGTGGCTCCAGCCGTGCGGTGGGCGGGCGTACCAGCCGATGAAGGAGCCCGCCCGCACCCAGACCACGTTGGCGGCGGCGTAACTGGAGCCGGGCACCCAGACCCAGCCGAAGGTGCAGCGGGCCCAGCTCCCGTAGTGGTGCGGCACATAGCCCCAGGGCTCGTACGCGACCCAGGTCCAGCCGTGGCTGGTGTGCACCCAACGCCCGTGGCGGTACGGCTGCCACGAGGCGGCGACCCAGGGACGCCAGCAGCGACCGAGCCCGTCGACCCAGATCCACTCCCCGTAGCCGCCGAGCACGGCGTCGAAGTCGAGAGACCAGGTCGGGTCGTACCAGTGGTTGGAGTAGAGGCCCCAGTCGCCGATGCCGATGGAGATGCCGAAGTGCTCGCCGCCGATGCGCAGCCCGACGGCGCCTCCGGCTTCGGAAGGCGGCGTCCCTCCGATCGCGATCAGAGCTGCGGCGGCGGCGATGACGGCGAGTCGTCGTGTCACGCTCATGGCATCCTCCCCGACGGCCTGGCGTTCGCTGCCGTCGTCGCCTTCGTTCCGAGCAATGGCCGTGCCAGGCCGGATCGGGGCGGTGCCGGGGCCCGTGCGGGCGCCGTTTCGGGCGCGTGGGGCGAGTCGTTCCTCCGGCGCCGTGCCGTGGGACGTGGGCGACGTTGTCACCTTCAGAGGACAGGCGATCATCGCCTGCGGTCGACTGCTCGGGAGCGGCCCCGCAGGCTGGGGGGCCGGAGCGCGGTCAGGCGCTCGGCTTCCTCCACGGCGCCGGCATGGGGTAGAGCGACGCGCAGTCCTCGAGGCGGGCCGACTCTCCGCCGCGGCAGACGGCGTACTTCCCCCCCGCCCAGATGGCGGCGCCCGCGGCCTCGCCCTGCCTGTTGACCGCGTAGAACTTGACGTCGAAGTTCGGGCGCCCGCGTCCGTCGAGGAGGTACGGCACCCGGGTCGCGCGGACCAGGCGGTCGAGGGCGCCCAGACAGGCGTCGCGGGGGCTGCTGCCGGCCCGCATCAGCTCGACGATGGTGTGGGCGCCGGCGATCTGGATCACCGACTCGCCGCGGCCGGTGGAGCCGGCGGCGCCGACCTCGTTGTCGACGAAGAGCCCGGCGCCGATCAGCGGCGAGTCGCCGACCCGTCCCGGCATCTTGAAGAACAGGCCCGATGTCGTCGTGGTGCCGCCGAGATCGCCGGCGGCGTTCACGGCGCACAGGTTGATGGTTCCGTGCGGCGGGATCGGCCCGTGCTCCTCGATGAACCACTGCACGTCGGGGTCGTCGACGAGCTCGGGCGTCGCGACCCAGTCGTCGAGATCCGACATCTGGCCCTTCCAGTAGAGCCATATCTTGCGTGCCCGCTCGGTGAGCAGCTCTTCGGTCGGGAACCCCAGCGATTCGGCGAAGCGGGCCGCGCCTTCGCCGACCAGCAGCACGCGGGTGGTCCGCCTCATGATCTCGAGGGCCACCCGCGCCGGGTGCTTGAAACCCTCGAGGGCGGCCACTGCCCCGGCGCGCATGCTGGGTCCGTCCATGCAACACGCATCGAGCTGCACCACGCCGTCCGAGTTCGGCAGTCCGCCGTAGCCGACCGTGACGTCCTCCGGGTCCGCCTCGACCACGGCGACGCCATCGACCGCCGCATCGACCGGTGCCGCACCCGCCTGCATGCGCCGCACCGCCACGGCGACCGCCTCGATGCCGTTCTCCGACGCCACCGCCACCGGCTGCTTCGGACCGGCGGCGAGGGAGGGCTGCGCCGCGCCGGCGACGGCCGCGCCGACGACGGCTGCGGCGCCCGCTGCGACCGCCTCGCGACGGGTCAGACCGTGATCGGATTCGGACTGAGACACGGAGTGGGTGTCCTTCTTCATGGCGCTCATAGTGGCGGTGGGGACCGGAGGGTGTCAAGGCGGGGAGCGCGCGCAGAAAGTAGGAATGAGGAATTAGGAATTAGGAATTAGGAATTAGGAATTAGGAATGCCGCCCACCCGCCAGACTCGAATTCTCAATTCTCAATTCTTAATTTTGAATTTCCACCCGCCCGCCCGTGACCCTCGTTTGAACGTTCAAAACGATGTGAGCGGGAGGTGGCCATGCCGCGATCGGTGGTTGCTGTCCCGGTCCCTGCCAAGGACGCGGTCCTCTGCCACTGAAACTGTCACTGAGACTGTCACTGAGACTGTCACTGCCATCTGCCACTGTCACTGCCCCTGAACCCGGGTGGAGGGGCAGATCTCGTATCTGAGTGGGCGGGCGGGTGGAACGTTCTAACGTTCAACGTTCAAACGTTCCAACGTTCCAACGTTCCAATGTTCTAACGTTCGTCCTCCCCCGGGGGGCGCGGGTGGGAGCTCAAAACTCAAAACTCAAAACTCAATACTCAGAACTCCTCCCCGGGTACGGGTGTTGCATGGTCTTCGGCGGACGTGAGGATGGCACGCGACGGATTGTTGGTCTACCATGAACGGTGGGCGGCAAGGGCACCCGTTCGTGGCCCTCGGGCAACCCGGGCTCGTGGTTCAGATCGGCCGGCGGCGCCGGGTGTCCACGAGGTCTCGGGAATAGGGAGGGACGGACAATGAAGCGTGGCGGCCTCGTGAGCCAGCTGCTGAGCGCAACCGCCGTTTTGCTTGTCCTTTTGGCCGCCGAAGGGTGCGACTCATCCAGTGGTCGGACCCCGGAAGCGGCCGCCGCGGATTGGCAGATGCAGCGCGAACGCATGGTGAGCCAGCAGATCGAGGCCCGGGGGGTCAAGGACCCGCTGGTGCTCGAGAGCATGCGCTCCGTGCCGCGGCACCTCTTCGTGCCCGAGGCCAGCCGCCAGGGCGCCTACAGCGACACGCCGCTGCCGATCGGCGACTCGCAGACCATCTCGCAGCCCTACATCGTCGCCCTCATGACCGAGCTCCTCGAGGTCGGCCCCGGCTCCCGCGTCCTCGAGATCGGGACCGGCTCGGGCTACCAGGCCGCGGTGCTGACCGCGATGGGGGTCGACGTGTACTCGATCGAGATCCGCCAGCGGCTGTGCGAGCGGGCGCAGGAGATTCTGGCCGAGCTCGAGTACACCTCGGTTCAGGTGCGTTGCGGCGACGGCTACGGGGGTTGGCCCGAGGCAGCCCCCTTCGACGGCATCATCGTCACGGCGGCACCGGCATCGGTCCCCCACCCGCTGCTCGAACAGCTCGCCGACGGTGCGAAGATGGTGATCCCGGTGGGCGACTTCTACCAGGAGCTGAAGGTGATCACCCGCCTCGGCGACGGCTTCGACGAAAAGTCGGTCATCCCCGTCCGATTCGTCCCCATGACCGGCGAGATCGAACGCCAGGGAGAGTGACCGAACCACCCGCCCGGGCGGAGGGGACGAGGGGACGAGGGGCGGAACTCGCATCTCGTATCTCGGATCTCGCATCTCGCATCCGGCCGGATGGGCGGGTGGGTTATAGTGTCCGCCTCTGAGGGGGGACCGTGTGCGGCATCGTAGGGGTCATCAGTAAGGACGGGAGGTCGGTCGTTCCGGACCTGGGCAACGGAGCACACTTCCTGCAGCACCGGGGACCGGCCTACGCCGGGCTCTTCGTGTTCGACCCGGTGCACCGCCGGGCGGCACTCGAAAAAGGGGAGGGGCTGGCCGACGACATCTTCAAACCGCTCGGCCACCTGTGCGGCGACGTGGGCATCGCGCACACGCGGTACAAGACCCACGGCGGCGGCGGCATCAACAACGCCCAGCCCTTCTTCGACGCCATGTCCTCGATCGCGCTCGCGCACAACGGCCACGTCACCAACGTCCACCAGGTGGAGTCCGAGCTCGCCGCCCGCGGCCAGGCTCTGGGCTCGACCTGCGACGCCGACGCGCTGCTCCGCATGGTCTCCCTGTGGTTCGAGCACTTCCGCCACGCCGACCCGGGCGCCGATGAACGCGAGATCATGTTCGCGGCCATCGCGGAGGTGCAGCAGCGTCTGACCGGCGCCTTTTCGGCCGTGGTCGCGACCCCCGGAGGTCTGTACGCCTTCCGCGATCCCCACGGCTTCCGGCCGATGGTCCTCGGGCGCCGCAGCCAGGCGGGCCGCGAGTGCGTGATGATCGCCTCGGAGACCCTCGCCCTGGAGCAGAACGGCTTCGAGGTCGGAGAGCCGGTGCCGCACGGCGCCGCCCTCGTCGTCGACCGCACTCTCGAGATCGACCAGCGGGTCCTGGTGCAGCGCGACCCCAGGCCGTGCGCGTTCGAGCTCATCTACTTCGCCGACGTGGAGTCGAAGATGATGGGCGACAACATCCGCAGCTACCGGTGGCGGGCGGGACGCACCCTCGCCATGCACCTGATCGAAATCGCCCCCGAGGTGGTGGGTGAGATCGACCTCGTGGTGCCGATCCCGCACTCGCCGATCCCCGGGGCGGAGGCCTTCGCGCAGAAGCTCGAGAAGGAGATCGACGCCGCCGCCCTGCAGTACGCGACGCCGGTCTCGAAGTACCGTTTCGGCGGCCGGATTTTCATGGAGGAGACCCAGGAGGCGCGCGACGAGGCTGCGATGCTCGACTTCCGGGTCGACGCCAAGGCGGTCGAGGGGCGCAACATCTTCGTCGTCGACGACAGCATCGTGCGCGGCACCAACGCGTCGCGGATCGTGCGCGCCTTCCGCGCCGCGGGCGCCGGCAAGATCTTCTTCGGCACCTTGTGGCCGATGGTCATCGACTCCTGCTTCCAGGGCATCAACACGCCCACCCAGGCCGAGTTGATCGGCGCGCGCTTCAACGGCGACACCGAGGAGGTGCGGGTCGAGCTCGGTGTCGACCGGCTCTTCTACATGCCGGAGGACGTCTTCGTCGCCAACGTCATCAAGGGGCAGCCCGCGTGCATGGCGTGCACCAACGGCAAGCGCGCCGTCAAGTTCGAGCACTCCGGCGCCGTGCTCCCGCCGCAGTAGACGTTGAGACGTTCAAACGTTGGAACGTTGCACGTTCGAACGTTACCGCCCACCCGGCCCCATAACGCACAGTTGCACAGGCGCAGAAGAACATCCAGCTCATCCGGAATTGCAGGGGATGGCGGTGCCCGATGCGACCCGTGCCCGTCTCCGTCTCCGTGCCCGGATTCAGGTGCAGTGACAGCGGCAGGGCCAGTGGGCAGCGGCCGTGACAGCGACCGGGGCAGCGACAGGGGCAGAAGGCAGGTTGCGCGACCGCGGTATGGCCACCTCCGCCCGCCGGACCACGCGGGGGTTGTCGATGGGCCTGGCACTGTGACCGTGCTCGCGACCTTCGACGAGGTGCGGGCCATCACCTGGCGGCTGCTCAATCCGCGGGGTTGATCGGAGTCGTGCTCTCTCGTCGGGCTGAACCCTGCCGCTGTCCACTGCCTCGGCCCCTGTTGGCCGTCTCGGTCTGCACCGGCCCGAATTCGGGGAGTGGGCGGAAATTCAAAATTCAAAATTCAAAATTCAAAATCGACCGTCGCCCATCCCACGTCTTCCCGGGATGAGCCCGACGCTCCAACGTTCCAACGTTCTAACCTTCCAACGACTCGAGCCCGAGCTCGGCGCGGCACGCAGCGACCAGCGTGTCGTGGATCCTGCCGTTGGTGCAGACAATGCCTCGGCTGGTGCCGAGCAGGCGTCCCCGGCTGAAGTCGAGCGGGCGGCCGTCGAGGTCGGAAACGCGGCCGCCGGCCTCCTCGACCACGATCGAGCCGGCGGCGTGGTCCCAGGACTTCTCGCGATAGGCAGGGTCGCGGGGGAGGCGAAGGTAGACCGAAGCCCGGCCGGCCGCCACCACCGCGTACTTGCACTGGCTGTCGATGCGGCACGGCGGGGCGGTGATGCCGAGCCGGGCGGCGACGGCGCCCTGCACCGAGTGCGCCGAGTGGCCCGCTTCCACCGACTCGCAGAGCACGGCGTCGGCCGGGTCCGTCACCTCGTCGACTCGCGCCGCCGCCTCCGCGCCGCCCGCCAGGGCGTGCACCCGGGCGCCCGCGCCGCGAGACGCGCTCACCAGGTATCCGGCCCTTGCCGCGCCCGGCAAGCCGAGATCGAGGTTCGGGCAGCCGAGAACCCCCGCCACGACCCGGCCCTCGTCCACCAGGGCGAGGGCCACCGCGTACTGGTCGCCGCGCAGGAAGCCCTTGGTGCCGTCGATCGGGTCGAGGACCCAGTAACGGCCGCCGCCGCCGTGGTCGCTGCGGTCGAGGGCCGCGAGCATCTCCTTCCGGTCCAGGCTCCCGAGGCGGCTGCCCGCCAGCTCGAGCACCCGGCGCGCCGACGCAGGGTCGGCCGCGACCGCCGTCGAGTCCTCCTCGGCCAGCAGCGGGTCGTCGGGGAACGCCTGCGCCAGGCGCCGGCTGACCACGAGCTGCACCGCGAGATCGGCGATCGTGACGGGCGACCGGTCGTCCTTGGTGAGGGCATCGCCCGACGTGACGATCTCGTCCTGGACCCTGCGCGTCAAATCGCACGCCTCGGCGACGATCCCGCAGGCGGCCTCGCGTTCCTTCTCGTACATGCGGCCTCCGTGGTGGGGGAGTGTAGCAAGAGCCGACCATCGAGGAATTAGGAATTAGGAACTAGGAATTCGGAATTCAGAATCGGGTGCTGGAGATCGACAGAACTAAGAATTAAGAATTAAGAATTGAGAGTTCTACCCGAGAGTTGCGTTGTGCCGCCCGGTCCCTGCATTCTGTCTTTGATGGATATGACGGAAACTCCGACTTCCGAATTTCGACCTCCGAATTTCGACTGGCGCGTCTATGCCGACGCGACCTGCGCGGGGCTGGCGCTGCTGATCC
>CAZMED010000099.1:0-10643 GCA_964565045.1 uncultured Thermoanaerobaculia bacterium
GTCGGCATCGCGCCGCCGAAGCCGCCTCCCTCCTCCCCCATCTCCTCCTCGATCGCGTCGCCCATCTCTTCCTCGACCTTCTCGGGGTCCTCACCGGCCTCGAGGCGGCGGATCATTTCCTCCATTGCCGGGGTGACGGGCTCGCCGGCGATCTCGGTCATCCGGCGCACCGCGGCCGCCATGGCGCGCGGGTCGTTCTCATCCATGTTCTCGAGCTCGGCGGCGAATCGCATCATCTCGCGCTCCATGCGCGGGTCGTCCCCCTCGGGTCCCTCGCCGCCCGCCGCCTCGCCCGAGCCTTTCTTGGCGGTGACGCCGAAGCGGGACGGCACCCGCCTGAGGTCGGTGGCGCGACATTTGGGGCATGAGGGCATCTTGTCGGGTGCCACCTTGAAGGAGTGGAAGCTGTAGATGCGGTTGCAGGCCGGGCAGAGAAACTCGTAGATCGGCATCACATTCCTCCGTTTCCGGTCCGGCTCTCCCACTGCCGGATGCGATAGGGCTCCAGCCCGTTGTCGCGCAGCGCGCGTCCGTCGACCCGCATCGCCAGCTGCACCGCACCCTCCTCGAAGCGGCGGGCGAGCTGGTGGGGGAGGGCGACGGCCCGCTGCACGAGCTCGGTCTCCTCCAGCGGCACCCTGAGCACCGCGACGTCGGGCGCCGACAGCAGCGTGGTGCGGATCGCGACCTTGAGGGCCTCGACACCTTCGCCGCTGACCGCCGACACCGCCGCCACCCCCGCGCTGCGCGCGCCGGCGGGCGGCCGGGCGGGGACCACGAGGTCGATCTTGTTGAGCACCACCAGGACCCGCTCCCGGTCCACGCCGAGGTCCTCGAGCACCTCGTCGCCGACCCGGATGTGGTCCTCCCACGCGGCGTGCGATGCGTCGACCACGTGCAGCACCAGGTCCGCGACCGCCGTCTCCTCGAGGGTCGAGCGGAAGGGCGCCACCAGGTCGTGGGGCAGCTTGCGGATGAAGCCGACGGTGTCGGTGAGCACCGCCATCAGGTCCTCGCCGAGGCCGACGCGACGGGCGCGCGGGTCGAGGGTCGCGAAGAGGCGGTCCTCCACCAGCACGTCGGCGCCCGACAGGCGCCGGAAGAGCGACGACTTGCCGGCATTGGTGTAGCCCACCAGGGCGACCGTCGGCAGCCCGCTGCGCCGCTCGCGGCGCAGGCGGCGGTCGCGCTCGATGACCTCCAGCTTGCTCTTGAGCTGGGCCATGCGCCGATTGATCAGCCGCCGGTCGATCTCGAGCTGGGTCTCGCCGACGCCGCGCGTGCCGATACCGCCGGCCTGCCGCGAGAGGTGGCGCCAGCGCCGCGTCAGGCGCGGCAGCAGGTAGCTCAGCTGGGCGAGCTCGACCTGGGTCTGCGCCTCGCGGCTGCGCGCGTGCTGCGCGAAGATGTCGAGGATCACCGCCGCGCGGTCCAGCACCTTGGTGGTCTTCGGCACCGCACGCTCGATGTTGCGCACCTGTGAAGCGGTCAGGTCTTCGTCGAAGACCAGTGCTTCGACGCTCGCCTCCTCGCAGCGCTCGGCGAGCTGCTCGAGGAAACCGCTGCCGATCAGAGTCGCCGGGTCGGGGCGCTGGCGCTCCTGCAGGCTGCGGCCGATCACCGAGCCGCCGGCGGTGCCCACCAGCCGCTCGAGCTCGTCGAGGTGCTCCTCGACCACGGCGCGCCGCGAGCCCGGCAGCACCAGTCCCACCAGGTACGTGGCCTCACGCCGCTCGGGATCGGGTTCGTACACCGGCGCTGGAGCCATCACTCAGCCGCGGTCCTCCTGCGGGAGGCCCTGCAGTGCCCGCTCGCAGGCGGCGACGGTCTCGTCGATGTCCTTGGCGCCGTGCGAGCTCGAGACGAAGGCTGCCCTGCCCGGTTCGGGCGGGAACAGGATGCCGCCGTCCCGCAACGCCGAGGCGAGCCTCCGGTAGCCGTCGCCGTCGGCGGCCTCGTAACCCGCCCGGTCCGCCACCGGCCGATCGGTGAGGTAGAGGGCGAAGACCGAGCCCATGCGGTTGATGACGATCGGCGTCGAGCAGCGGGCGGCCGCCGCCAGGAGTCCGCTCGCGAGCTGCTCCGACCGCTCCTCGAGCCGCTCGTAGACCGCGTCGTTCTTGAGGATCGACAGCACCGCCTCCGAGGCCGCGAGGGCGACCGGGTGCGGCGCGTGCACCGCGCTCGAGCCGGGCTGCGAGGCCTGTGGTTCGCGGAAGGCCACGACCCCGATCGGGAAGCCGCCGCCCAGCGCGGCACCGTAGACTCCGACGTCGGGGACGATGCCGGCCACGGCCGCGACCCCTCCGCGGTGCACCCTGAAGCCGGACACCCGCTCGTCCATGATCAGCATCACCCCGTTGTCGCGGCAGGCCTCGGCGACCTCGGCGAGCGCGCCATCCGGGGCCGGAACGACTCCGAAACGCCCCATCAGGGGGTCGATGATCAGGCCCGCCAGCTTCGGCGAGCCGCTGGTGATCGCGGCGATGATCTTCGCCACGTCCCAGCCGCGCACCTCGCGGATCGGGTTGGCCGGATCGATGCCGAGCTCGGCGGGCGCGCCGAGCCGCAGCGGCGAGCTGCCGTCAAGGACCAGGAAGCGGCGTCTGCCGGTGGTCTCGCGGGCCCAGTGGAGGACGCCTCGGAAGGCCTCGTCCTGACTGCGGCAGAACCACCAGCTCTGCACCCACGGCAGGAAGTGCTCGAGGGTGTGCGCGAGCTCGACCTCGTGGGGAACGTGGAAGCCCTCCGGGACGCCGCCCTGCAGGACCTTGCGCACCGCGTCGAGCACGAACTGGTTGGCGAAGCCGACGATGGTCGCACCGCCGGCGCCGATGTAGTCGATGTAGCCGCCGTTGTCGATGTCGTAGACCCGCGGACCCTCGGCCTTCTGCGCCACCAGCACGCGCCCTGACGAGGCACTGAGCCCCGGCAGCGCGGTTGCCCGTTCCATCAGCTCGTCGAGCCGCCGGCCCATCGGCTTCAGGTGCCCATCTCGTCGTGGTCGTGGTCGCCGTCACCCCAGAAGAAGAACCCCCGGCAGCGTTTGGAGCAGAAGCTGTGGCCGTAGGCGGCGAGCCCACAGTACTGGCAGTAGAGGACGTGGCAGATGAAGCACTCCTGGATCTCGCCCTGCGGCACCTCGAGGCCGCACAGCGAGCAGGCAACCATCTCCTCCTGCACCTCCATCGCCATGCCGCACAGTATAGCGCGATCGGCCCTCGGCAGCGGTGGACTCGATGCCCCTCTGCGGGTATAGTGCTGGGCCGGGCGGTGTAGCTCAGAGGTAGAGCAGGGGTCTCATAAGCCCTGTGTCGGTGGTTCAATTCCACCCACCGCCACCAATTCAGGCCCGTGGGCCCGCGGCGGGCTCACGGGCCTGAATTGGTGAAGAAGGTCATGAAGCCGGGCGCGTTCATCAAACACTTCCGAGCCACCTTCCCGGGCCTCGTGGGGCAGCGGGTGCTGGTGGCGCTGTCGGGCGGGCCCGATTCGGTGGCCCTGCTCCACCTCTTGGGCGACGCCGGCATCGAGATCGAGGCGGCGCACGTCCACCATGGGGTGCGCGGCGCCGAGGCCGACGAGGACGCGGCCTTCTGCGAGCGGCTGTGCGCCGGGCTGGGGGTCCCGTACCACCTCCTGAGGCTCGACCCGGGCGCGGCCCTGGACGCGGGCCGTGAGGGCACCTGGCGGCGGCTCCGCTACCGCGCCCTGATCGATCTCAAGCAGGCCCTGGGGTGCGCCGCCGTCGCCACCGGCCACCACCGTGATGACGTCGCCGAGGGCGTGCTGGTTCAGCTGCTGCGGGGCGGCGGGCCGCGGGCGCTGGCCGGGATCGCCGACGCCACCGCCGCCGGCATCGTCCGCCCCGTGCTGCCGTGGGGTCGGCAGGAGATCCTGGATTGGCTCGGCGAGCGGGGCCTCGCCTGGCGCGACGACAGCTCCAACCGCGACCCGCAGCATCTGCGCAACCGCGTCCGCCACCTGCTGCTGCCGCAGCTGGAGGCCGCGAGCCCCGGCCTCCGGGGTCACCTGGTCCACCTGGCCGCCACCCTGGCGAACGACGAGCGGGCGTTTGCAGCCGAGCTCGCGGCGCGCGCGCAGTGGATCGATCCCTGGGAGCCCGACGGTGGGATTCCGCTGCGCGCGGTGGCCGAGCTCCCGACGGCGGTGCGGTGGCGCTGGCTGCACGCGCAGGCCGCCCGGCTCGGGCTCGAGCGTGTGACGCGACGCCAGGGCGAGCTCTTCGAAGCCCTGGTCGCGGCGGGCGAGCCCCGGTCCGTGACGCTCGGCCGGCGCTGGCGGCTGCGGCTGGCCCGCGGACGGCTGTGGCTCGAACCGCCGGAGACGCCGGGGCCTTTCGCCTTCGAGCTCATCCCGGGCTGCAGCCTCGATCTTCCCCAGCAGGGCTGGTGCATCCGGCTGGCCGCGGAGGGCGTTCCGGGCGAGCCCCCACGCTGGAGCTTCCGCCCGCCGCCCGCGGCGCGGCTGGTCGTCCGCTCCGCCCGCGGCGACGACGCGGTACGCCTGGGAAGCGCGACCGTCCGGGTGCGCACGATGCTGGCCCGCGCGATGCCGAGACACCTTCGGCCGGCGTGGCCCGTATGCTGCGAAGGTGATAGAATTCTCTGGATTCCAGGACTGTGGCGGGACCCGGAAATTGCAGCCGGGGGAAGCCATGTGGTGGAGGTGATGCGCCGTGAGCGAGCTTCGCGTGCTCTATAGCGCCGACGAGATCAATGCCCGCGTCAAGGAGATGGCGGACGCCATCGCGGCCACCTATCAGGACCGGCAGCTCGTGCTCGTCGGGATGCTCAAGGGCGCGGCGTTCTTCCTCGCCGACCTCGCCCGCTTCATTCCGCGTCCCGTCGACTACGAGTTCGTCAGCGTGACCTCGTCGACCGGCGCGCACGGCGAGGTGGTCAGCCTGACCTTCGCGACCCAGGTCGACGTGTCGGGCAAGCACGTGCTGATCCTCAAGGACGTCCTCCACTCCGGGGTGACGGAGAACTACCTCATCACCCACCTCAGCCAGCAGAACCCCGCCACCATCGAGGTCGTGGCCCTGGTGGACAAGCCGCAGCTGCGCAGCGTCAACCTCACGGCGCGGTACTCCGTCTTCGACGACACGCCCGACGGCTTCCTGGTCGGCTACGGTCTCGGCCCAGGTCATGGAGAGCACACGAATCGACCAGATCTCTGCATCCTGGATGAGGCCTGAGATCGAAGCCGCGGGGAACAATACCGTCGGCGGACGCGGTTTCACCAGGGGCACCGCCCGAGGGCGGGCGCTGGAGGGCTCGTTAGCGTGAATCAGACCGTTCGCACCGTGCTCATGTGGGTCGTCATCCTGGTCGGCGTGCTGCTGATCCTGCAGGTCCTGCGCGGCTACTCGACGACGAGCCGCGAGATCGCCTTCTCCGAGTTTCTCGACCGGGTCGCCGACGGCGAGGTCTCGCGCGTTCTCATCAAGGGGGAGGAGATCTTCGTTCGCTCGACCGGGGCCGCCGAGGAGTCGGCGACCGCTCCAAGGTACGACCTTCACACCTACAACCCCGGCTACGACGACCTCATCGCGGACCTCCGCGAGCAGAAGGTCGAGATCAAGGTCGAGAAGCCTTCCGACGGACGGATGCTGACCGCTCTGCTGGGGTGGGCGCCGCTGCTCATCCTGGTCGGCCTGTGGTTCGTCTTCTTCCGCCAGATGCAGGCCGGCGGCACCAAGGCGATGTCGTTCGGCAAGTCGAAGGCCCGGCTTTTGAATCCCGACCAGAAGAAGGTCACCTTTGCCGATGTCGCGGGGGTCAACGAGGCCAAGGAGGAGCTCGAGGAGATCATCGAGTTCCTCAAGGACCCGAAGAAGTTCACGCGCCTCGGCGGCAAGATCCCCAAGGGCGTGCTCCTCATGGGCTCGCCGGGGACCGGCAAGACCCTGCTCGCCAAGGCGGTCGCCGGCGAGGCCGGCGTGCCCTTCTTCTCGATCTCCGGCTCCGACTTCGTCGAGATGTTCGTCGGCGTCGGCGCTTCGCGGGTCCGCGACCTGTTCGAGCAGGGCAAGAAGAACGCCCCCTGCATCGTCTTCATCGACGAGATCGACGCCGTCGGGCGGCACCGCGGCGCCGGTCTCGGCGGCGGTCACGACGAGCGCGAGCAGACGCTCAACCAGCTGCTGGTGGAGATGGACGGATTCGAGTCGAACGACGGCGTGATCCTGATCTCGGCCACCAACCGCCCGGACGTGCTCGACCCGGCGCTGCTGCGGCCCGGCCGTTTCGATCGCCGCATCGTCGTCAACCCGCCCGACGTCAAGGGGCGCGAAGGCATCCTCAAGGTGCACACCTCCCAGATCCCGCTCGCCTCCGACGTCGAGATGGCGCTGATCGCCCGCTCCACGCCCGGCTTCTCGGGCGCCGACATCGCCAACCTCGTCAACGAGGCGGCCCTCCGCGCCGCACGCTACAACAAGATGAAGGTCGACATGGCGGACTTCGAGTTCGCCAAGGACAAGGTGATGATGGGCTCCGAGCGCCGCTCGCTGGTGATGTCGGAGGAAGAGAAACGGCTCACCGCCTACCACGAGGCGGGGCACGCGCTGATCGCGGTGCTGGTCCCCGAGGCCGACCCGCTGCACAAGGTCACCATCATTCCGCGCGGCATGGCTCTCGGGCTCACCCAGCAGCTGCCGCTCGAGGACCGCTACACCTACCCGCGCTCCTACCTCGAGGCCAACCTCAAGGTCCTCATGGGAGGCCGCCTGGCCGAGGAGCTGGTCTTCGGTCCGGAGCACATGACGACCGGCGCCGGCAACGACCTCGAGCGCGCCACCGAGCTCGCCCGCAAGATGGTGTGCGAGTGGGGCATGAGCCAGCTCATGGGTCCGCTCACCTTCGGCAAGCGCGAGGAGTCGATCTTCCTCGGCAAGGAGTTCGCCCGCCACCAGGATTACTCCGAGGCGACGGCGGTGCAGATCGACGAGGAGATCCGCCGCTTCATCTCGGCCGCTTACGAGAGCGCCCACCGCCTCCTCGAGACCCACCGCGACGCCCTGGAGGCGATCGCGCGCGCACTGCTCGAGCACGAGGTGCTCGACGGCACCAGGATCTACGAGCTCATTGACCAGCACTCGGACGTCGACGTCGAGGACATCAAGCGCAGGAAGGCGCGGGCCGAAAGAAAGGTGGCGGAACCGGCGTGAGGCGAGGCCCCGGGCGTCAGTCGCACCGTCTCGACAAGCTCTGGCCGCGACAGCGGCCGGTCGTGATGGGAATTGTGAACTGCACGCCCGACTCCTTCTCCGACGGCGGAAGCTACGCCGACGCCGACGAGGCCGTCCGCCGCGGCGAGGAGATGCTCACCGACGGCGCCCTGATCATCGACGTCGGCGGCGAGTCCACGCGGCCCGGCGCCTCCCCGGTGGACGCCGGCGAGGAGTCGCGCCGGGTCCTGCCGGTGATCGAGGCGCTGCGGCGGCGCCGCCCTGACGCCGTGCTGTCCGTCGACACCTCAAAGCCCGAGGTCGCGGCCGCCGCGCTGGCGGCCGGCGCCGACCTGGTCAACGACGTCACCGCGGGAGCCGCTCCGGGCATGCTGGAGCTGGTCGCCGCCCACGAGGCCGGGGTGGTGCTGATGCACATGCGGGGCACGCCGCGAACGATGCAGCTCGACCTCGCCTACCGCCACGTGGTCGCCGAGGTCCATGAACGGCTGCTCGAGCGCGCCGGTGCCGCCGTCGCGGCCGGCATTGCGCGGGACCGGGTGTGGCTCGACCCGGGTATCGGCTTCGGCAAGGATGACGACGGCAATGTCGCCCTTTTGGCGGCGCTGCCCGATCTCGCGGCGCACGGCCACCCGGTCGTGGTCGGCCCGTCCAACAAGGCCTTCATCGGCCGCCTCACCGGCGCCCCCCTCGGGTCACGCCTGCCCGGCACCCTCGGCGCGCTGATCCCCGCGGTCGCCCTCGAGCGCGCCGTCATCAGGGTCCACGACCCGGCGGCCGCGGTGCAGTTCCTCGAGATCGCCGTCCGCGTCAGCGAGGCCTCGGCATGAACTGGCTGCTCGGACTGCTGCGCGAGCTCACCGACCTCCAGGTCACGATCCCCGATCTCATCGACATCCTCACGGTGGCGCTGCTGATCTACGGCCTGCTGGTGCTCCTCAAGGGCACCCGCGCGATGCAGATGCTGTGGGGCCTGCTCATCATCCTCGCGCTCTACCTGGCCGCCTCCGCCCTCAAGCTGATCACCCTCTCGACCATCCTCTCGAAGCTGCTGGTGTTCCTGCCGATCGCCATCATCGTGCTCTTCCAGCAGGAGATCCGGCGCATGCTGGCGGCCTTCGGCTCGACCGCCTTCCTGCGCTGGGGGGGCCGCGGCCCCGACGAGGGTCCGATCATGCTCAACGAGCTGTCCCTGGCCGTGCAGGCACTCGCCTCGCGGCGGATCGGCGCCCTGATCGCGATCGAGCGGCGCGACTCGCTGGTGGCGTGGTCGGACACCGGGATCCCGCTCGAGGCGACCTTCTCCTACGACCTGATGCTCAACATCTTCATCCCCGGCACCCCGCTTCACGACGGCGCCGTCATCCTGCGCGGCGAGAGCATCGTGGCCGCATCGTGCTTCCTGCCGCTCACCACCAGCCACGAGCTCTCGACCGAGCTCGGCACCCGCCACCGCGCCGCCATCGGCCTGTCCGAGGAGACCGACGCCCTGATCATCGTCGTCTCGGAGGAGACCGGCACGATCTCGCTCGCGGTCGAGGGCCAGCTGCTCCGACCGCTCGACGAGTCGACGCTGCGCAACGCCCTCGCCGAGCACCTATTCCAGCTGCACGCCTTCGAGGAGGCCGGCGCATGAGCCTCCGCCCCCGTCATCCGATGCAGTTCCTGGTGGCGCTCGTCTCCGCCTTCCTGCTCTGGTACGCGCTCGCCGCCCAGCGCAGCGAGAACATCTCGGTGCGCGGCGTCAAGGCGCGCCTGACTCTGGTCAACATCCCGCGCGACCTCATGCTCACCTCGGCGGTGCCGGACACCGTCGCGCTGCAGCTCCGCGGCCCGCTGGCGCGCGCGCTCGACTCGGCCAGCCCGCCCGAGGTCCTGCTCGACCTCTCGGAGGCCCGGCCCGGCCTCAACTCCTTCCCGATCAACGAGCGCGACGTGCCGCTGCCGGCCGAGGTCGAGGTCGTGAGCATCGATCCCCCGGCCATCACCCTCGAGCTCGAGCGCCAGGAGACGCGGGTCGTGCCGGTGCAGCCGGCCATCGAGGGGGAGCCGGCGCCGGGCTTCGTCGTCGTCGCAGTCCGGGTGGTGCCGCCGCAGTACACCGTTCAGGGGCCGGAGAGCCTGCTGCTCGCGCTCGAGTTCCTGGCCACCACTCCGATCTCGATCGAGGGCGCCGCCGGGCCCATCGAGACGATCGTGCAGCCGGTGCTGCCCGATCCTCTGCTCCGGGCCCTCGGCGCCGGGCCGGTCCAGGTGATCATC
This sequence comes from uncultured Thermoanaerobaculia bacterium, assembly GCA_964565045.1. Lineage (GTDB taxonomy): Bacteria > Acidobacteriota > Thermoanaerobaculia > Thermoanaerobaculales > Sulfomarinibacteraceae > Sulfomarinibacter. Next base: position 9,479 of record CAZMED010000099.1, read on the forward strand.
GACATCGCGCCGGAACCGGAGCCCGACCAGGAGCCCGGAGAGGACCCCCCGGCGCCGAGCGGTTGACGCCGGGCCCCGCCGCATGGGATTCTCGTCGGATGCCGGGTCGCGGGTCGAGGCGCCAGCCCTCCCGCCGCAGGCACGGAACTTCACGCTCTGATGAACACGCTCTTCGGAACCGACGGCATCCGCGGCCGCACCTTCGAGCCGCCGCTCGACGAAGCCACCGTGCGCCGGCTCGGCGCCGCACTTGCCGCCGACCTCGGCGAGGCCGGCCCGCCGCGCATCCTGCTCGCGGGCGACACCCGCGCCTCGACGGACGTCCTCGCCGGCTGGCTGGCCTCGAGCTTCCGCGCGGGCGGCGGCGAGGTGGTGTGGGGCGGCGTGCTGCCGACGCCCGCCGTCTCGGCCCTCATGCGGGACCTGGGCGGCTTCGCTGCCGGGGTCGTGGTCTCCGCCTCCCACAACCCCGCTGAGGACAACGGCATCAAGGTCCTCGGCCCGGCGGGCGAGAAGCTCGCCGATCACCGCGAGCGCCATCTCGAGGAGCAGCTGCCGGCAACGGAGCCGCTGCACGGCCCGGGCCTGCCGACCAGGGACCCCGGGCTCGGCGCGCGCTACCTCGAGCTGCTGGCGGCCTCCCACCGCGCGACCGAGCCCCTGGCCGGCCTGCACGTCGTGGTCGACGCCGCCAATGGTGCGGCTTCCGGCCTCGCCGGCACGCTCATGCGGCGCCTCGGCGCCCGGGTCACGGCCATCGCGTCCGCGCCCGACGGCCGAAACATCAACCTCGAGTGCGGCGCCACCGCGCCGGCTCGCCTCGCGGCGGCCGTTGTCGAGCTCGGCGCCGACGCCGGCGTCGCCCTCGACGGCGACGCCGACCGCGCGCTGCTGGTCGACGAGAAGGGCGCGGTCCTCGACGGCGACGACATCCTGCTCGCCTGGGCGGCGCAGCTCCACGCCGCCGACCTGCTCCCCGGCGCACGGGTGGTGGCAACGGTCATGAGCAACTTCGGCCTCGAGCGCGCCCTCGCCGCCCGCGGCCTCGAGACCGTCCGCTGCCCGGTCGGCGACCGCTCGGTGTGGCTGGCCATGCAGGAGCACGGCGCCGCCCTCGGCGGCGAGCAGTCCGGGCACGTCATCTGCTCCCACTACGGGGTCTCCG
>CAZMED010000100.1:0-10519 GCA_964565045.1 uncultured Thermoanaerobaculia bacterium
GCTACCTCTCGACCTGAACGACCCGGAGGTGGCCATGCCGCGGTCGCGCCGCCTGCTCGCTGCCACGGTCGCTGCCACGGACGCGGCGCTCTGACACTGCCACTGACACGGCCCTCTGACACTGCCACTGTCAATGCCATCTGACGCTGTCACTGAACCTTAATCCGGGCACGGACACTGGCACGGGTCGTACCCGATGTCTCCATCCCATGCAATGCCGGATGAGCCCAACGTTCGAAAGTTCGAACGTTCCGACGATGGCGGGTGGACTACTGGGCGACGGGGGGTCGACGAAGTCGTCGAGATCGAGGTCGCGGTGCGGTTCGGCCTTCGTCGTTTTCCGGCGCCCGTGCGGGTCGTGCCGCAGGTGCCGGTTCGCGGCTCAGCCGAGGATGACGCCGCGCTTCGAGGCGTCCATGAACTCGAGCACGAGCTCGACGTCGGGCTGGCCGGCGAGCTCCCCGCGGGCGCGCTCGACCGCCTGGGTGGTGGTGAGCTTCGGATTGTGGAGCAGGCGCCACAGACTGCGCAATGCCGCCCGGCGCTCCTTGGAGAAGCCCTTGCGTTCGAGGCCGATGACGTTGGGGCCATAGCACTTGGCCGGTCGGCTGCCGACCGTGGTCATGAACGGCAGGCAGTCCTGGGTGGCGGCGGTGAAGCCGCCGAGGAAGGCGTGCTGTCCGACGCGGCAGAACTGATGCACGGCGGACATGGCGCCGATGGTGGCAAAGTCTCCCACCTCGACGTGGCCCGCAAGGGTGCCGTTGTTGGCGAAGATGGTGTGCGACCCCACATGGCAGTCGTGCGCCACGTGGGCGTAGGCCATGAACAGGCTCTTGTCGCCGATCCGCGTCACGCCGCCGCCGCCGGGGGTGCCGCGGTGCAGGGTGACGAACTCGCGGAACCAGTTGTCGTGGCCGATCTCGAGCCGGGTGGCCTCGCCCGCGAACTTGAGGTCCTGCGGCGGCGCACCCACCGAGCAGTGGCTCTCGAAGCGATTGCGCTCGCCGACCGAAACGCCGGTGGCGAAACGGCAGAACGGGCCGATCTCGCAGTCCGTGCCGATGATCACGCCGGCCTCGATCACCGAGTAGGCCCCGACCGACACGCCGTCGGCGAGCTCCGCCGCCGGGTCGACGATCGCCGTCTCGTGGATGCGGGCCGTCATGAGCGATCTCCCATCGCGGACAGCATGTCCGCCTCGCAGACCACCTCGCCGTCGACCAGCGCGCGGCCGTGGATCTTGGCGAAGGTCCTGCGCTTCGCCACCAGCTCGACCTCGAACACGATCTGGTCGCCGGGGATGACCGGTTTCCGGAAGCGGCAGTTGTCGATGCCGGTGAAGTAGATGAGCTTGCCGTCCCGGTCCTCGACCTGGGAAAAGAGCAGGAAACCGCCGGCCTGCGCCATCGCCTCGACCACCAGTACGCCCGGCATCACCGGCACTTCGGGGAAGTGGCCCGTGAAGTGCGGCTCGTTGATGGTCACGTTCTTGACCGCACGGATCGTGGTCTCGGTCATCTCCAGCACCCGGTCGATGAGCAGGAACGGGTAGCGGTGCGGCATGACCTCGAGAATCTCACTGATGTCCTTCATCGCTCGGAACCTTCCAAAGCAGCGAGCCTTTCCTCGAGGTCCTTGACCCTCTCGCGAAGCCGGTCGAGCCGCTGCAGATTGGCGTTGGCCTTCAGCCATTCCCGGTGCGGGCGCGCCGGCGCGCCTGCGACGGTCATGCCGTCGGCAACGTCCTTGAAGATGGCGGCCCGTGCGGCGGCCACGACGCCGCTGCCGATCGTCAGGTGGCCCGAGCACCCGGCCTGCCCGGCGAACACCGAGTGGTGGCCGATGGTGGTCGAGCCGGAGATCCCGACCTGCGCCACCAACAGGCAGTGCTCGCCGATGCGGACGTTGTGGGCGATCTGCACGAGGTTGTCCACCTTGGTGCCGCGGCCGATGCGGGTCTCGCCAAGGGCCGCGCGGTCGACGCAGACGTTGGCCCCCAGCTCGACATCGTCCTCGAGCACCACCGTACCGACCTGCGGCACCTTGTGGTGGACTCCGTCGACGGTGGCGAAGCCGAAGCCGTCCGAGCCCAGCACCACCCCCGAGTGCAGCACGCAGCGGTCGCCGACGCGGCAGCGATCGAGCACCACGACCCGCGGGTGCAGCACGCAGTCCGCACCGACGACGGCATCACGGCCGAGGACCGCCCCCGCACCGACCACACTGCGCTCTCCGACCCGGGCGCCGGCGCCGACCGCGGCCAGGGGGCCGATGCTCGCGTCGGGCGCGATGACGGCGTCCCCGGCGACCACCGCCGACGGGTGGACCCCGGGCTCGGGGCGCTCGGCCGGGTGGAAGATCTCCAGCGCCCGCGCCAGCGCCAGGTAGGGCTCGGGGCACACCAGCAGGTTGCGCCCCGGCAAGGCCCCCGCGTCCGCGACCAGAATGGCGCCCGCCGCCGACGAGCGCGCCTCGGCGAGGTACTTCGGGTTGTGGAGGAAGCTCAGCTGCTCCTCCCCCGCCGTCGACAGCGGGCTGACGCCGGTCACGACGTGCTCGCCGTCGCCGACCAGCTCGGCCGACAAGGCCCGGGCGAGGTCCCCGAGACGCTGCGGCGTGCTCACTGGATCTTGTTGAACCGTTGGATCACCTCGTCGGTGATGTCGATGGTCTCGTCGGCGTACACGAGGCCGGACTGGAACTTGTTGAAGATCAGAGTCAACCCGCGCTCCTGGCCGACGGCGTTGATGATCGGGAGGATGCGCTCCTCGAGGCTGCCAAGCTCACGGCGCTGCGCGTCCGAGACCTCGCGCTGGGCGTCGTCCTGGAAGCGACGAATGGCGATCTGCTTGTCCTCGATCTCCTTGCTCATCTCGGCCTGGCGCGCCTCCGAGACGGTGAAACGCTGCTTGTTGAACTGGTCCTGCAGGGCCGCGAGCTCCTGCTGCAGCACCTGTCCGCGCTGCGCCTTGGAGTCGGTCAGGGTCTTGAGCCGCTGCATGACCTCTTTACCGGGGTCCGACTCGGTCACGACCCGCTGCACGTCGATCACCGCGACCTTGGCTTGCGCCGCCGCGGGCAGCGCCGAAAGCGCCACCAGCAGGCCCACCACCGCTACGCGAAGAACTGTACGATTCATTTCGATGTCCTCCATGCCTTGAGTTTTCAGAACGTGGTCCCGATCGAGAACTGGAAGTCGCTGTCGCTCTCGTCCGGGAACGGATCCAGATTGTAACCGTAAATGAAGCGGATCGGCGCCTGGAAGATGGGCAGGAAGATGCGCATCTCGAGACCCGTGGTCCGCCGCCACAGGCTCAGGTCCCAGCCCTGCTCCTCGTGGTAGGTGTTTCCCGCATCGAAGAAGGCCACGAGCTTGACCGGCCCGCCGACCCGGAACTGGTACTCGAGATTGAGCTGCCAGTAGCGGTCGCCGCCTTCCCGCGACCCGCCCGGGGTGACGAAGAACAGACCCTCCTCGGTCCGCGGCAGCACCGAGTAGTAGGGAATGCCGCGCAGCGATCGGTCGCCGCCGAGCCGGTAGCGCTCGTAGATCGGGATCTCGGAGTCATTCACCGTGAAGAACTGACCGCCCTCCGCGTGGAAGGCCAGGGTCTGCCGCCGGCCCCTGGGGATGAACCGGGTGAAGCCGAGCTCGGGACGAACATACTCGAAGTCCCCACCCAGCAGCAGGCCCGCGAGACGCAGGCGGGCGTAGAACGAATCGCCGCGGCTGGTATCGAAGGGATCGTCCCGGCTGTCGCGGTTGTAGCCGGGGGTCAGGGCGTGGATCTTGCCGGTGAAGGTCTCGAAGGCCCGCTCGAAAACGGCGCCGTCGATGGGCGGGATGTCCTGCGGCGGCACGTGGCCGCCGGTGGGAGTACCGAGGCCGCCGCTGCGGGTGATCAGGAAGCGGGAGAAGTCGTCCTGGAACGAGATGATGGCCGACACCGACGCGAACGGACCGACGCCGAGACCGGTTGAGAGGGTGAAACCCGTGGTCTCCCGCTCGTAGCTCGAAAACCCGATCTGCTGCACATCGATCGCGGACTTGTAGATCGAGGCGCCGAGCAAGATGCGCCGGTCGAGGAAGTAGGGCTCGGTGTAGCTCAAGGAGTACAGGTCGGAGCGTCTCCCGAGCTGCAGCGACACGCCCACCGAGTTGCCGCGGCCGAGGAAGTTGCGGGTGTTGAACTGGCCCTGCACGAAGAACCCGTCGAGCTCGGAGTAGCCGGCGCCGAACTGGACGTCGTTGCGGCCGACCTCGTTGCCCTTGACCTTGACGTTGACCCTTTTGGCCTCGTCGTCGAAATCGAAATCGAGCGGCTCCTCCTCGAGCTTCCAGAAGCCGAGCGCGTTGACCTTGAACACCGAGGCCCGGAAGATGGCCATGTTCATGTACTGGCCTTCGGCGATCCGGAACTCACGCCGCAACACCTTGTCGCGGGTGGTGGTGTTGCCGACGAACTCGAGTCTTCCGAGCTGGAACCGGTCGCCCTCGAAGACGTCGACGGTCACGTCGACGACGTGGTCCTCGTCCTCGCGCCGGGTCCAGGTCTCGTTGGTGTAGGCGTACACGTAGCCCGTGTTGTGGTAGCTGTCGCGGACCTTCTCCATGCCATCTTCGATGACCTTGTGGTTGTAGGTCTCGCCCGGCTTGACCTCGAAGGCCCGCTTCAGCGCCTCGGGGTTGTACACCTCGACCCCGCTGATGTCGAACGAGCCCAGGATGTAGGGCTCGCCCTCCTCCACCGGGATGGTCACGAACATCTTGTACTTCTTCTTCTTGAGGGTCTCGGCATCGGGGTTCTTGGCCACCAGGTCGAGCACCGGCTCGCCGACCTTGATGTCGATGTAGCCGTTGTTCTGGTAGAAATTGCGCAGGTTGTCGCGATCCTCGTCCCACGACTCCTTGGTGAAGATGATCTTCTCGCCGAAGAAGTACCGCGGACCCTTCTCCTTGACCTTGTCGAGGACCCCGCGCAACTTGCGGTCGGAGAACACCTGGTTACCGACGAAGTCGATGTCGGCGATCTTGACCTTGGCCCCCTCGTCGATGACGTACACCACCTCGCGCTTGTTCTTGCCGAGGTCCTGCACCTTGTGGTCGACGGTCGCGGAGCGAAAGCCCTCGGCGTCGTAGATCTGCTTGACCGCGGACTCGATGCGCGACAGCTGCGCCATGCTCAGCGGCATGTTGCGGGGGATCTCGATCCCCAGCTCGTCGAGCTTGTCCTTGAGGTCGGTGGTCTTGAGCTTCTTGTTGCCTTCGAAGTTGACAGTGGACACGAACGGCCTCTCGGTGACCACGACGTACAGGGTCACGGTGCCGTCGCCGTGGTCTTCGGCCTCGATGCTCAGGTCCTCGAACAGCCCCGAGTCCCACAGCCGCCGGTAGCCTTCGATGACGAGCTCCCTGTCCAGGGGGTCCTCCGGCTCGAGGCCGAGGTAGTACGAGACCGTATCCACGGTGAGCGTCATGCCCCCCTCGACCACGATGTCGCGGATGACGGGCGCGTCGGCCGCAGCCGCCACGCCCAGACCCGCAGCGATCGCCGCGCAGCACGCGAGCGCAATCCGTGCCGCCCTCACAGCGCGTCCTGTCCCTGAGCCACCGGACTGCCGCTGCCCACCTCGACGAAGGGTCGGTCGTGCTGCACGCTCACCCGCAGATCCATCCCGTCTTCGTACCTGTGCTGAATCAGGAAGTCGGCGACCGCGTCCTCGACCCACTGCTTGACCAGCCGCCGCAGGGGCCGGGCGCCGGCCTGGGGGTCGACGCCGCAGCGGTCGAGCAGCCAGCCGGCGACGTCCGGCTCGAACTCGATGTGCACGTTCTTCTGCCGCATCACCTCGGCGGTCTCTCCCAGCAGCAGACGCGCCACCTCGAGCAGGCTCGAAGCTTCGAGGGCGCCGAAGACGATGACCTCGTCGAGGCGGTTGATGAACTCGGGCGGAAAGTGCCGCCGCAGCTCGCGGTCCACCAGATCGCGCACCTGGGCGACCCCGATGCCTGCGGCCGCGCGCGTGAAGCCGACCCGGTCGTCATCGACGAGGTCACGCCCGCCGAGGTTGGAGGTCATGATGATGAGGGAGTTCGTGAAGTCGATGACGTTGCCGTAGTTGTCGGTCAACCGTCCGTCCTCGAGCACCTGCAGGAGCAGGTTGTAGATGTCCGGGTGCGCCTTCTCGATTTCGTCGAGGAGCACCACCGAGTACGGGTTGCGGCGCACCTGTTCGGAGAGCTGACCGCCCTCCTCGAACCCGACGTAGCCGGGCGGCGAGCCGATGAGCCTCGACACGGTGTGCTTCTCCATGTACTCCGACATGTCGAAGCGCACCAGGCGGCGGGGGTCCTGGAAGAGGAAGCCGGCGAGCTGGCGCGCGACCTCGGTCTTGCCGACCCCGGAGGGCCCCAGGAAGATGAACGAGCCGATCGGACGATTGGGGCTGGTGACGCCGAGCCGGCTGCGGCGGATGGCGCGGGCGACCGCCGCGATGGCGTCGTCCTGGCCGACCACACGCTGGCGCAGGATCTCCTCCATCCGCCGCAGTCGGTCGGCCTCGTCCTCGCCGATGGACGTCACGGGGATGCCGGTCCACGAGGCCACCACCTCCTCGACGTCGGAGCGCCGCACCACGACCCGCTCCGGCGGCTCCTCGGCATGCGTCCTCTCGAGCATCTCGAGCTCTTCGCGGAGCCTGAGCTCCTCCTCGCGCAGCTCGACGGCGTGCTCGAACTCCTTGCGCGAGATGGCGTCCTTCATGCTCGTGACGACGTTGCGGATCTCGCGCTGCACGCCGCGCAGCGAGGAGGTCGACGCGACCTGGCGCAGCTTGACCCGGGCGCCGGCCTCGTCGATCACATCGATGGCCTTGTCGGGGAACGCGCGGTCGGTGATGTAGCGCCCGGCGTTGGCGACCGCCACCTTGATGGCGTCGTCGGTGTAGCGCACGCCGTGAAACTCCTCGTACCGGCTCCGCACCCCTTCGAGAATCGTGATCGTCTCCTCTTCGTTCGGCTGCCGTATCGTCACCGCCTGGAAGCGCCGCGACAGGGCGCGGTCCTTCTCCACGTACTTGCGGTACTCGCGGACGGTGGTGGCGCCGATGCAGGTGATTTCGCCGCGGGACAGGGCCGGTTTGATGATGTTGGCGGCGTCCAACGAGCCCTCCGCCGAACCGGTGCCGATGAGCGAGTGGATCTCGTCGATGAAGATGATGATCTCGCGGTGCTCGAGGAGCTCCTTGAGCAGGCCCTTCAGGCGCTCCTCGAACTGGCCCCGGTACTTGGTGCCCGCGACCAGCAGCGACAGGTCGAGAGCCAGGATGCGGCGGTCGGCGAGCAGCATCGGCACCGCGCCCTCGACGATGCGGGTCGCCAGCCCCTCGACGATGGCCGTCTTCCCGACCCCGGACTCGCCCAGCAGCAGCGGGTTGTTCTTGGTTCGCCGGCTGAGGATCTGCACCATCCGCTCGACCTCCTGCTCGCGCCCGATCAGGGGGTCGAAGCCGCCCTCGGACGCGATCAGGGTGAGGTCCCGCGAGTACTCCGAGATGTGGGGCGTCGCCTGCGCGGAGGCTTCGGCCTCGAGCTCGCGGCCGCGCCGCACCGTCTCCTCACGGAGCTGGAAGAGCTCGACGCCGCGCGCCGTGAGGTACTGGGCGGCGGTCGAACCCTCGATCCGCAGCAGCCCGAGCACCAGGTGCTCGGAGCCGACGTTCGCGTGGCCCATGCTCTCGGCCTCGTGGACGGCGTACGCGAGAGCCTTCTTGGTCTCCTCCGCCAGCGGCAGGTCCGGCGAGGTGCTGACCCGTTCGACGCTCACGTGCTCGCCGAGCAGCTGGGCGCGGAGCTCGCGCGCGTCCAGGCCCTTGCGCTCCAGGAGGTCGGTGAAGGCCGGGTCGGCCTCGCGCAGCATGCCGAGCAGGACGTGCCGGGTCGAGATCGAACGGCTCGACACCCGGCTCGCCTCGTAGCGAGCGAAGAACAGGCTTCGCCTGACGTGTTCGTTGAATCGTTCAAACATGTTCAAAACGTTCGCCCGCAGGCGCGAGGCGGAAGATGCCGTCGCACATGCGGGCCAGCTCTTCGTCGTGGGTCACTATAATTGATGTCAATCCGGCCTTCAAATGGAGCTCGCGGACCAGCGCGAAGACCTGCTCCGAGTTCGCGCGATCGAGGTTGCCGGTGGGTTCGTCGGCGAGCAGCAGCCGCGGCTGCATCGCCAACGCCCTGGCCACCGCGACTCGCTGCTGCTCGCCGCCCGACAGCTGGTCCGGGTAGTGGTGCCCGCGGTCGCTCAAGCCGACCGCCTCCAGAAGCTCGGACGCCCGCGCCCGGGCGGCAGGGGCCCGCCGGCCCGCGATGCGCAGCGGCAGCGCGATGTTGTCGAGCGCGTCGAGCTCGTCGAGCAGGTAGTGGTGCTGAAAGACGAAGCCGACCAGCCGGTTGCGCAGAAGGGCACGCTCCTCGCCGTCGAGGCCGCCGACGTCACGGCCCTCCAGCCGCAACGTCCCCGCGTCCGGCCGGTCGAGCAGGCCCACGAGGTGCAGCAGGGTGCTCTTGCCGACCCCGGAGGGCCCGACGACCGCCAGCAGCCGGCCTGCCGGGACCTCGAGGTCGAGGTCCCTGAGGACCTCGACCCTGGTCGGACCGGCGCCGAAGCCCTTGCCGACGCCCCGCAGCTCGACCAGGGCCGCACCGCTACTCATAGCGCAGCCCCTCCGCCGGGTCGCGCCGCGCCACCAGGCGGGACGGGAGCCAGGAGGCCGCGGCGGCCAGGGTCAGCGCGACCGCCATGACCACCGCCACCATGCCGGGCTCGACCCGGAACGGCACCGAGGACGCCGCGAACACGCCGCGCGGCAGCGGCAGCGCCCCGGTGCGATCGAGCAACAGCGCGGTGGCGACGCCGAGCGCCGCCCCTGCGGTCGAGCCGACGGCGCCGATGCCGATGCCGAGCATCAGGAACAGCCGCCGCAGAGCGCGCGGCGGCAGGCCGATCCCCGCCAGGACCGCCAGGTCGATGCGTTTCTCGGCCGCGACCATGGCGACGTTGCACAGCAGGTTGAGCGCGGCGACCACCAGCATGAGGCCGACGGCGACGAAGATCATGACCCGCTCCAGCGCGAGCGCCAGCAGCAGGGGGCGGTGCAGCTCCTCGAGGCCGCGCACCTCGACCGCTGCGCCCCGCGACTCGAGCACGGCGCGCGCCCTGCCGCCCAGCTGCCACGGGTCGGCCGCGTCACGCAGCTCGATGGCCTCGACGACGGCCTCGCCCCACAGCAGGCGTTGGGCGAGCGCGAGCGGCAGCACGACCGCGCCCTCCTCGGCGCCCGGCGCGGGGACCTCCACCGCGGCGACCTCGGCCGTCGAGCGCACCGGCAGCGGGCCCATCGGCGTCATCCGCTGCCGCGGCGACACGACCTCGATCCGGTCGCCGCGGCCGAGGCCGAGACGGCCGGCGAGGATGCGATCGACCGACACCTCGAGCGCGTCAGAGCGGCCGGTCACCGATGCCGGAACGGCATCCGAGGCCGACGAAACCAGACAGGTTCCGCGTACTACCTGCACCATCTCCACCTGGGGGAACGCCTGATGCAAGACGGACGCCAGCTCGGCCGGCTGCTGCAGGCGGCGCCCCTCCCGCGGTTCCACCCGGGCGTGGGTCGCGCGCGCGACGAGCTCGCTCCGGATGCTCGACTGAAACCCCTCGAGCAGCGACAGCGTCACCACCAGGGCCAGCACCCCGAGCCCGAGGCCGATCATCGAGATCAGGGTCACGGTGGCGACGTGGGTGCGGCGCCTGAGCCCGATCAGGTAGCGGCGCGCCAGGTGCAGCTCGGCCGACATCTCAGGGAGACCCGTCTCCGGATTTCCGGACAGGAGTCCGGAACGGCGCACGGCCGCGCACCCTTGCGCAACCGCCGACCGCGCCCACCGCCACCGCCGCCACCCTTCTCACTCCCGGGGCCGCAGCTGCGGGAAGAGGATCGCGTCGCGGATCGACTGCAGGTTGGCCAGCAGCATCACCAGACGGTCGATGCCGATGCCCTCGCCGCCGGTCGGCGGCATGCCGTGCTCCATGGCGAGCACGAAGTCCTCGTCCACGACCCCGCCCTGCGCCCGGGCCTGCGCCTCGAGGCGGCGGCGCTGCTCGTCCGGGTCGTTGAGCTCGGTGAAGGCGTTCGCCAGCTCCATCCCGCCGACGAAGAGCTCGTAGCGCTCGACGGTGTCGGGATCGTCCGGACGCGACTTGGCGAAGGGCGAGATGTCGCGCGGAAAGTCCATGATGAAGGTCGGATCGATCATCAGCGGCTCGGCGGTCATCTCGAAGAGCTCGGCGAGCAGGCCGCCGTCGGAGCGCTCGTCGATGCGCTGCACCTCGAGCGCCCGCGCCGCCGCCTCCATCCGCGAGCGATCGCCGAGGTCCTCCGGCGTCAGGTCCGAGTACTCGAGGATCGCGTCCCGCATCGTGAGCCTTCGCCAGGGGCGCGCGAAGTCGATGACGTGCTC
>CAZMED010000101.1:0-10476 GCA_964565045.1 uncultured Thermoanaerobaculia bacterium
GGTTTGCCGGCACGGAGCTCGCCGAGCGGATCACCTGATCGGCGATCGACTTGAGGGGCGCGGGCACCCTCATGACAAGCCTGATGGCGGTGCCGGCGGCTTCCAGCGCTTTCGAGTGGGCAACGAGGTCGGTCGTCGTGAGGGCGTCGAGCATGGCCACCTCCGGGTCGTTACTGGCGCGCCGAGCGCGCCGTGACTCACCCCCGCCAGCGAGCAGGCGATGGCTGACCTCCACCCACCCTTCCTTCTCAGCCGTCGCCTGCGGATCGCTGCCGGCGGCGAGTTCATGCCACCCCTCGAAGCCGTTGGGGCAGACTGAGGCGAGGGTGCTCCGCACCGGGCCCCGGGCCCGGCTTGCCCTTGACTCCGGCTGCCCCACCGGCTCTCCCCTCACCTGAACGACCCGGAGGTGGCCATGCCGCGGTCGCGCCGCCGGTCCGCTGCCACGGCCGCTGTCACGGACGCTGCCCACTGCCACTGCCATCTGCCGCTGTCACTGAAGCTGAATCCGGGCACGGAAACGGAAACGGGCACGGGCACGTGTCAAACCCGGTGACTCCATCCCATGTCATTCCGAATGAGCCGAACGTTCAAGCGTCGGCCCGGAAGGACCCGGTCCCGGCCGGCTTCAGGCGGTGGTCCCGGGGTCCGACTCGGGGTCTTCCCGCCACCGTTCCCAGAACGCCCGCCGGCGCTCGCCGTCCTCGCCGGGACCGATGAGGTCGTGGACCTCGGCGAACTCCGCGGCCCATTTCCCCGGCGGGAGCTCGTCACCGACGATCAGCACGGTGGCGCGGTTCGGGTTGGCGGGCTCGCCGACCAGCACCACCGGGTCCGCGACCTCGCCCAACTGCGGGCTCCACAGCAGGTGCGGCACGAACGCGAGCTTCTCGTAGGTCCAGAGGTAGTCGTCCAGGATCTGCCGCCGGCCCTCGTCCGCGACCCAGACCACCACCCGCACACCGCCGCGCTGCAGACGGTCGAGGAGCTGGGCGAGGTCCTTGGCGCGCTTGTCGGAGGCCAGCGGGTGGAGCTCGAGACGGGTCACGGGGCCGGATTCTACCGCACCCGGCGGACGCCGCCACACCGACGCCTCATCCGCACCACGTCCCCGCCATCCAAGAGTGCTATGTTCTGCGCATGTTGAAGCTCGACGACGAGAAGCACGCCTACGTCATCCGCGGCGGCCGCCCCGTCCGCGGCACCCTGGTGCCCGGCGGCAACAAGAACGCCGCCCTGCCCATCCTCGCCGCCACGCTCCTCGCCGACTCCCCGGTCGAGCTCGCGAACCTGCCGGCGATCCGGGATGTGGCGGTGATGCTCGAGGTGCTGGCCGAGCTCGGTGCCGGGGTCGAGGAGCTCGCGCCCGGAACGTGGCGTATCGACGGCGCCGCGGCCACCGCGACCGCAGTGCCGGCGCACCTGGCTTCCGAGATCCGGGCCTCCTTCCTCCTCGCCGGCCCCCTGCTCGCCCGCCACGGGCGCGCCGATCTGCCGCGGCCCGGCGGCGACCGCATCGGCCGGCGGCCTCTGGACACCCACATCCACGCCCTGCAGGCGCTCGGCGCCGAGGTCGAGGTCGCCCCGGACCTGTACCGCCTGCGCGCTCCGAGGGGCCTCGAGGGCACCGACCTCTTCCTCGACGAGATGAGCGTCATGGCGACCGAGAACACGCTCATGGCGGCGGCCCTGGCCGACGGCACGACGGTCATCCGCAACGCCGCCTCGGAGCCGCACGTGCAGGAGCTCTGCCGGCTGATCGAGGGCATGGGCGGCCGGGTGCGGGGCATCGGCACCAACACCCTCGAGGTGGAGGGCCGGCGCTCGCTGCACGGCGCGTCCGCCGCGATCGGTCCCGACCCGGTGGAGGTCGGGAGCTTCATCGGCCTGGCGGCAGTGACCGGCGGCGAGCTGCGCATCGTCGGCGCGGAGCCGCAGCTCCACCACCGCATGACGAGGCTCTGCTTCGGCCGCCTCGGCATCTCCTGGCGGGTCGAGGGCGACGACATCGTGGTGCCGGCCGGGCAGGAGCTGGTGGTCCGCGACGACGTCCACGGCGCGATCCCGAAGATCGACGACGGCCCGTGGCCGGCCTTCCCGCCCGACCTGACCTCGATCGCGGTGGTGCTGGCGACCCAGGCCCGGGGGACCATTCTGATCCACGAGAAGATGTTCGAAAGCCGCCTCTTCTGGGTCGACCGGCTGATCGCCATGGGGGCGCGCATCGTGCTCTGCGACCCGCACCGCGCGGTCGTCGTCGGTCCCTCGAAGCTGCACGGGCAGAACCTCGCCAGCCCCGACATCCGCGCCGGCATGGCACTGGTGATCGCCGCCCTCGCCGCCGAGGGCGAGAGTGTCATCCACAACATCCGCCAGGTCGAGCGCGGGTACCAGCACCTGCACCGGCGCCTGCGCGATCTCGGGGCCGACGTCGAGCGTATCGAGGAGTGATCCCGCCGCCTCGGGAGTGACCGCGTTTCAGTCCCCGGCGATGGCCTCGAGGAACGAAGGCCCCAGCACCTCGAGGCGCCAGCCCTCGAGCCCTGCGGGCTCGAGGTCGGCGCGCGACCGGCCCGGGGGCTGGCGCTGGGCGAGCGCGTCGATGACCGCACGCGGACAGAGAAGACCCGGTTGGAGCCCGAGCTCGGCCGCCTTTGCGTCACGAACCGCGGTCAGGCGCTGCCCCCGGCGCTGCACCGCGGCCGGCTGCGGCGGCGTCCGCGGCGGCCGTGCGCGCTCCGGCGCGGGCTGCGGGCTTTCGAGCAGCTGCAGCAGCTCGCGCCCCCAACGTCTCACCGCGCGCGGACCGACGCCCGGCACCTCGCCGAGCGCGGCGAGGCTCTCCGGCGGTTGCTCGGCCAGGGCCATCAACTGATGGTTGCCCAGCACCTTGAACGGCGGCACATCGTGGTCCTTCGCGACGCCCTCACGCCAGGCGTGGAGCGTGAACAGGCGATCCCGGGCGGCGCCGCGCAGGGCGCGCGCGCCCTTGAGGCGCTGGAAGGCCAGCGGGTCGGGCTCGGGAGCGCTGAAGCGCACCGCCTCGAGCTTGCGGAACTCCTCCTCCGCCCAGGTCCACCGCCCGAGCCCCTCGAGCCTGGCCCGCAGCCGCCCCGCGAGCTCGCCGAGAAACGCCGTGTCGGCCGCGGCGTAGGCCACCTGCGAGCGCGTCAGGGGCCGCCGTCCCCAGTCCGCCCGCTGGTGCTTCTTGTCGAGGTGGATGCCGAGCTCCTGCTCGAGCAGGGCGGCGAGCCCGGTCTTCACCTCACCCAGCAGCTGGGCCATGATCTGGGTGTCCTGAAGCCCGCGGACGCGCGCCCGGTAGTCGCGGTCGAGCACCCGGATGTCGTAGTCGGCGCCGTGCATCAGCAGCGGTACCGCCGGGTCGCCGACCACCGTCCACAGCGGCTCGAGATCGGCGGCCTCGAGGGCGAGCGGGTCGATCACCATCGACCGGCCGTCGGCCGTCACCTGGATCAGGCACACCTTGTGGAAGTAGGAGTACATGGAGTCGGCCTCGGTGTCGAGCGCCAGAAGGCCGGCCGCGCGGCAGCGGGCGGCGGCCTCGCGAACCCCGTCGACGGTGTCGATCCACTGCGGTCTCAGCTCCTGCACCATGACCCGCGATCCTAACATCTTCTCCGGGTGCGCTGGTGAGGCTGCCTGGCACGCCATATGGACAATGCCGAAGACGCGAGGCTCTCCCTGCTCCTCTCTGAGAAGAACCAGAAACACCGGTAAGGGTAACGATAACGGGCTCGGGCTCGGGCTTGTACAGCCTGCTGCCAGGTTGTGTTGGCGCCAATGCCGTGGGGGGTGGGCGGGAAATCCGAAATCCGAAATCCGAAATCCGAAATGGCCGGGCGGGCGGGCGGAAATTCCTCATTCCTCATTCCTCATTCCTCATTCCTAATTCATCATTGCTATCCTCCCCCCATGGGCAAGGCCGTCTGGGGCGCCGACCCCGAGTTCTTCGGACCGCGGCACGCGCACCGCGAGGGCCGCATCCTCCGCCGTCTGGGGCAGCTGGCACCGGCGCCCGGGCGGCACCTGGAGTGCGCCGCCGGCCTCGGCACGCTCTCCCTCTCGCTGGCCGGCGGCGGGCGGACGGTGGTCGCGGCCGACGCCTCGCTGCGCTCGCTCGCCGTGCTCGCGGACCGCGCCCGCTCGGCCGGGCTCGGGCCCCGGGTGCTGCCGGTGGTCGCCGACATCACGCGGCTGCCCTTCCCCGATCAGGCGTTCGCGAGCGCGACCTCGGCCGAGACCCTCGAGCACATCCCCGACCACCGCGCGGCGGCGGCGGAGCTGGCGCGGGTCCTCGAGGACGATGGTTGGCTGGTGGGCACTGTGCCCGCCGGACCCGGCCAGTGGTCGGAGTGGGACGACTGGGCCGGCCACGAGCGGCGCTACGAGCCGTCGATGATGGTCGAGGTGCTCGGCAGCGCCGGCTTCGAGGCCGAGGCCACCGTGTGGGGCTGGCCGCTGCTCAGGCTGTACGACACCGTCGTCCTCCGGCGCATCAACCGAAGGCGCCTGCGTCACGAGGGACCGGTTGAGTGCGACCCCGCGCTGCGGCGGGTCGAGGGCCTCGGCCGGCGGCGGCGGCTCGTGGCGCTGGTGCGGTCGCTGTTCGCCGTCGACCGGCTGTTCGACGGCGCGCCGTGGGGGGTCGGCCTGCTGTTCGCGGCGCGCAAGCGCACATCGGGCAGCTGACGGGACGGCCCACTACCCAGGCGGAGTCGGCCCGACGACCAACAGGCGGCGCAGGGTCACCGGCTCGCGGATCACCGTGCCGTCGGCCTCGAGGGTCACACCCGGGCCGAGCCGCAATGCGCGGCGGGCCTGCTGCCAGGCTGCCGGCGGCACGCCCAGCTCCTCGACCCACGCCGCGATCTCAGGCCGGTCGAGGTCCTCGAGCAGCCAGGCCTCGGGCGCCGCGGCGGCCGTCTGCAACCAGCGTTCGAGTGCCGCCACCGCCGGGGCCCGCGAGCGCCGCGCCGCGTGGATCTCGGAGGTGAGATCGATGACCCGCCGCGAGCTCAGGTACGGCAGCGCCAGGCGCAGCTCGGGGTCGATCCCGACGGCCACCAGTAAACCATCCGCCGGGATCGTCGCCCGCACGTGCTCCGCGATGACCAGCGTCCGGCTGAGCTGCGGCTGCGTCCTCGGCAACGCCGAGCCGAGGCCGTTCGCCACCAGCAGTGCGGCGGCTGCGGTGCCGAGGACCGCTACGGCCGGTCGTCGCGGCAGCGCCGAGAGGCCGACCGCCGCCAGCACGGCGAACAGGGGCGTCGCCGCGACCGCGTGCTCGGGGTTGCCGGTGTCCCACACCAGCCACAGGGGGACGAGGACGGCGACCCCCGACGCCGCCGCGACCGCCAGCGGGTTGCGGTCGCGCAGGCCGCGCACGCCTCCCCAGACGACCGCCGCCGCCAGAACCGCCGCCGCCAAGCCCCCAAGCAGGTCGAACAGCGTCACCGCGGACGGCGGATAGACGGCCAGGGCGCGGTAGCTCCGCCACGCCACCGTGCCCTCGAGGGCGCGCAGCGCGCCCGCCGGATCCGGCGCCGAGAGCCAGTGCCCGAGCCCGCCGCCGACCATCAGCTCCGCCATTGCCGCGGGCGACCGCACCCCGCGTGCGAGCGCCAGCAGCGCCGCGACCGCGAGCCCGGGCAGCGCAACGCCGGCGGCGAGCGCCGCCGCCACGACGCGCACCCGGCGCCGTTGCAGCCACACCCCGGGGAGCAGGAGCAGCAACAGCACCGTGTGGCCGAGCCACGGGGCCGCGAACCCGGCGGCCAGGCGGCGCCACGAGCTGCGCTCGTCGGCGACGGCAGCGAGCCACACGACGACCCCGGCTGCGGCGAGGGTGTAGACCTCCATCTTGGTGGCGTACTGCCACATCCCGCCCGAGACTGCCAGCGTTGCGGAGGTGAGCACTGCAACATCGTCGGGGACGCCGTGGCGCCGGGCCACGAGGTACACCCCCGCGACGGCCGCCGCGGCAGCCGCTCCGGCAACCACGGCGCCCGCGTCGAGCACGAGCACCGATCCGGTGGTGGCCCGCACCAGCCACGCGACGGCTCCGACGAGAGGGTTGTAAAGCACGTGGTGGGGGTGGAGCAGAGCCCGCTCCACCGCCCCCAGGTCGAGCCACCGCTGCACGACCGTCGCGAACACGGTGTCGTCGCCGCCGAAGTGGCGGGTCCGCGTCAGCAGGTAGAGCGCGAACGACGCGCCGGCGATCGCGAGGGCCTTGACCATGTCCTGCCGACCGGGCACACGGGCCGGAGGACGGATCGCGTCCCTCGTCACGGAGGCACCCGGGCGCCCGGGCGGCGCCCATCAGCACTGGCGACGGCGGCTCCCCACCGCGAGGCGGATTCCGCCCACGCCGGCATGGCCACTTCACCGCGTGCGGGGTCGGTCCGGGGCGCGAGCGGCGGCGAAATCATGGTCCCACGGAACATGTTCGGTCCTCCCGCCGATGGTAGCAGCGATCCCCCGGGAAGAGCCTCAGACGCGCCGATCGCGACGGGTCAGGCGAGCACCTGCGCGAGGAAGGCGTCGTCGGCGGCCGCCACCTCGCCCATGGCCGAGGCGACCGGACCCGAGAACATCCTCGCCATCATCGAGATGTTCATCTTGGCGAGCCAGACGCTGCCGTCCTCCAGCTCGTAGACCGCCCACGAGCAGGGCATGATGGCGGCCATTTTCGGAGTCGCCGAGAGCACCCGCTTGGCGAGCGCCGGCTTGCAGACGAAGAACAGCCGGATGCGGCGCACGCCGTCCGGTGCCGCGTCCTTGGCGGCCAGCTTGGCGTGCATGTCGAGGCTCGGCATCGGGAAGCTCCAGCCGTCGCCGGCCGGCACCACGCGCTCGACCCGCTCACAGGTCTCGTCGAAGGAGGCGTTGCTGCGCCCGGCCACCACCATCTTCGTCCGCATCAACCGCACCACCGCCAGGGCCGTCAGCACCACGCCGGCCACCAATCCCGCGAGCACCCACAGTCCGATCGTCATGAGCTCCTCCTCGGCCGCCCGCACGGGCGAATATCACTAGATAGCTATTATAGCATGTACTAAAAAATATCTGAACGCCGCGGGATGGCGACGACGGACGGTCCCGATCCAGGGCCGTAATCAGGAGGCGCCGAGGAGGTGCCGGTCGCGGCACCAGTCGACGATCAGCGCCGCCAGCTCGCGGGGGCGTTCCATGGGCACGAAGTGGGAGCAGTCTTCCATCTCGACCACCGTCGCCGACGGCAGCTCGCGGCGGATGCGGCGCGCTGCAGCGGGCCGGAAGGTGTCCGATCGCGCGCCCCGGACCACGAGGACGGGCATCCGCAACCGGCGCAGCTCGCGCCACACGTCGGCCGGCGTGACCTCGAAGATCCTCACCTCCCAGGCCTTCGGGTAGCGGAGCTCGACCGAGCCCTCGCCGTTGCCGCTGAATGCCGCCCGGACGTAGTCGTGCAGCGCCTCCGGAAGCCAGGTGGCGAAGACCGACTTGCCGGCGTACGACGAGCGCACCGTTTCGAGGTCCGGGAAGACTTCGCGCCGTCGTCTGGCACCGCGGATCAGCGGCAGCCGTCCGCCGAGCCCGAGCCCCTTGAAGAGCCCCCAGAACAGTGAGTGCGCACCGGTGAAGATGACCGGGTCGACCAGCACCAGCGCCGCGAACAGGGAGGGATCGCGGACCGCCGCCAGCACGCCGAGCACGCTGCCGAGGCTGTGGCCGGCACCGATGCCGCCGCGCTCGTGACGCCGGTCGAGCTCGGCCCGCAGGTCGGCGGCGAGCGGCCGCCAGCTGTCGATGGCGCCGGGGTCGCTGCCCGGCCACAGCGGCCGGGCGGCCAGAGTGGCGACCCGGAAGCTGCGGCTGAGCTCGCCGAGCAGCAGCCGGTAGGCCCCCGGCGGGAAACCGTTGGCGTGCCCGAAGTGGAGCAGGGTGCCGCGGCCGCCCCACTCGGTCCAGGCCTCAGGGGGCGGTGACGCGGGGATGCTCATCGGGGTTCACGCCGCGGTCGGTTGCCTCAGACCACGCCCAGCCGCTGGCCGACCCTGGCGAAGGCCTCGACAGCCCGGTCGAGGTGCTCGCGCTCGTGGGCGGCCGAGATCTGGACGCGGATCCGCGCCTTGCCCTCGGGTACCACGGGGAACGAGAAGCCGATGACGTAGATCCCCTCCTCGAGCATGGCGTCGGCGACCTCGGTCGCGAGCCTGGCGTCGTACAGCATGACCGGCACGATGGCCGTTTCCCCCTCGAGCAGGTCGTAGCCCACCTTGGAGAGCTTGTCCCTGAAGTACCTCGTGTTCTCCATCAGCTTGTCGCGCAGGGCGGTGGTCGACGACAGCATGCGGAACACCTCGATGCCGGCGGCCGCGAGGGCCGGCGTCAGCGTGTTCGAGAAGAGGTACGGCCGCGAGCGCTGGCGCAGCAGGTCGATGATCTCCCGGCGCCCGGTCGTGTAGCCGCCGGATGCGCCGCCGAGCGCCTTGCCGAGGGTCGAGGTGATCACGTCCACGCGGCCCTGCACGCCGCAGTGCTCGGGGGTGCCGCGGCCGGTGCGCCCGATGTAGCCGGTGGCGTGCGAGTCGTCCACCATCACCATCGCGTCGTAGCGCTCGGCGAGATCGCAGATGTCGCCGAGCTTCGCGATGTAGCCGTCCATCGAGAAGACGCCGTCGGTGGCGATCAGCCGCCTCCGGTGGCTCTGCGTCTGCTTCAGGATCTCCTCGAGCTCGCCCATGTCGGAGTTGGCGTAGCGGAAGCGCGCCGCCTTGCAGAGGCGGACGCCGTCGATGATCGAGGCGTGGTTGAGCTGGTCCGAGATGATGGCGTCGTCCTCGCCGAGAATGGTCTCGAAGAGGCCCGCATTGGCGTCGAAGCACGAGGAGTAGAGGATCGTGTCGTCGGTGCCGTTGAACTCACTGATCACGCGCTCGAGCTCCTTGTGGATGTCGAGCGTGCCGCAGATGAAGCGCACCGAGGCCATGCCGAAGCCGCGCTCCTCGAGGGCCTGCCTGGCGCGGGCGATGATGTCGGGGTTGTCGGCCAGGCCGAGGTAGTTGTTGGCGCAGAAGTTGATCACCTCGCCCTTCGGCACCCTGATCGCCGCACTCTGCGGCGACGAAATCACGCGCTCCTCCTTGAAGGTGCCCGCCGCCCGGATGGCTTCCAACTCCTCGCGATACCCGTCTCTGTAGCTCTCGAACATCGACGAACCTCCCAATACTCGAGAATCCCGATACCGGGCGGCCGCCGACGCAGAGCCCGGCGCAGGGCCCGTTGCCGTCAACTCTCCCGGAAGCTGGCCACGGCCGCATCCTCGTCGTCGAAGACCTCGAGCAGCGGCAGCAGCTGGGTGAGCTTGAGGGTGCGCTCGATCTGCGGCGCCGGCCGCAGCAGCTTGACCGTAGAGCCGAAACGCCGGCCGAGCTTCCACCCCGAGACCACCTCGCCGATGCCCGAGCTGTCGACGATGGTGATCTCGCGCAGGTTGAGCAGGATCTTCTTCCAACCCTCGGCGATCAGCTCGTTCATCACGTCGCGGAGCAGCTCGTCGCCGACACCCATCACCAGGCGCCCCTCGAGATCGACGATGATGACGTCGCCCACGTTGCGTACATCGACTTTCATGGCGGGCATGATAACACCCACAATCCGGCCCGCCATCGGCACATGCCGCGGGCGGGCCGGATTGCAGCTAGACCGGGTTGAGGCCGGCCTCGTCCGCGGGCTCGACCCGGTTGCGCCCGGCCTGCTTGGCCCGGTACAGGGCCGCATCGGCGGTCCGCAGAAGCTCGACGCTGTCCAGGGCGTCATCCGGGAAGCAGGCCACGCCGCCGCTGATGGTGACCTTGCCCAGCGGCTGGGTGCTGCCGCCCTCGAACGGGTACTCCTCGATCCGCTTGCGCACCATGCTCGCCGCGGTCATCGCCTGGCCCTTGGTCCGGCCGGGCATGACGAGCAGAAACTCCTCGCCGCCGAAGCGGCCGAAGACGTCGTCGGTGCGGACCGTGTCCTTCACCAGCTGCGCCAGCTTGCGCAGCAGCCGGTCCCCTGCGAGGTGGCCGTTGGTGTCGTTGTAGATCTTGAAGTTGTCGAGGTCGAAGATGAAGACCGAGGCCTTGCCGCTCTTCTTGCGAGCCTCGATGATGGCCATCTGCAGGCGCTTGAGGAGGGCCCCCTTGTTGAAGATCTTGGTCAGCTTGTCGACCTCGGCCTCGACCTCCTTCGCCCGGTAGGCCTCGACGTTCTTCCAGGTCAGGGCGCCGATCCGGCCGAGCATCTCCAACACCTCGCGCTCGGTGTCGTGGTGGCGCTCGGGGCGCGAGATCGCGAGCACGCCGAGCGTCTCCTCGCCCGCCACCATCGGCGCCACGATGTCCCACGCGGGCTCGGCGGTCACCCGCGAACGCTCGTAGCTCCACAGCTGGTCCTCGTCGAAGTCCTTGCGCACCATCACCTGCT
>CAZMED010000102.1:0-10340 GCA_964565045.1 uncultured Thermoanaerobaculia bacterium
GACGCGTGCCCCACAAGAGCGCCTTGAAGGGCCGTGCGAGATTGTGGGGCAGCCGTCCCGGCTGCCGGGCGGGTGGGAACAGCCCAACGGCCAAACGTTGAACGTTTCAACATTCGAAGTTCCGCCTGCCCCTCCGGCACGCGGGACGCGTGCCCCACATGGGTGCACTTCGCGACCGAGGTGATTTTCATTTGCCTGCGCTGACGCGCGAGCACGAAAAAACCCGCCCCCCCGTTCACCGGGAGGGCGGGTGGGAATTCCTAATTCCTAATTCCTAATTCCTAATTCTTAATTCCTCATTCTCCTGCCCCCGCCTCGGCGGCTTCGGGTGCTTTCTTCGCCGGCACCTCGATGCCGCGCCGCTTCAGCTCCTCGTCGATGATGGCCTCGAAGGCCTCGATCGGCTGGGCGCCGGAGAGCACGCGCCCGTTGATCATGAAGCCCGGGGTGCCCGTGATGCCGAAGCTGCGCGCCTCGCGCATGTCGGCATCCACCCGCTCGGTGTAGGTGCCCTGGTCGACGCAGGCGGCGAAGAGCTCGGTGTCCATCCCCAGCTCGCCGGCCGCGCCGAGCATGGTCTCGCGGCTGATGTTGCGCTGGTTCCGGAACAGCCAGTCGTGAAACTCCCAGTACTTGCCCTGGTCGCCGGCGCACAGGGCGGCCTCGCCCGCGACCTGCGCCTCGGCGTGCATCGGCAGCGGCAGGTTCTTGAACACGTGCCGCAGCTTGCCGTCGTAGCGCTCCAACAGCTGGTCGATGACCGGCTGCACGCGGGCGCAGTAGGGACACTGGTAGTCGGTGTACTCCACCATCACCACCGGCGCCGTGGCCGGCCCGCGGCTCGGCGTCCCGGCCGGCACGGCGATCTCGACGCGCGGCGGCTCGAGAAGGATCTCGACCCCCGCCTCGGCGAACAGCCGGTCCATCAGCGCGACCTGCTGCACCGCCATCTGCTGCTGCTCGAGGGCCTGGATGACCTGCTCCCTCGCCTGCGCGTCGTCCTGAGAAAGGCGCGAGCGGTACATCGACATCAGCTTGACGATCTCGCCCTCGTCGACCTCGCCGACCTTGTCGTCGATCTGCTGCTTGAGGTACTCCGCCCGGGTGAGCCCGGCGGCGGTGGCCTGCTCGCCCACCAGCCGCTCGAAGATCTGCTGCTTGAGCTGCGCAACCTTCATGTCGTACATGTCCTGCCGCAGCTTGACCAGCGACGGGCCGACCATGGTCTCGAGCTCGGCGGCGGTGATGACCTCGTCGCCGATCCTCGCCACAACCTCCTGATCCGGCGCGGCGGCGGCCGCGGCGGGCTCCTGCGCGCACGCTACGGATGCGGCCGCGAGCAACGCGCACCCGAACAACGTTCCATTCCATGTGGTTCTCATGTCGTCTCCCGGTTATTCTCGCCCGACGCCCGAGGTCAGCGTCCCGCGGCGGTCACTCCACTATGGACGGAACCGGGGGAGCGGTCAATGGGGGGGCGGGCCCAGCACGCGGCCGGCCTGCAGTTCGCGTGACCGGCGGCACGCCGCGCGGCAGGATCACTCGGCCAGCCGGGCGAGCGCGGCGTCGAGGTCGTCGAGGCTCGGCAGCGCGACCGCGCCGGCCGGCAGGTCGCCGAAGCCCGCCGCCCCCGCGCCGCCGAGCCACAGCTCCACGTGGTCCGGGAGACCGGAGCGGATGGCCGCCGCCTGCTCCTGTACGTCGGCCGGGTCGGCGTAGAGGCTGATCGAAAGGCCCACCGCGATCGCGCCGAGCGTGCCGGCAGCGCTCACGATCTCCTCCGCCGGGAGGTTCGGCCCCAAGATGTGCACCGTCCGTCCGGAGGCCGCGATGTTGAGGGCCGCGATCTGCAGGCCGAGGGAGTGGAGCTCGTTGGGCAGGCTCGCCACCACCACGGGGCGGCCGCCCGCCGAGGCCTGGAGGGGCACGCGCAGCGACCGCAGCTGATCCTCGAGCACCTCGGAGAAGAAGTGCTCGTGCCGGATTTCGAGCTCTCCGCGGGCCCAGGAATCGCCGATCTCCTCGAGCAGCGGCGCGACGCGCTCGCGCAGAAAGCGGGCGGTGCCGAGAACCGAGGCGTCGCGGCGCAGAATCCCCGTCAAGGCCTCCCGGTCGAGCCGGCGGCAGGCCTCGAACACCTCGGCCGCCGAGCTGCCGCTGCCACCGTCGCCGGAAACCACCGCCTTCTCGTAGATCCCGGCCTCCCGAAGCAGCTCCCGCAGCTCGGCGGGCGGCATCGGGACGACGTCGCCGGCGCGGTAACCGAAGTCGAGGGCCTTGGCAATCAAGATCAGCTGTTGCACCTGCGCCGCAGGGTAGCGGCGGTGGCCCGACTCGAGCCGGTGCGGGGTCGGGAAGCCGAAGCGCCGCTCCCAGGCCCTGAGGGTGTGCTCGCCGATGCCGGTGCGCCGGGTCACGGCACCCATCGGCCACAGCTGCCGGCTCTCGCCCCACCCGTTGTTCGGGGAGCTCGCGCCCCCCTTGCCCGCTGTTGTCATGCCCCCACCCCCGTAGGCCCTTCACAGCTCGCGCCCGAGGCTAGCACGCCGATGCCGCGCGCGCGTGCGCGAACGGCCTCGACCACGACCTTCAGATTCATGCCGCGGCCCCGAGCGCCGCACCCGCTCCCCGGAACGCCCTCAGCACCGACTCGACGTTGAGGCGCAGGTCGGCCACGTCCGGCGGCTCGGACCACAGCGTGTCGGTCGACGCGTCGGGCTCCGAGCTCTCGATCCAGCTGTCCCAGTGCACGACGACCGCCGCCGAGCAGCCGGCGAAACGCGCCGCAGCGAGAGCCGCAGGAACATCCGGCGACGCGCCGGAGCTCAGAGCGTAGGTCACGAAGACGCTGCCGAGACGAGCCTCCACCTCGCGCACGAGGCGGTGGATTTGGGGGTTGAACAGGCCCTTCACGGTCGGCGGAAAGACGATGACCAGACCGACGTCGGGTTTCGGATCGAACAGGCCGTTGCGCTTCATGAGCATCCTCCCGGTGCGAAGAATTCACAGAGGCGATTCCCGGTGCGACGCGCCGGTCCGCGGCCGGCGAGCCAGCGCCGGGTCGCGCGGTGGCGCCAGGCGAAGAACAGTTTGAGGGCAGCCGCGGTCAACCGGCCACCGAGGCGAACCGGCAGCCAGCGCGGCGGCACGAACCACACGGTGTCGGTCAGGCGCGACGCCCCGGCTCCCGCCGGCTCGATGCGGTGGTGGTGCACCCAGTAGGGAAACGGCGACTCGAGCGCCACGTCGGTGAACGAACGGCCCGGTTCGACGCCGAGGTGGAGTGCCTGCCAACGGCTGCGGAACGGCGGCCACCCGACCTCGGCGACCAGCAGCGAGCCGTCCGCCACACCCTCACCACGGTCGACGACTGCAAAGCCGGAGAGCGGGGGCGCGAGCACGGCAAGCGCCTCGGGGCGGAGGTGGAACGACCACAGCTCGCCACCCGACACCGGAAACTCGGAGGTGTGCTCGAACCTGAAAGCCTTCATCTCGTGGCCCTCCATCTCTGCGGCGCCTCGGTGCCGCGACTCTGCAGGGACAATCGACCTCTTGTCAAGATTATTTCTAGATTTCAATCTGGCCCGGCCCGCCGTATGCCGGCAGCGCTTCGAGGAATTTTTGGACCGGCGCATCCGCTAAACCCCCGTCCGCTGCGGACGCCGTCTCAACCGGGCGCATCGTGCGAGTTCGGCCATCCTGGATGAAGCGACGCTCCGGTTTGCAGATGCAGGACGGCAGGGATGGCGTAGGTCCGCTGGACACGCTTCCGCGAGGGCGTGCGAGAAGAGCGAAGAAGCTGCCGTGAGCGGACTCTGACGGGTCCCCTCCAGCGGGAATCAGGGATTCTGGCGCAGGGTCGGTATAGAGTGGCGGAGGCAACCCATGAGCATCGCACAGACCATCATGTCCGGTTGGGTGGCCGCCGCGGCCGGTCTGGCCCTCCTGTGGCTGTGGCAACGCCGCCACCGCGATGCGGGCATCGCGGACGCCGGCTGGGCGGCAAGCGTCGGGCTGCTGGCGCTCTGGTATGCAGCTTCCGGGGACGGCCTACCGGCGAGGCGTCTGCTGGTCGCGGCGCTGACCGGGACCTGGGCGGCGCGCCTCGCCTTCTACATCCTCACCGACCGCGTCCTCAAGGGCCCCGAGGACGGGCGCTACCAGGAGCTGCGGGCGTCCTGGGGCGAGCGCTTCCAGGCCCGAATGTTCTTCTTCTTCCAAGGCCAGGCGCTGGTGGCGGTGCTGTTCTCGCTGCCGCCGCTGGTGGCGATGACGGCCCCCCGTCCGAGCCTCGACCTGCTCGACCTCGCCGGGGCGCTCGTGTGGCTTCTCGCGATCGCCGGCGAGAGCCTCGCCGACCGCCAGCTCGCGCGCTTCCGAGCCGATCCCGCCAACCGCGGCCGCACCTGCAGGATCGGGCTGTGGCGCTACTCGCGCCACCCGAACTACTTCTTCGAGTGGGTGCACTGGTGGGCCTACGCGCTCATCGCCTGGGGCGCGCCGTTCTTCTGGGTCGCGGTCGCGGCGCCCTTCGTGATGCTGGTGTTCGTGCTCTTCATCACCGGGATCCCGCCGACCGAGGCGCGCGCCGTCGCCTCGCGCGGCGACGACTACCGGCGTTACCAACAGACCACCAGCGCCTTCTTCCCGTGGTTTCCGAAATCGGAACCCGGCGGCGGCGGCGCGGCGAAGGGATCGACGTGACCGCCGGCCCCGCCTCGGCCGTGCCGGCGCTCCGCATCCGCGCCGCCAACCGGGCGCCGGTCAACGGGTCCGGCGCCAAGGTCGTGTACTGGATGATCGCGGCCCGGCGCACCGCCTTCAACTTCGGACTCCAGCGGGCCGCCGACTGGGCCCGGCACCTCGGCCTCCCGCTGCTGGTCCTGGAGGCGCTGCGCGTCGCCTACCCGTGGGCGAGCGACCGCCTGCACCGCTTCGTCCTCGACGGCATGGCCGACAACGCGGCCGCGCTCGCCGGAGCGTCCGCCACCTACCTGCCCTACGTCGAGCCCGAGGCCGGCGCCGGGCGCGGCCTGTTGGCCGCCCTCGCCGAGGACGCCGCGGTCGTCGTGACCGACGACTACCCGACCTTCTTCCTACCGCGGATGGTGGCCTCGGCGGCCGCTCGCCTGCCGGTCCGCCTCGAGGCGGTGGACGGCAACGGCCTGCTGCCGATGGCGGCGGCGGACCGCGAGTTCGCCACCGCCTACTCGTTCAGACGCCACCTCCAGAACAACCTGTTGCCGCACCTCGAGGCCGTGCCGCTGGCCGACCCCCTGGCCGGGGCACTGCCGCCGCCCGCGCCGTTGCCCGAGGCCGTGGTGCGGCGCTGGCCGGCGGCCTCCACGGGGCTGCTCGGGGGCGACGCGGCCGCGCTGGCCGCGCTGCCGATCGACCACGCGGTGGCTCCGGCCCCGCTGCGTGGCGGACCGCGGGCGGCCTCCGAGCGCCTCGAGCGATTCCTCGAGGAGCGACTCGGGGACTACGTCGAGGACCGCAACCGCCCCGAGGCCGATGCGGCCAGCGGGCTCTCGCCGTACCTGCACTTCGGACACGTCTCCCCGCACGAGGTCTTCCTCGAGCTCATGCGGCGCGAGCGCTGGACGCCGGAGGACGTGGCGCCGCCGGCCAACGGCCGCCGCGCCGGCTGGTGGAGCGTCCGCGAGGGCGCCGAGGCCTTCCTCGACCAGCTCGTGACCTGGCGCGAGCTCGGCTTCAACGTGTGCGCCACGAACCCGCAGCACGACCGCTGGGAGTCGCTGCCCGACTGGGCGCAGCGCACCCTCACCGAGCACACCGTCGACCCGCGGGAGCACACCTACTCGCTCGAGGAGTTTTCGGCCGGCGCGACCCACGACCCGCTGTGGAACGCCGCCCAGAACCAGCTCCGCAGCGAAGGCACGATCCACAACTACCTGCGCATGCTGTGGGGCAAGAAGATCCTGGAGTGGACGGCGGAGCCCCGCGAGGCCCTCGCGGTGATGATCGAGCTGAACAACCGCTACGCCCTCGACGGGCGCGACCCGAACTCGTACAGCGGCATCTTCTGGGTGCTCGGACGCCACGACCGCGCGTGGGGTCCCGAGCGGCCGATCTTCGGCACCGTGCGCTACATGTCGTCGGCCAACACCGCACGCAAGTTCCCGGTGCGCGGCTACCTCGAACGTTACGGGAGCCCGGGAGGTTCGTCATGAAGGTCCTGGTGACGGGCGCGACAGGATACGTCGGCGGCCTGTTGGTGCCGCTGCTGCTCGAACGCGGCCACCGGGTGCGCGTCATGGTGCGCGACCCGGAGCGGATCGCGGGGCGGCCCTGGAGCCCGCAGGTGGAGGTCGTTCAGGCCGACGTCGAGCATCGGGAGAGCCTCCCGGCCGCGGTCGAGGGAGTGGACGCCGCCTACTACCTGGTGCACCTGATGGGGGGCGGCGGCGACTTCGCGGAGCGCGACCGGCGCGCCGCCGAGGGCTTCGTCGCCGCCGGCCGCGGCCTCGGGCACGTCATCTACCTCGGCGGGCTGCTGCCGGAGGCAGCCGAGGTCTCGACCCACCTCGCCAGCCGCGCCGAGGTCGGCGAGATCCTGCGCGCCGGGCTGCCCACCACCGAGTTCCGCGCCGGCCCGGTGATCGGCGCCGGCTCGGCATCGTTCGAGATGGTGCGCTACCTCACCGAGCGGCTGCCGGCGATGATCGCGCCGCGCTGGATCCTCAACCAGGTGCAGCCGATCGCGGTGCGCGACATCCTCGCCTACCTGCTGCTGGCCCTCGAGCGCGGGCCCTCGGGGCTCTACAACGTGGGCTCCGAGCCGCTCAGCTTCAAGGGCATGATGCAGGAGTTCGCGGCGGTGCGCGGGCTGCGCCGCGTGATCGTGCCGGTGCCGGTGCTGGCCCCGCGGCTGGCGGCGCTCTGGGTCGGCCTGGTGACGCCGATCTCCAACCGCCTCGCGGTGCCCCTGATCGAGGGCGTCGTGCACCCGGTGGTGGCGGACAGCAGCCGCGCCCGGGCCGACTTTCCCGAGGTCGAGCCCCTCCCCTACCGCGAGGCGGTGGCGCTGGCGCTGCGCCAGACCGAGGACCAGGACGTGGCCACCCGCTGGAGCGACGCCCTCGGGTCGGCGCCCGCGTTCCAGCTGCGCCAGAGCGAGGGCCTGATCCGCGAGATCAGGAGCTGCTCCACCAGCGCGGACCCCGAGGCCACCTTCCGCGCTTTCACCTCCCTCGGCGGTGACACCGGGTGGCTGTTCCTCGACTGGGCGTGGTCGCTGCGCGGCCTCATCGACCAGCTGGTCGGCGGTCCCGGGCTGCGCCGCGGGCGACGCCACCCTGCAGCGCTCGAGGCGGGCGACGCGGTCGACTTCTGGCGGGTGGAGCGGGTCGAGCCGCCGCGGCTGCTGCGGCTGCGCGCCGAGATGAAGCTGCCCGGGCGCGCCTGGTTGCAGTGGGAAGCGGTGCCGGAGAACGGCGGCACCCAGCTCGTGCAGACCGCGGTCTTCGAGCCCATCGGCCTCGGCGGCCAGCTCTACTGGAACCTCAGCTACCCCATCCACAAGGTGATGTTCTCAGCGCTGGTGCGACGCGTCGCGGCGCGGGCCGAGGCCATGGCGGCCGGGTCATGACGGCAACCCTGCACACCGAGCAGCTGCTGCCGGGACGCCCGGAGGATGTGTTCCCGTTCTTCGCCGAGGCCCGCAATCTCGAGCGCATCACCCCGCCCTGGCTCCGCTTCCAGGTCCTGACGCCGGACCCCATCCAGATGCGGGCCGGCGCCCTCATCGACTACCGGCTGCGCTGGCGAGGGGTGCCGCTGCGCTGGCGCACCGAGATCGAGGTCTGGGAGCCGCCGCACCGCTTCGTCGATCGCCAGCTGCGCGGTCCGTACCTGCTGTGGCGGCACGAGCACCGCTTCGTCGAGCAGGGAGGACAGACCCTCGCCCACGATCGCGTGGACTACGCGGCACCGGGCGGACGGCTCGCCCACCGACTGATCGTCGACCGCGACGTGCAGCGGATCTTCTCGTACCGGCGTCTGGCCCTCGAGTCGATCTTCGGGACCGGGTTGGCCGGGGAGCCTCCGTCGGAGAAAGTCTAGAAAATTTTTCTTCACGAATTGAAATACTAGACAAAACCTATCGGTTACCCCCTGCGAGCCGGATACCGGCCTCAACGAACATCACGACCTGGGAGGTCAACATGAAGCGTGCAGTGGTTCTCAGCCTGGTTCTCACCCTCGGATCGATTCCCGCCTTCGCCGGCGACTGCGGCAGCAAGGCGTCCTACGCCGCCGACAAGGGCGACATCGTCGCCACCGCGTCGTCGGCCGGCTCCTTCAGCACCCTGCTGGCCGCCGCCAAGGCCGCCGGCCTCGTCGAGACCCTGCAGTCCGAGGGCCCGTTCACCGTCTTCGCGCCGACCGACGAGGCCTTCGCCAAGCTGCCCGCCGGCACCATCGACAACCTCCTCGCCGACCCGGACCAGCTCCGCGCGATCCTGCTCTACCACGTGGTGCCCGGCAAGGTGATGGCCGCTGACGTGGTCAACCTGTCCTCCGCCACCACCGCCCAGGGCTCCGACGTCGCGATCCGCGTCGCCGACGGCGGCGTCATGATCGACAACGCCAACGTGACCGCGACCGACATCGAGACCTCCAACGGCGTCATCCACGTGATCGACACCGTCATTCTCCCCCGCGGCTGATCCAGACACGCCTGCGAGCGATCGCAGACCGATCAGCCACCCCTCCACCGGCCCGCCTCACGGCGGGCCGGTTTTTCGTTTCGCCGCTGGTGTACCATCGCCGACGTTGTCCGGGCCGGGAGGTGACCATGCACCGATACCTGTTCGCCGCGACCCTGATCGCCGTATCCGCCCTGCAGGCGGCCGCGCAGGGCCCCCCGGCGGCAGCACCGGACGCCGTCGAGTGGTCACTCGGCCTGGGCGTGATCTCGGCGCCGCGACCCTACGTCGGCGCCGACAACCAGACCCTGGTCATCCCGCTCCTCGGGCTCGAGTACAAGCGGCTCTCGGTACAGGGCATCCGGGTCGGCTACCACCTCATCGACCGCGAGGACCTGAAGCTCGCCCTGCGCGCGCGCTACATCTTCGACGGCCTCGATCCCGACGATTCGCCCTTCCTCGAAGGCATGGCCCGGCGCGACGGCACCGTCGAGGGCGGTCTCGGCCTCGACTGGAGCTTCGGGGCCTGGGCGTTGCGGGCGTCCGCGTTCACCGACCTCCTCGGGCGCTCCGACGGCCAGGAGGTCGGCCTCGACCTGTCGCGGACCTGGACCTTCGGCCGCTACCGTTGGGGCGTAACGCCCGCGGTCGGCGTCGTCTGGCAGAGCAGCAACCTGGTCGACTACTACTACGGCGTGCCGCCCGACGAGGCGCGGCCCGACCGCCCGGCCTACGCCGGCACCTCGGCGCTCAACCTGCGCACCTCGCTGCTCGTCTTCTACCGCATCTCGGAGCGCTTCAATGCCGTCGGCCTGGTGCAGGCGCAGCGGCTCGACAACGAGATCTTCGACAGCCCCATCGTCGACGCGCGGCGTGCCTACTTCGGGCTGCTCGGCGTCAACTACCAGATCGGCCGGCAGGCGTTTCGCGGCCCCTGACCGCGCGTGGAGATTTCGCCGCGGCCGCGTTAGACTCGGCCGCGACCGTCCGGCACTGGAGGTGCTTCATGGCAGCGACCATCACACCCGACGACCGCAAGGCCCTTCTCGACCGCTTCCTCCGCTACGTCAAGGTGGACACGCGATCCGACGAGAGCTCCACCACGAGCCCGTCGACCGAGAAGCAGAAGGACCTGTCGCGCATGCTCGTCGACGAGCTCCGGGCCCTCGGCTGCGAGGACGCCGCGATGAACGAGTGGGGCTACGTCTTCGCCACCGTGCCGGGCAACCTGCCGGCCGACCACCCCGCTGCCGGCAAGGTCCCCACCATCGGCCTCATCGCGCACGTGGACACCTACTTCGGCACCCCGGGCACCGACGTCAAACCGCAGATCATCGAGACGTACGAGGGCGGCGACATCGTCCTCAACCCCGAGCAGGTGCTCACCGAGGCGGACAGCCCAAACCTCGCCGCCTGCAAGGGCCACACCATCATCCACACCGACGGGACGACGCTGCTCGGGGCCGACGACAAGGCCGGGGTGGCCGAGATCATGACCGCGGTCGCGTGGATGAAGAACCACCCGGAGTTTCTCCACGGCCCGGTGCGCATCGGCTTCACCACCGACGAGGAGGTCGGGCGCGGCACCGAGCACTTCGACGTCGCCGCCTTCGGCGCCGACTACGCCTACACCCTCGACGGCTCCGACCTCGGCGAGATCGAGGACGAGAC
>CAZMED010000103.1:0-10265 GCA_964565045.1 uncultured Thermoanaerobaculia bacterium
GGACGAGACCGTCGCCGCCTTCGGGCGCCGGCGCCTCGGCCGCGGCTTCGCCGAGCTGATGCTCGACCCGATGGTGTCCGGCATCTTCGCCGGCGACACCGCCCGGCTCTCGCTGGCCGCGGTGTTCCCGAAGATGGTCGAGATGGAGCGCGAGCACGGCGGGCTGTTCCGGGCCCTGATCGCCAAGAAGCGCGCCGCGAAGCGCCAGGGGACCACCGCCGGCGGACCGGCCGGGCCGAACGCCGTGCTCCACACTTTCGCGGGCGGCATGGGCTCGCTGACGGATCGGCTCGCCGAGCTGCTCGGAAACGAGCTCGAGCTCGGGTCGCCGGTCGACGGCGTCGAGCGTGAGGACGGCGGGAGCTTTCGGATCGCCCGCCCCGGCGGGGCGGTTGCTGCCGACGCGATCGTGCTCGCGGTCCCGTCCTTCGCCGCGGCGCGGCTGATCGCGGACCTCGACCCGCAGGCGGCCGCGGCGCTCGCCGCCATCGAGCACGCGCCGGTCGACGTCGTCTGCCACGGCCACCCGGCTGAGCACCTCGAGGACCCGCTGCGGGGCTTCGGGGTGCTGATCCCCCGCTCGGAGGGCATCCGCAGCCTCGGCACCCTGTGGAGCGACGCCATCTTTCCCGGCCAGGCGCCGTCCGGACGGCGCCTGCTGCGCACGATCCTCGGCGGCGCCCACGATCCGGAGATCGGCTCGCTCGGCGTCAACGAGCTGCACGCCGTCGCGGCCGCCGATCACGCCACGGTGATGGGCGTGCACGGCGAGCCGGAGATGCGCACCGAGTTCCGCTTCGCGCGCGGCATCGCCCAGTACACGGTCGGCCACCTCGGACGGGTGCGGCGGAGCGAGCAGCTCGAGGACGAGCTGCCGGGCCTTCTCTTCACCGGAGCGTCCTACCGCGGCGTCTCGATCAACGGCTGCGCCAAGGACGCTTTCCGGGTCGCCGGCCGGCTCGTCGACCGGCTCGTCGGCTGACCGACGCGCCGCACGGGCCCGTCATCGTCACTCTCAAAAGAGGCCGAGTTCGCTGACGAAGAGAGTCCCCGACGCGCCGGGATAGGCAATCTGGTTGTCGATCGAGACGAACACCGAGCTCACGGCGCCGAGGTCGGGCGGCAGCCGCTCGCCGCGGTGGACCCGGAACTCCTCGAAGGGGATGGCCACCGTCGCCCACTCGCGGTCGGCGGCGAAGGAGTGCCGGTACCAGATCTCGTCGCGGCCGCCGCCGGTGCGGAACATGAGCCAGTACATCGCCCGCTCGTCGGCGCGGACCCTCACGCTGAGGCCCTCGAACCCCTCGAAGCTGCGCGGCGTGCGGTTGGCGAGCGCCGCCGAGAAGTCCCCGGCCCGGGGATCCTCGGGGAGCGCGTAACGCATGGCCGCGACCGGCGACCCGCCCCCGGCGGCGGCGGGCACGAGCGAGCACTCCGAGGGCGGACCGCACTCGAGCTGGAAGAAGTCGCCGCCGTCGGCGATCGCCTGCCGCACGATCGGAAGCGTCGGTGCGGGCCGGGGCTGCCGATCGACGAGGAAGAAGGGGTTGCCCATGATCCACGGCAGCTCGTGGAAGGGGCTGTCCGCGGCGAACACCTCCACGCGGTAGACGCCGGGCTCGGTGATCGGGACCTCGAGCACCTCATCGGTGTTCCCGACGATGTGGCGGAACACCTCCCCGTCCCGGCGCACGACCACGTCGGTGGCGAAGTCGAAGGGCAGGTTGATGACGAGGCGCCCTGCGTGCTCCGCCGAGGCGCCACCCATCTCGAGCCGCTCGCCCCCGTCCGCCTCGAAGACGGCGTCGAAACCGTTGCCGGGGGCGATGGCCTCGATGCAGTTGAAGAACGACCCGGCCCGCAGCGCGGCCACGACGGAAGCGGCCGCTGTCGTAGCATCGTCGCCGAGCGCGTTGCCGTGCTTGACGTACACGTTCAGCAATGCAAAGGCCTCGGCGTAAGTCGGGGCGTGGACGGAGTTCCCCAGTCCTACTGAAAGCCTGGCGTGGGCGTCGAGCGCGAAGATGCCGGAGTACCGGCCCCGTCGGTTCATCGCCTCCCAGGCCGCCACGGTGTCTTCCGGGTACTCGAGGGTCGTCAGCATGGCGTAGGCGGGGCGCACGAAGTACCTGGGAACGAGCGCGGCGCTCGCGGGCCGCCACTTGCTGCCGAGGGTGTGGGCGTTGATCAGCTCGATGCCGTTGTGGCCCTCCACGCTCCAGTCGGTCCATCCGTTCCATCGGAAGAAGGGGTGGGCGATGAACGAGACGCCGCCACCCCGGCGGACCTCGTCGATCGACTGCTGCGGCTCCGGGGGGAAGCGGTAGGCGGGCGTCGGGAAACCGGCGGCGGCGAGGTGCGCGTGCTCCAGAGTCAGCTCCGACCCACCGACCACCAGCACGTCGTTGACCCGGCGCGTCGCCGACGCGGAGTCGCGGTTGGGCGTGCCGTGGTCGGTGAGCACGACGAAGTCGAGGCCCACCGCCGCGGCGGAGGCCGTGATCTCCTCGAGGTCGCCGCGACCGTCGGAGAAGACCGAGTGCACGTGGAAGACGCCCTTGCTGTAAAGACCCGGCAGCGGGTTGCGGTTTTCCAGCGGGGAGAAGCGCAGCGCGGGCACGATGGTGATGCCCGCCAGGAGCAGGGCGATCAGCAGGACCGGGACGACGGTTCTCCTGGTGAACCGGCGGCTGGTCCTCGCGAAGCGGCGGGGCGGTCGGCGCTCGATCATGGAGCGACACGCTAGCACGAAACGAGCGGCCGCTCCCGAGGGGCGCCCGTGTTCCCGTCCGACGCGACCCGGCCTGCCGCAAACCCTGCGAACGGGCGCCGGCGGCCGTTGCGGGGAACGGTTAGAATCGATCAATGGGGATCGGGTGAGCCATCCGGCGGCGGCGCGGCGTCATCGGCGACCGGCGCGCCGGGTATGGGCCGCCGCCTTCGGCCTCGGATGCTCGATCCTGGCGGGCCTGCCGGCGGCGGCGGAGACGGCCAGCGGAGCGACCGACGGGCCCCGCTTCGACCTGCGGGTCGCCGCCGGGCCGGGTGATCAAGGTGCGGCATCCGCCTTCGGCCTCGGCCTGCGGTCAGCCCTCGCCTTCGACAACGCCTTCGGCGAGGCCCCCGCACCGCCGGCGCCAGCCGGCCGCACCCTCCGCCTGCCCACCGGGGCGGGCGACTGGCAGGCGCAGGACGACCCGCCGGAAGCGCCGGCGCCGACTCTCCATGAGGAGGAGACCGGCGAACGCCACGCCTCGGACGAGGTTCCGGAGAAGCCCTACGGATGGAAGCAGCTCCGCTTCGACCTGCGCTACATCGCCCGGCGACCCGCGCACCTCACCGACTCCGACCAACGCGCGCTCGCCGCGGTGGCGGGCACCACCGCGCTGCTCTACGTCTTCCGCGAGGACATCCAGGACGCCTGGCGGCGGAACAGCTCGGAAAGCCGCACCGACTTCCTCAACTCGGCGCGCGTCATGGGCGGCGCCGGCTTCGCGCCGGCTGTCGCCCTGGCCGCGTGGGGCGCGTCGTTCATCACCGACAACGACCGCGAGAAGGAGACCGCCCAGCTGCTCATGGAATCGTGGGCGCTGGCGGCCGTCGGGTCCGGCGTCGGCAGCTTCGTGCTGGCGGCGGAGCGGCCCGAGGACGGCAACGACGTGCACGTCTTCGACCTCGAGGGGCACGGGGTCTCGTACGACGTCTCGGTGGCGGCGTCGGTGATCCCGCCGCTGCGCCGGCAGTACCTGCGGGTGCGGCCCGGCGACGGCACCGGGACCAGAATCCTCAAGCACGGGATCTCGGCCCTGCTCTACAGCGGCATGGTCTTCACCGCCCTGCAGCGCATCGACGCCGACAAGCACTGGGCGCCGGACGTCTTCCTGGGCATGGTCAACGGGCTCGGCGTCGGCACGCTGCTGGGCCAGGCCCGCGACGAGGCCGACAGGCGAAGGTCCCGGGTCGGACTCAGCGCGCAGCCGGGCGGACTGGCCGTGACCTGGACCCTGAGCCTGGACCCGCAGTGAGCTGGCCGACCTCCCGGCGTACGGCCGACCCGAGGCCTTCCCGGGCCTGCTCCCGAACGGGGCCTGCGCTGCGCGGGCGACGGCGCCGGCTTCAGCAATGCCTCGCCGCCGCCCTCGTCCTGGCCGCCTGGCAGCCGACCACCTTCGCGCTGGACCGCGGGGTGTTGGCGGTCGGAGCGGGAC
Organism: uncultured Thermoanaerobaculia bacterium; assembly: GCA_964565045.1. GTDB lineage: Bacteria > Acidobacteriota > Thermoanaerobaculia > Thermoanaerobaculales > Sulfomarinibacteraceae > Sulfomarinibacter. The sequence goes on from CAZMED010000103.1 coordinate 4,209, forward strand.
ACGAGGGTCGCCTCATCCGGCTCGGCGCCCAGTGGGAGCTCGACAGGCGCTGGTTCGAGGACGGGCGCTGGCACCTGGGCCTGCTGATCGAGGCGGAGATCGGCGGGTGGCAGCCCGAGCTCGGCGACCGGGGCCTCTACGAGATCGCCGTCACCCCCGTCATCCGCCTGCTCCCGAACCGGCCGCCGTCGCCCCGCCCGGCGGTTTTCATCGAAGCCGGGATCGGGCCCCATCTGCTGTCCAATGTCCGCTTCAGCGGTCTCGACCTCTCCACCAGCCTGCAGTTCGGCAGCCACATCGGCGCCGGCGTCCTGTTCGGGCGCGGGGGCCGGTACTCGCTGACCTACCGCTTCCAGCACCTCTCCAACGCCAGCATCAAGCAGCCCAATCCGGGCATCGAGTTCCACCTGCTGCAGCTCGGCTGGCGTTTCTCAGCCGCCCGTTGAGCCCGTTCACGTTCACGGTCAAAGGCACCCACCGGTCCGACTGCCATCGTCCGGCGGCGCGCAGAAACCTCGATTCCTACGCCCCAGGATGATCTCTCCCGGCCCAGACCCCGGCGATCACCTCGACCTTTCTGCGTTGCGTCTCAATGCGACGACTTTCGGGTTCGAGGCTGACGCGTTTGGGTGATGGTCATGAGGTTGACAATCTCGTGTCTTCGGCCGAGATTTGCAGGCAACAGACCCGACCACGGTGGCGGATCGAAGAACTGGAGCCCGGGCGCGGCCGCGGCCGGGTGACTTCCGCAGGAGGTGGCGCATGACCCGCGACGCGCATCGCACCCAGACGCATCCACCGCAACGTTCGAACAGGCAACGCCCTGGCGTGGTCGCCGCCGCGGTCGCGGTGGCGGTTGCGGCACTGCTGCTTGCCCCGGCGGCCGCCGCGCACGAGGGGAAGGGCAAGCCCTCGGGTCCCGCAGCGAGGCTCGATCTCGTCGACGCCAACCCGGGCGTGATTGCGATCCACCCCGCGAGCGGCTGGCAGCTGAGCGCGCTGCTGCACGTCAAGAACGGCCACCTCCTCGGCATCGGCGCCGCCAACTACCCACCGGTCTTCCCCGGTTCCGACCGCACCGCCTTCATCGTCTTCACCGACCCCGACGGGTGCCCCTCATTCATCGAGATCGGGCCGCAGGTCGACACCTACGAGGACATCTACTGCAACGGCGAGCCGAGCGCCTCGTATCCGGACTGCGAGCCGGTGTACTGGCCCGACGATGAGGCCTGGCCCGGCATTGCGCCGTGCCCGCCGGCTGATTCCACAGAACGGCAGGGCTGGATCGCCGACCTCTCGGACGCCGGCCTCGCCTGGCCGAAGGACGAGACCTGGGTCGAGATCACCCCGGGGATCAGCGTGCCGGACGAGGTTCCGACGGTCAGCCAGGTGGGCTTCGATGAGGAAGAGCCCGTCCTGTGGGTGGGCGCCGCGAACGCCTGGCAGAGGTGGAGCTACGGACCGGATCTCGGCTCGACCGAGGACGATTTCCGCTACGGACACTGGCGCCGGCTGCCCGGCCTGGTCGTGCTCGCCGACCACGGTCCCGGGGTGCGCACAATGGCGCCGGGCGATTCCGACAACGAACCGGCGGCGGACTTCTTCGATCGCCCCCAGCCCGCCGAGGCCTGGAACCTCGCCGGTTTCTTCTCCTCCGCGGCCTACTCGCTCAAGGGCGGCGTCAACGCGACCGCGGTCCTCGCCCACCTCAACGTACCCCGCGGGCTCTTCACGCCGGTCGTCCTGGTCGACAAGAAGATCAGCCTGCCGAAGGTCGACGACCACGGCACCCTGTGCGGCGAGGGCGAGTCCCTTTACCGCATGGACGGAGGCCCCCTGACCTGCTATCCGGGGAACCTGGCGATGACCGATCCCCTGCTCAACCAGACCGTCGTCACGGTGCGCGTCTTCGCGGTCGACGGCGAGGCGCCCGACGTGCTCGTCGACCGGGACTGGGACGGCGACGTCGACATCCAGGATGCCCGGTTGATGGGGCTGAAGCCCGTCACCTCCCAGATCCTGACGCGGTTCCGCCAGTACCACGAGATCGAGTGCAGCTTCGTCCACGACTTCGATGGCGACGGCGACCCGGGAGGCTGCGTCGCCCCCGCACGACCCGGCGGCCTGACCCGGCCGCCGCGCTGACCGCCGGCCGCGGACCCGACGCTCACTCCGCCGCGGCAGCGAGGGCCCGCGCCTCGGCGAGCTCGGCCAGTTCGCTGTCGGCGTTCCGCCAGAGGTCGAGGAACGCCCGCGCCTCGGCCGCGGCCTTGTCGGGCCGGCCCATGGCCGCCAGAACCCGCGCCAGCTCGAGCCGCGCGCGGGCCCGGTCGGCCATGAGGTCGAGGCGCGGCGCGGCCATGTCCACCGACTCGGCGGCCTGGCGGGCGGCGGACATCGCCTCGGGCAGCCGCCCCGCTGCGAGGTAGGACCGGGCAAGGCCGAGGCGGTAGACCGCGTACTCGTATCCCGCCGAAGCCACCGCGACCGAGAGGCGGTCGACGGCGCGAACGGCGTCCTTTTCGGCCAGGAGCGCCATGCCCTCGAGGTACGCCGCCGCCCGGTCCTCGGTGCGGTCGGGGTCGTCCGGTGGCAGCGCGAGCTCGGCGATGGCCGCGGCGGTGTCGCGCACGGCCGCGGTGTCGCCCTGCCGGAGCTCGAGCAGGCCCCGTGCGAAGAGGTAACGCGTCGGCGGTCCAGGCGACCGCTGGACGGCGCGCTCGACCAGACGCCGCGCCGTGCGGGTGTCGCCGAGCTCGGCGAGGCAGCCGCCCCGGATCGCCAGCGCCATCGCCTCGCGGACCTGCTCCGACTCGAGCTCGTCCTCGAGCGAGGCGAGCACTGCGGCCGCCTCGCCGAAGCGGCCCCGCCAGCGCAGCAGCGACGCGAGCTCAAACGCGGCGTCGAGTCGGTTCCGCGGCGGCACCGCGGCCCCCTCGACAAGCCCGCGCAGGCGTCGCTCGGCGTCGTTGAGGCGCCCGTCCAGCGCCTCGACGACCGCCAGACTGGTCGCCGCCTCGTAGAAGCCGGCATCGGCCTCCAGTGCCGCCCGGTACTCGCCGGCGGCGAGGTCGAGCTCGCCCTGGGCGCGATACGCGTCGCCCAGCGAGGCGTGGCCGTTGGCGCTGTCCGGCTCGAGCTCCACGTAGCGTTGGAGCTCGACCACCGCCCGCGTGAAGTCCTTCTTCGCCAGGTAGGCATAGCCCAGCATGCTGCGCACAACGGAGTCGTCACCAGCCAGACGCACCAGGACCTCGAGCTCCTCGATCTCCTCGTCGTAGCGCCCGGCGTCGTGCAGCGCCCCCGCCAGCAGGTGGCGGGCGTCGGTGTCGTAAGGGTACGCCGCGACCAGCTCGCGATACTGGGCCAGCGCGTCGTCGGTGCGCGCTGCGAACTCCGCCTCCGCGGCCCGCACGTAACGTGCTTCGCGATCGTTCAGCCGCTCCGCCGCAGCGGCCGCGCTGCGGATCTCCGCCAGAGCCTCGTCGCGGCGCCCGGTCGCCGCGAGCACCCACGCCAGCCGATACCTGGCCATGACGAAGTCCGGCGCCAACGCAAGGGCGGCCGTGAACGCACGCTCGGCTTCGTCGTACCGCCAACCTGCAAACGCTTCGAGGCCGTCGAGGTAGGACTTGAAGGCCTCCGGGCTGTCGGTCGCGAAGTCGGCCGCATAGACGTTGACACTGTCCTCGGGTGGCAGACCGAGCCCGCGCCGCGCCTCGGCGGCGATCTCGTCGACGCTGCCGAGCAAAGTCTTCGGATCCAACCCGTCGACCCTCCGCGCCGCCAGAACCCGGCCTTCGCCGGTGTCCATGATCCGTGCAGCCACCGACACGCCCTGCGGACCGGGAAGGACCTCGCCGACAATGAGGGTGCCGAGACCGGCCTGTGACGCCGCTTCCAGCAGCGCGCGGTCGTTGCCATCGGCAGGCTGCAGCTCGGCGACGGTCTCGCTCGCCACCACCCGCAGCAGCCGAGATCCGGCAAGCGCGTCGGTGACCAGCCGCGCCAGACCGTCGCCGTACCAGTCATAATCCGGGTCGCCCGTTCGGTTGACGAAGCCGGCCACGCCCACGGTTTGCATCGGGGCCTCGGCAGCGGCGCCGCTTGATGCACTCGCGCCGGGTTCGGGAGCGCTCGGCGGTGGCGAGCGAAGCGAGATCCAGAATGCGATGAACGCGGCGACCGTGAGCACGGCGCCCGCCGCCAGCCACGGCGCCCGCTGCCGCAGCAGTCGCTTGGCGTGACGCGAAGCGCTGCCGGGAGAGTGCGAGATCATCGTTCGCGCCGAGTCGAAGCCGCCGAGGCTCAGGCTTCGCGTCCGCTCGTCGGCACCGAGGTCGGTGAACAGCTCGCGCAGGCTCTGGTAACGCTCCGCAGGCTCGCGATTGAGGCAGCGCCGGATCACCCCTTCGAGATCAGCCGGCACATCGGGCCGCAGCTCCGCCGCCGGGCGAATCTCGTGCGACAGGATCGCGTACATGATCGCGGTGGGGTTGTCGCCCGGAAACGCCCGGGTCCCGGTCAACATTTCGTACAGAATCGTCCCCAACGACCAGATGTCCGACCGGTGATCCACCACCCCACCGGTGGCTTGCTCAGGCGACATGTAGGCGGGCGTGCCGAGGGTGGCCCCGGTCTTCGTAAGGTGTGTGACGTCGCTCAGTTTGGCGAGACCGAAGTCGAGGATCTTGACGCCGCCCGGGGTGAGCATGATGTTGGCCGGCTTGACGTCTCGGTGCACCACGCCCGCATCGTGGGCCGCCAGCAGCCCCTCAGCGATCTGGAGGATGATCGTCCGCGCGTCGTCGAACGGGACCGGATCGCGGCGGATCCGCTCGCCCAGGGTCTCACCCGCGCAGTAGGCCATGGCAATGAAAGGGCGGCCGTCTTCGCTCTCGCCGATCTCGTACACGGTGCAGATCCGCGGGTGGTCGAGGGCGGAGGCCGCCCGGGCCTCGCGAAAGAACCGCTCCCGCGCCTCAGGCGCCGCCCCATCGAGCTCCAGCGACAAGAACTTGAGTGCGACCGTCCGCCCGAGCTGCAGATCCTCGGCACGGTACACGACGCCCATTCCGCCACGACCCAGGCGTTCCCGAACCGTGTAGTGGGAGACCGTCCGCCCTTCCATCCGCCCCCTACAGCACGCGTCCTCGCCCCGAGCCCGCCTGCCGTCGGGATGATCTCCTCCGCACGCAGCACGAGCTTCGGTATCGTCACCTCAGTATAGAGACTCCGGTCAGAGTGTCCGCATCGGACCCCATCGGGAGGTCCGAGCCATCGGCTCACGGCACCATCACGGAAGCTGTGCTCGAGGTTCTTCGTCGCCCCGTCGAGGATCTCGACGACGGTGATGTCCCTGGACGAGCCTTCCGCATCCAACCGCGCCCAGCAAAGCGCAGTTCCCACGGCGCCCATCATCATTTGGGCGGCGAAATTCTGTTACCTTTGGGCCAGGAGAAGCATGGTCGCCAGACAGTCGATCGAGCTGAGGAGCCGCTACGGCATGCACAACGAGGAGTTCTCGTCGTTGATGCAGTATCGCATCATCGAGATTCTCCTCGTCGCTTCACACTATGACTCGTTCATTCTCGAGGAGGACGGCCAGCTCACCGAGCTGGTCATCCAGGAGTACCGCAACCTCGACCTCAACCTGCGCTTCGCTCCCCGATTCACCCGCGCCGCGGAGGCAGCGGAGGCGCTGCGCCTGATCGAAGAGCGCGAATTCGACATGGTGATCACGACCCCACGGTTGCCTGACATGTTGATCGGCAGGCTGGTGCACGAGATCAAGATCGCCAACCCGGAGCTACCGGTCGGTCTGATCGCGGCTCACGCGTGGGAGCTGCCGTGGCTCGAGGAGCTGCGGCAGAGCGGCGAGCTCGACTGGACGTTCCTGTGGCAGGGCAACGTGCAGGCGCTGCTGGCCATGATCAAACAGGTCGAGGACCGACGCAATGCCGAGCGCGACATCCAGGAGGGTGGGGTCCAGGCCATCATCCTGGTCGAGGACGAGCCCCGCTTCTACTCGGTCTACCTGCCCCACTTCTACACCGA
>CAZMED010000104.1:0-10243 GCA_964565045.1 uncultured Thermoanaerobaculia bacterium
TACTACCACAAGCAGGAGGCCTTCGTGCGCGAGTTCGGCATGCCGTCGTGCGTCGGCTGCGGGCGCTGCATCGAGAACTGTCCGACCGGCATCAACGTCGTCGAGGTCTTCGAGCTGGTGCGAGGTGCACCGTGACCCTCGATCTGCCCCCGCCGTACCGCCCGCGCTGCGGCGAGCGTGAGCTGGCGACCGGGTCCAACCCCTACCAGCCCGCACCGGCGCGGGTCATGAGGGTCCAGGACCTGGTGGCGGACGTGCGCCTGTTCGAGCTCCGCTTCGCCGACCCCGAGCTCGCCCGCCGCTTCACCTGGCGCCCGGGCCAGTTCGTCGAGCTGTCGGTGCTCGGAGTCGGTGAAGCGCCTTTCTCGCTGCCGTCGGCGCCGACCCGGACCGGGATCATCCAACTCGCGATCCGCCGCGCCGGGGTCCTCACGGACTACCTCTTCGACCACATGCAGGAGGGCGATGAGGTGGGGCTGCGCGGACCGCTGGGGCACGGTTTTCCGGTGGAGCGATTCGTCGGTTACGACGTGCTGCTGGTGGCCGGCGGCCTCGGCATGGTGCCGATGCGCGGGCTCCTGCAGTACCTGATCGACCTGCGGGAGCATTTCGGGCGCGTGATCCTGCTGTACGGCAGCCGGTCGCCGGAGCAGGTTCTCTTCCGGGACGAGCTGGAGACCCTGCGCAGGCGCCGCGACGCGGAGATCCTGCTCGCGGTCGACTCAACCAACGGCCGGCCGTGGGACGGCCAGGAAGGAGTCGTGACCGAGCTCATCGACGACGTCGAGATCGACGTGCCGCGGACCTTCGCCGCCGCCTGTGGTCCGCCGGTCTTCTACCGGTTCATGCTCGAGAAGCTCGTCGCGCTCGGCTTCGGCAAGGACCGCATCTACCTCAGCCTCGAGCGGCGCATGGAGTGCGGCATCGGCAAGTGCGGCCACTGCGCGGTCGGCTACACCTTCACCTGTCTTCACGGGCCGGTCTTCTCGTACTGGGACGCCATCAACCTTCCGGAGCTCATCTACCAATGAGGGTATCCATGTCTCGGGACGGCGGCAAACCGCGGGTCGGCATCTTCGGGCTCACCGGGTGCGCCGGCGACCAGCTGCAGATCCTCAACTGCGAGGACCATCTGCTGCAGCTGGTGGAGTCCGTCAACATCGTCGACTGGGTGATGGCGAAGTCGGAGAACGACCACACGTGTCGTCTCGACATCGCCTTCGTGGAGGGGGTGGTGGCCACCGAGCGGGATCTCGAGGCGCTGCGCACGATCCGTGCCCGAGCGTCCCTCCTGGTCGCCATCGGCACCTGCGCGGTCTGGGGCGGGCTGCCGGCGATGCGCAACGATCTCCCGCGCGAGGTGCTCGAGCGCGAGGTCTACGACGTCGATAGCTCCTTCCTCGACTCCATCGAGGCGCTGCCGCCGACCCACTTCGTGCGCTTCGACCTGCTGCTGCCGGGCTGTCCCATCGAGCGCCACGAGTTCCTCGCGGCAGTCAACTCGCTGCTGCGGGGCACGGTGCCGGAGCTGCCGGCGGTGCCGGTGTGCTGGGAGTGCAAGGCGCGGGAGAACGTCTGCCGGGTGCTCCACTTCCACGAGATCTGCTGCGGTGCGATGACCCGCGCGGGCTGCGGAGCGCGCTGCCCGAACCACGGGGTCGCCTGCGCGGGCTGCCGCGGCCCGGTGGAGGAGCCGCACTACGACGCCAACATCACGATGTTCGCCGACCGCGGGATCTCGTGGGTCGAGATCTCTGACCGCATGCGGAACTTCTCGGCGCCGGCCTGGATGCGCATGGGTCTCGAGGGGGCACGAGAGCGATGAACGGCAACCGCACGATCACGATTCCACACCTGGGCCGGGTCGAGGGCCACGGGGGCATCTTCGTCAAGATCGTGGGCGACGAGGTCCTCGAGGTCAACATGGACATCCACGAGGGCAGCCGCTACTACGAGGCGCTGCTGGTCGGCAAGCACTTCCTCGAGGTTCAGGGGATCATCACCCGGGTGTGTGCCATCTGCTCGGCCAACCACACCGTCACGGCTTTGATGGCGATCGAAAACGCCCTCGGCATCGAGGAGTCGCTCCTCGTGCGGCGGCTGCGCGGCCTGCTCCTCCTCGGGGCCGCTCTCGAGTCGCACGCCCTGCACGTCTTCGCGCTGGCGCTTCCCGACTATCTCGGCTTCGAATCGGTCATGGCGATGGCGAAGAAGTACCCCGACGAGGTGACGGCGGCCCTGCGGCTGAAGCAGCTCGGCAATCGCATCCAGGAGCTGGTCGGCGGACGCCCGGTGCACCCCGTCAATGCCCTCGTCGGAGGCTTCGGCAGGCTCCCGAGCCGGGAGCAGCTGGCCCGGCTGCGGGACGAGCTGGTGGCGGAGATGCCGACGGCGATGCGGTTCGTCGAGCTCGCCTCGACGATCGAGGTCCCGACCTGGGCCGCGGAGCCTACCGTGTACATGGCCCTGAAGCCGGATTTTCCAGCCTACCGATTTCGGGGCAGCACGATCTGCACCTCGCGCGGCGAGGAGTTTCCGGTTGCCGCGTACCGCGACGTCGTGCGGGAGTTCACCGTCGAGCACTCACACGCCAAGCACTCGGCGCTCGTCTCCGGCGAGACCTACATGACCGGAGCGCAGGCGAGGGTGAGCCTGTGGGGTGACCGTCTGGTCGGCAAGGCGCGCGAGGCCTTCCAGGCCTTGTTCCCGGCCGGGCCGCAGTCCAACATCCTGCTCAACAACTGGGCGCAGCTGGTGGAGATCGTGCACAGCCTCGGGCGTGGCGTCGAGATCTGCGACGAGCTCCGCGAGATGTCCGACGAGGACGGGAAACCGGCGCCGTACGAGGTGCGGGCCGGACGCGGCATCGCCGCGGTCGAGGTCCCCCGCGGCACCTTGTTCCACGAGTACGAGCTCGATGCGGAGGGCCGGGTGGTCGCCGCCAACATCATCACGCCGACCGCGCAGAACCTCGCCAATGTCGAGCGCGATCTGCGGCGGGCGGTGGAGAACCTGCTCGCCGCCCGGCCCGCCGGCGGCGACGAGGAGCTGAGCCTCGATCTGAGCATGGTCGCGCGTGCCTACGACCCGTGCATCTCGTGCTCGGTGCACGTCGTGCGGATCGAGCGGTGACCTGGAGCTCGGGCGGCGTGTCGGTCCTCGTGCTGGGCCTCGGCAACGCCCTGATGGCGGACGACGGCTTCGGGCCTGCGGTCGCGGGGGCCGTGCGCGAAGCCGGCGTCCCGCGGGGCATGGCGGTCGCGGAGGCGCCCGACGTGCTCCGGCTCGACCGGCTGTGGCAGGGCGAAGCGGAGGTCTGGCTGGTCGATGCGGTCGCGGCCGGAGACCCGCCGGGGACGATCCACCGCATCGGCCATGACGGGCTGCTGGCGCTCGCGCCCAGTGCGGGCTCGGCACACCACCTCGACCTCGTCGACGCCCTGCGCTGGCTGCTGCACGGTTCACCGATCCTCGGCGGAGTTCGATTCCGGCTGTGGGGGGCAGAGCCTGGACGGGTCGGACCACGGTTCGGTTTGGGCGCGCGGGTGGCCGCGGCGGTGCCGGTCGTGGCGCAGGAAATCCTGCGCACTGCAGAACGCCGCCGGCTCGTCCGGGCAGGCCTCGATGCGAACTCGGTCGGGGACCGCGCGCGCTGAGAACGACGGCTGGCCGGGTCCCCGATGGGCCGTCCGGAAAACATTCGGCAACTCAATCTCGACGGTGTGCTTCCGGCGTCGGGGTCGCGCGCGGCATCCTCGACGAGCGAAGCCTCCGCCCTCGCCGTGGTGCGCCGTTTCAGTATTCGGCACTTCGTGTGCGGTTTTCGGTCATGGGGAACCGGATCACGGACATGAGCGCACGGCTCGAAGGTGAAGCTCCACCGCCACCGTCTCCGACAAATGCAATTGAATCGCATTCACAAAAGTGACTGAACTTGAGAATCGAATGAAATTCAGTCGTCCGTATTGACAACGGCGTGTGGACGTTCGTAGTGTTGTCCGGTCCAAAGCCGGGTCGCGTTTTCATAGTCGAATGGCAGATTTTCAAAGGAGGCCATGATGGGTTGGAGGGATGACAGGTTCAGTGCGCCCCTCGGTTCCCCCGCTGGGGACGGTGTAGACCGAAGGGACTTCGTGAAGACGTGCATGATGGCCGCTGCCGCCGTCGGGCTCCCCGCATCGGTCGGAGTCAAATGGGCGGAAGCGGCGGCCGCAGGCCTCAAGCCATCGGTGATCTGGCTCCACTTCCAGGAGTGCACGGGGTGCACGGAGTCGCTGCTGCGCACCTCGCACCCGGGCCTCGCGGAGCTGATCCTCGACCTCATCTCGCTGGACTACCACGAGACCCTGTTCGCGGCCGCGGGTTACCAGATCGAGGAGGCCCTGCACGACGCGATGGAGAAGCACGCAGGCCAGTACGTCTGCGTTGTCGAGGGCGCGATCCCCATGAAGGACGACGGCATCTACTGCAAGATCGGCGGCCGCACCGCGATCGAGATCATCAACGATGTGGCGGACAAGGCGGGCGCGATCGTCGCCATCGGTTCGTGCGCATCGTGGGGCGGCATCCCGTCGGCCGACCCGAACCCGACCGGCGCCGTCGGCGCGCCGCAGGTTCTCGAGGGCAAGACGGTCGTCACCATTCCCGGCTGCCCGGCGAACCCGTACAACTTCCTCGGCACGGTGCTGCAGTACGTCACCATGGGCTCGCTGCCCGAGATGGACGACAAGGGGCGGCCGCTGTTCGCCTACGGGCGCACCATCCACGAGCACTGCCCGCGCCGCGCCCACTTCGACGCCGGTCGTTTCGCACGCCAGTTCGGCGACGAGGGGCACAAGCTGGGCTACTGCCTGTTCGCCCTCGGCTGCAAGGGGCCCGAGACCCATGCCAACTGCTCGGTCCTGCACTTCGGCGGAATTCCGGACGCGTGGCCGATCGGTATCGGCCACCCGTGCTTCGGCTGCACCGAGCAGGGAGTGGCTTTCCACAAGCCGCTGCACCAGGAATCGGCGCTGCCCGAGGGCGCCGTACCGCCCATCTACCCCGAGCACCGCTCGAGCGCGGGGGCGGCGGCGGCCGGCGTCGCCGGTCTCGTCGGCGGCGCGGTCATCGGCGCCGGCCTGATGGCGTCGAAGAAGATCGCGGAAGGGGGGAGCGGGGAGGGGTCGTCATGACCATGGACCGACGCACTCTGCTGAAAGGAGCTGCCGCGGCGAGCGCCGGCGCGACGGCCTTGGCCGCCAAGCCGGTATCGGCCTCGACGCGGCCGGCCGTTCCGGCCAACGCCTACGGCATGCTGTACGACGCGACCCGGTGCATCGGCTGCCGGGCGTGCGTGACGGCGTGCAAGGCGGCCAACAACCTGCCCGGCAATCTGTACGACCCGCCCAGGGACCTCGACGGCAGCACCAAGAACATCATCAAGCGCTTCGAGACCGCGGACGACTACTCGTACATGAAGCAGCAGTGCATGCACTGCATCGACCCGGGCTGCACCAACGCCTGCATGATCGGCGCCTTCAAGAAGCGCGAGCTGGGCATCGTCACCTGGGACCCGACGCGCTGCATCGGGTGCCGCTACTGCCAGGTGGCCTGCCCCTACAACATCCCCAAGTTCCAGTGGGACACGCCGGTACCGCTGATCGTCAAGTGCGAGCTGTGCCACCACATCATCGTCGATCCGCAGACCGGCGAGCACAAGGAAGGGACCGAGCCGGGATGCTGCCAGGCCTGTCCGGTCGATGCGGTGATCTTCGGCAGGTACGAGGACCTGCTCGCGGACGCGAAACAGCGCATCGCGGACTATCCCGAGCGCTACTACCCGGCGGGCAACCCGAAGATCTTCGGCGAGCACGACGGGGGCGGCACCCAGGTCCTCTACCTGGCCGGCATCGAGTTCGAGAAGCTCGGCCTCCCGGAGCTCGGAGAGGAGGGCGTGGGCGTACTGGCGCGGTCGATCCAGCACGGAATCTATCAGGGCTTCATCGCGCCGGCCGCCCTGTACGCGGTCCTCGGTGCCGTGCTGTGGAGGAACCGCCGTGCCTCGAAGAAGGAGGCGTCCGATGAGTAGTCATGAAGCGCAACCCGTCGGCGGACCCATCGTCACCGGGCGGTTTACCAAATTTCTGGTGATCTTCCTCGGCCTCTGGGTCCTGATCCTTCTCTATCGCTTCCTGACCGGCATCGGCGCCGTGTCCGGCCTCACCGACGGCTATCCCTGGGGCATCTGGATCGCATTCGACGTCGTCACCGGCACCGCGCTGGCGTGCGGCGGCTATGCGATCGCGATCCTCGCCTACGTCTTCAACAAGGGGAAGTACCACCCCATCGTGCGTCCGGCGATTCTGACCAGCGCTCTCGGATACACGATGGCGGCTCTGGCGATCATCATCGACGTCGGCCGCTGGTGGGAGATCTGGCGGATCCCCCTCGGCGGCTTCCCGGATGTGGGCAGGTACAACTGGAACTCGGCCCTGCTCGAGGTGGCGCTGTGCGTCATGGCCTACGTCGGCGTGCTGTGGATCGAGCTCGGCCCGGCCTTCCTCGAGAAGTGGAAGGCCAGCTCGAAGAGCTCCGCCCTGATCAAGTTCTCGGAGGTCGGGCTCAAGTTCTACAGCAAGGCGATGATCTGGATCATCGCCCTCGGGCTGCTGCTGCCGACCATGCACCAATCGTCGCTCGGCACGGTCATGCTGCTCGCCGGCCATAAGCTGCACCCGCTGTGGTTCACCGCTTGGATCCCCCTGCTGTTCCTCATCTCGTGCGTGGGCATGGGCTATGCCGTGGTGGTGTGGGAGTCGGGGGTCTCGAGCGCGGTCTTCAAGCGCCCCCGCCACGACTCCATGCTGACCTCGCTGTCGGGCGCGGTGCTCACCACCCTGCTGCTCTTCCTGGCGATCCGCTTCATCGACCTGATATTCAGCGGCAAGTTCGGGATGATGTTCACCTCCGGGTTCTACAGCGTCGTGTTCTGGATCGAGATCGCCCTGTTCGTGATCCCGGTGGTGATGCTCCTGCGGGCGAAGAGCCGCGCCGACTTCAAGACCATGCTGCGGGCCTCCATGTTCATCATGCTGGCAGGGGCGATGTACCGTTTCAACGCCTACATCGTCGCCTTCAACCCCGGCCCCAACTGGTCCTACTTCCCGACCACGCTCGAGCTCCTGATCACTTTCGGCGTGATCGCGTTCGAGGTCTTCCTCTACATCCTGATCGTCAAACGCTACCCGATCCTGGCCGGCCATCCCGCCGCCGGGACGGCTCACTAGAAGGGGGTCCTGATGGCCAGAATGATCACTGTTGACCCGATCACGCGCATCGAGGGTCATCTGCGCATCGACGTCGAGGTCGACCGGGGAGCGGTTCAGAACTCCTGGTCCTCGGGCCAGATGTGGCGCGGCATCGAGAAGATCCTCGAGGGCCGCGACCCGCGCGACGCGTGGATCTTCACGCAGCGCATCTGCGGCGTGTGCACCACCGTGCACGCGATCGCCTCGGTGAGGGCGGTCGAAAATGCCCTCGGCATCAACCCGCCGCTCAACGCGCAGCTGATCCGCAACCTGCTGGTCTCGGCGCATGCCCTGCACGACCACATCGTCCACTTCTACCACCTTTCGGCGCTCGACTGGGTGGACGTGGTGTCGGCGCTCGACGGCAACCCCACGACCACCTCGAGGTTGGCCGAGTCGCTGTCGGATTGGCCCGGCAACGGCGTCAAGGACCTGACCGCGGTCAAGGAGAGGCTCGCGAGCTTCGTCGCCAATGGACAGCTCGGCATCTTCACCAACGGCTACTGGGGCCACCCGGCCATGAAGCTGCCGCCGGACGTCAACCTGCTGGGGGTCGCCCATTACCTGCAGGCCCTCGATGCCCAGAAGACCGCCAACAAGGTGGTCACCGTCCTCGGTTCCAAGACGCCGAACATCCAGAACCTCGCGGTCGGCGGCGTGGCCAATGCCATCAACCTCGACAACGAGGCGACCCTCAACATGGCGCGGCTCTACCAGATCAAGAACTACCTCGAGGAGGTCAAGACCTTCGTCGACCAGGTCTACTTCGTCGACGTGGCGGCGATCGGCGCCATGTACGCGCCGTGGCTCGGGTACGGCGCCGGCGTCACCAACTACCTCTCGGTCCCCGACCTGCCGCTCAACCCGGAGTGCACCGAGTTCGGCATGCCGGGCGGCGTCATCATGAACAAGGACCTGGGCAGCTACCGCCCCATCACGTCCTTCACCGACCCGCTGTTCCGCGAGAACGTCGCCGAGTCGATCGCCCACTCGTGGTTCGACGGCGACTGGCAGAAGCACCCGTGGGAAGAGGACACCGTGCCGGCGTACTCCGAGTTCGACCACAATGGGAGCTACTCCTGGGTGAAGGCGCCGCGCTTCGAGAACCAGCCCATGCAGGTGGGGCCGCTGGCACAGGTGCTCTGTGCGCTCGCGGCCGGCGACGAGCTCACCACCAAGTTCGCGACCGAGTTCCTCCAGGTGGCGGGCTCGGTGGCGGGGGCGAACCTCACGCCGGCGGTGCTCCACTCGACCCTGGGGCGGCACGCGGCCCGCGCCATCCGGGCCCGGGTGATCGCCCACCAGGCCCTCAGCCACTGGGAGGCGCTGGTCGCCAACATCGCCTCCGGCGACACCGAGATCTTCACCCCCTTCGAGTTCCCGAGGGGCGAGATCAGGGGCTTCGGCTTCCACGAGGCGCCGCGCGGCACCCTGTCGCACTGGTGCGTCATCGAAGACGGCAAGATCAAGAACTACCAGTGCGTGGTGCCCTCGACCTGGAACGCCGGGCCGCGCGACGGCGCCGGCCAGATGGGGCCCTACGAGGCCTCCCTGGTGGGCAACCCGATCGCCGATCCGGAGCGCCCGCTCGAGGTGCTGCGCACCATCCACTCCTTCGACCCCTGCCTCGCGTGCGCGATTCACACGCACGACCCGGAGGGGAACGAGGTGTCGAAGGTGAGGGTGCTGTAAGAATGAGGAATTAGGAATTTCCAGTTCCGACGTCTAGAAACTGGCCGGGGATCGATCCCCGGCCTTTTCTTTTTCTTTGAGTCCGAGGGGGTGGGTGGGCATTCCTCATTTCTAACTCCTAATTCCTCATTCGATAGGTCGATCTTCCTATCAAACGCCCTGCGACTCTGGCACAATCGTGCGATGACGGAACCCAAGCCCATTCGCGTTCTGGGGGTCGGCAACGTGCTGTGCACGGACGACGGCCTCGGGCCCTACGCGATCAAGGCTCTGGAGGCGCAGTACGAGTTCGCCGACGACGTGGAGGTGATCGACGTCGGGACCCCCGGCCTCGACTTCACGCCCTACCTCGCGGGTGCGCGCCTGGTGGTCGTGATCGACACGGTCCACGGCGACGAGCCCGTGGGGTCGCTGCGCCTGATCCGCGACGGCGACATCGTCGCCAAGCCGCCGCCGTCGCGGATGAGCCCCCACGAGCCGGGCCTGCGCGAGGCGCTGATGGCGACCGAGATCAGCGGTCAGAGCCCCGATGAGATCGTGCTCGTCGGCGTGGTGCCCTCGAGCACCGGGCAAGGTACCCGCCTCACCGACGCCGTGCGCGAGGCGGTGCCGAACGTTATTGCGGTCGTCGCCGACGAGCTGGCGCGGGCCGGACGGCCGCCGCGCCGCCGGGAGCCGCCGGCCGCGCTCGACCTCTGGTGGGAGTGATGCCCATGCGCCTGACCACCGGTCACGAGAGAATCCTGATCCTGCTCATCGCGCTCCACAGCATCATCGTCGGCATCATGCTGATGTTCTTCGCCGAGTGGGCGGTGGGCTTCGCCGGCTGGGCCGGCGCGGAGCCGATCTTCTTCATCTGGCAGGCCGGGGCCTTTCACTTCGTGCTCGCCACCGGCTATCTGGTGGAGTACTTCCGCCACCGCACGATCACCCTGCTGCTGATCGCCAAGTCGATGGCCTTCGTGTTCCTGCTCGGGGGGAGCCTGCTCGCCGAGACGCCGTGGTCGGTGTGGTTCTCGGGCGTCGCCGACGGCGCCATGGCACTCGTCGCATTTCTGGTTCACCGGGCCGTGTCGCGAGGATCGGCCGGCTGATTCACGACCAAGACACCAAGGCCACCAAGAGAATTTTTCGAGTGGCGCTCGATGGCCAGAACGCCGAAACTCGACCTGCATCGTTCATGAATCGGGCGCGATCTCAAGAGTCTTTCTTGGTGTTCTTGGCGTCTTGGTGGTGAGTCGGGCGGGTGAGCGGGAACTCAA
>CAZMED010000105.1:0-5019 GCA_964565045.1 uncultured Thermoanaerobaculia bacterium
GGGTAGCATCCCGCCATGATCAAGCGCATCAGGTACGTGAGCCGCTTCGAGTCACCGCTCTCGGAGGCCGACGTCCAGGCCATCGGGGAGCAGTCGCGGCGCAACAACGAACGCCTCGGCCTCACCGGCGTGCTGATGGCGTCCGGGGGCCTGTTCTATCAGGTACTCGAAGGACCGGACGAAGCAGTGGACGAGGTCTACCGCAAGATCGTGGAGGACGGCCGCCACACCGACCTGCTCCTGCTCAGCACCGAGACCGGCGTCAACCGGCTGTTTCCCTCGTGGTCGATGGAGACCATCAACCTCGACGCGTCGTCGCACGTTCGCCTGTTCCCGCTCAAGGCGCTCATCATGGCGGTCTTCGAGCAGACGCGGCTCGCCGAGCAGATGATGTGGGCCATCGAGCGCACCGTCCAGCACGAGATGCGGCGCTCGGACTGACTGTCGGCAGCCTTCAGTAGCCGCGCTCGGGATCCACCACCGAGAGCAGCGGTTCGCCGACCGAGAAACGCCGCAGGTTCTCGCGGTAGAGCAGCCACCGCAGCTCGGGGTCGTTGTCGGACCAGGCCGCGAAGTGCGGCGTGATGATCAGGTTCGGGGCCTGCCACAGCGGGTGGCCCTCGGGCAGCGGCTCGGGATCGGTGACGTCGAGCCCCGCGCCGGCGATGCGGCCCTCGGTGAGAGCCGCGAGGAGCGCCCCGGTGTCCACCGTGCCGCCGCGGCCCACGTTGATGAAGAACGCGGACGGTTTCATGGCGGCGAAGGTCGCGGCGTCGAAGAAGTCCGCGGTGTCCGGCGTCATCGGCAGACAGTTGACGACCACGTCGGCCTCGCGCAGGTACGCCATGAAATCCTCGCCGAGGCCGACCCGGGCGACGAAGGGCGGGCCGCTGCGGGAGCTGTTGCGGATTGCCGTCACCCGCATGCCGGCCGCGTCGGCGAGGCGTGCGACCTCGGTGCCGATGCCGCCCAGCCCGACCACGAGCAGGGTCTTGCCGCGGAGGCTGGTGAGCGGGGCGGCGTCGCCGATCTCGGACCGCCGCCAGACGCCCTCGTTCTGCGCGGTGACGGCGCGGTTGAGGCCGCGGGCGAGGGCGCGGGTCAAGGCCATCACGTGCTCGGCGATCACCGGTGACGCGAGTCGCTGCCCGTTGCTGAGCAGGACCTCCCCCGAGCCCAGGCGCGGGATCCTCAGGTAGCGTTCGACCCCCGCGGAGCCGACCTGCACCCAGCGCAGGTCAGTGCCGGCCGCGAGGAGCTCGGCGTCGGCGGTCCCGATCAGGGCCTCGGCGCCGGCGATCTCGGCCAGCGCCTCGGCGTTGGTCCGGAAGGGCACGATCTCCACCCCGGGCGCGACCACCGCCAGCATCGGCAGCCGCTCGGGCCACGAGTCCCGCCACAGCACCTTCCGCGGCCTCGACCAGCCGGGATCGGCGGCGGTCGGCGACGGTCCTTCACTGAGGCCCCGGTCCTCGATCAGCTGCCACGGCGTCCGCAGGCCGCCGACCTCGTCGAAGACCGCCCTGAAGGCCGCCGAGGCTCCTCCCGGGTCGACCTTCCGCCAGGCGGCGAACCACGGCGCCTCGAGGCTCTCGGCCGCCGCGGCCGCGGACCGGCCCGCGAGCAGGCCCTGCTCCACCGCGCCGCGCAGCTCGGACACGCGGTCGATCTGGTCCTGGAGGAGCTCCGGGCCGCCGGCCGGCCCCCGGCCCGGCACCACCACCGCGGGCTCGAGGTCCTGCAGCTCGGCGAGCACGCGCAACCAGGCCTGGGTGTCGGACGCCGCCGTCGCCGCCACCCGACCGCGGCTGCACAGCGCCCCCGTCACCAATACCCGCTCCCGCGGCAGCCAGATGACCGCGTCGCCTCGGCCGGCGGCGCGCCCGAGGTCGAGGATGACCACCTCGCGGCCTCCGGACGCCAGCGAGAAGCCCGGGGGTGCGGCGACCGCCAGCCTGTCGGAAGGCGCGTCCCCGGGCGGCCGGCTCGACGGCCACAGCACGGCGGCCGAAGGCGGGGCGGCGGTGCGGTCCGCCCCCGTCGCCAGCGCGTATCGGGGCCGCGCCCCCGTCGGCAGCACCGCGTCCGGGGCGTCGACCGCCAGTAGGTCGTCGCCGACGGCGATCCACACCCGGTTGTCTCCGGTCGCCGGATCGGCGGCGACGAGCACGCCGTCCACGACCGCCTCGAACCCGGTTTCTTCGGACATCGGGATGCCAACGCCAGGGCCCGCCAGGACCAGGAGCACCGCGGAGACCATCACGAGCGTTCGGTTCTTCATGGCCACATCATACCGATCCGCCTTCGCCGTCCCTTCCGGCCCCCCCGTGTCACGTCCGCGGCCCGTCGGAGTGCACGGTGACGATGCCGAGGTAGCCGTCCACGGTCAGGCGGTCGCCGTCGGCGATCAGCACGGTCGCCTGCGGCACGCCGGTGACGCACGGCAAACCGTACTCGCGGGCGATGATCGCGCCGTGGATCAGCATGCCCCCTCGCCGCTCGACGACCGCGGAGGCGATCGGCACGACGAAGGTCATGTTGGGGTCGACCGCGTCGCAGACCAGCACTTCGCCGGCGCGGAATCCGAGCAGATCGTCGACGTTCCCGACCACCCGGGCGGCGCCGGTGGCGACGCCGGGCCCGGACGGCTGCCCCACGAGCTGCCGCGGTCGCGCCGAGAACCCGGGCTCGACGGCGAGCTTCGACTCGACGGGCTTCGGCTCCACCACCAGGTTCGGGTGGCGCAGCGCGCGGACGACGTCCTCCAACGCATGGGCCGTCGGCTCCCCGCCCTTCGCCGCGAGCAGCCGCCGCCGTCCCGCCTCCACCGCCTCGAGGACCAGGCTCTCGAGCCGGGCGAGGTGGATGTTGTCGTCGTCCCGCAGGCGGTAGCTCGCACGGCCGAGATCGAGCAGCTCGCGGGCGAGCGGCCGCCGCGCCTCGGCGACCCGTTCGAGGAACGCTCCGACCAGGTGCTCGACAGCGGCGGGTGCGGCCGGCTCGGCAGGAGCCGGCGCCGCGGCGAGGGCGATCAGGAACTGAACCAGCCGCACGCGGTCACCGAAGCAGGGCTGGTCGGCGTACACCGCGCCGCCGAACTCCCGCTGGAAGCTCTCGAGCTCGGTCTCGAAGGCCTCGTCGCCCTGCTCGCCGGCTTCGAGCCGCACGCGCAGGGGTTCGTCCCCGCGCAGCCTTCCCGCGAGCCGGGCGAGCTCGCGGTTGCGGCGCACGCTGACCATGGGCGTGGCGGCGAGCAGGCCCATGAACTCGTAAGGGTCGTCCGGAAGCACCACGTCGTTGTAGAACTGGCCGAAGAGGCGGATCCCGTGCGCCAGGGGGATGAACTCCCGCCAGTAGATCTCGACCCAGCGGTCGTGGGCCAGGCGGCGCCGGTCGATCTCGTCGGCCAGGGCCTCCCCGTCGAGGACGGCGGGGTCGCCGAGCGCCAACTCCTCCGCCTCGCGGTCCATGGCCGGCAGCAGCTCGCTCTCGACCCGCTCGCGCAGGCGGCGCAGCTGATCGAGGCTCCGCGTCAGGCTCAGATACCAGGCCCGCCTGTCGCCCTCCCCGGAAGCCGCGGCCGTCACCGGGCGGGCCTGCAGCAGCACCACCCGGCCGTCGTCAAGGGTCCACTCGACATCCTGGGCGGCGCCGAAGACTCCCTGCACGGTGCGCAGTGCCTCGAAGACCATCACCAGCCCGGCCTCGTCGAGGGGCGGAGAACCGCCGAGTGCTGCCGGAACCGCTTCGACGACCAGCTCCGGGCCCCGGGCCACCAGCCGGCGCCGCTCGCCGGGCGCGGCGTGCTCGACCACGCGGCCGCTGCGGCGCTCGAGGGTCCAACGGTCGGGCTCGATCGAGCCGTCGACCAGGCCCTGGTTCAGACCGTACACCGCCTCCACCACCGCCAGCCCGGGATCGGTCGGGTGGGCCCCGAAGGCGACGCCCGAGCTCGCCCCTTCCACCAGCTCCTGGATCACGACCGCCATCGCGCTGGTGTCGACGTCGATGCCGAGCTCGCGGCGGTAGAGCAGCGCGCGGTCCGTCCACAACGAGGCCCACACGCGGCGCACCGCATCGAGAGTCTCGGCGGTCCCACGAACCCCGACGAACGAGTCGTGGAGCCCGGCGAAGGAGGCCTGGCCCGAGTCCTCCCCGGGTGCCGACGAGCGCACCGCGAGGGCGCGGGGCGCGAGCTCCCCCGCCAGCCGTTCGCGCACCGCGTCCGCGATCTCCTCCGGGACCGGCGCCCTCAGAAAGCGGTTGCGGATGCGCAGCGCGACGTCCCAGATCTCCTCCCAGCGCATGTCCTCGAAGGCCTTGCGCCCGAGCTCCTGCCGGATCACCGCCCGCAACGAGGCCGCCTCGACGAAGCGCTCGTAAGCTGCGGTCGTCAAGCACAGGGTGCGCGGCAGCTTCTGCCCGGCGCGCTGCAGCGCGGCCAGGGCGAGCGCCTTGCCGCCCACCATGGCGCCGTCGGCGTCGCCGATCTCCTCGAGGCCGACGAGAAACGTCATCGGTCGACGTGGATCTCGATCACGTGCTGGAAGCGGGTCACCACCATGTAGACCGACACCCGCAATCGCAGCGTCACGCAGCTCGGCGAGCGCACGAAGCTCTCGAGGTGGGGGTGCTTGGCGAGAAACACCCGCTCGAACCCGGCCCGCCCGGCCTCCCCGACCTCCTCGACCACGCCGACGGCGGTGGCCGCCGAGGCCTCGGTGAAGTCGGCGGGTCGGTTGCTGCGGTTGTCGATCAGCATCGAGGCGCGGGCGTCCGCCACCAGGTTGGCGTGCTTGCGGGTCGCGCGGCCGGTGGTGAAGAGCAGCTGCGCCAGGTCCGGCGTCGCCGCGAAGCCCACCAGGCTGGTGTAGGGCTCACCCTCGTGGTGGGTGCCGAGCACGCCCAGCAGCTGCCCCTCGAGAAGCTCGCGCAGGATCTCCATGTGGCTCTCGTCGTGGTGGGTCATTGCCGCTTCCGCCCTTCAACGGGCATTATAGGGCCGGGCGCCTGCCGGCC
>CAZMED010000105.1:5119-10152 GCA_964565045.1 uncultured Thermoanaerobaculia bacterium
CGCCGCGACGAGCTGCGGTTCAACTACCACAGGGTGGAGTGAAGCCGGACGCCGCCCGCTGAGCGGCGCGCCGGCGCCGCCGACGGTGCTACGCTGGCGCCGGCCCGCGCGGGCCGACTGGAGCGTGGATGTTCCTGCCGATCTCGGATGCCCCGAACCCGAAGGGCGTGCCCTACGCCACCTGGACGCTGATCGCCCTCAACGTCGCCGTCTACCTCGTGGTCAACCTCCCACTCGGCGTGCAGCCGGCCGATCCGAACGATCCGGCCTTCCGCGAGTACCTGGAGTTCCTCTCGCAGTACGTCAGCAGCCGCGCCGAGCTGGACCAGGCCGCGCGCGCGGTCTCGGCCTACGACCTCGTCGTCTTCGAGCACGGCTACCGTCCCGCCGAGCCGTCGCTCGTCGACCTCGTGACCTCCATGTTCATGCACGGCGGCTTGATGCACCTGTTCGGCAACATGCTGTTCCTGTGGATCTACGGCGACAACGTGGAGCGCCGGCTGGGCGTGCCCTGGTTCGTCGTCGCCTACCTGCTCACCGGCGTCGCGGCGACCATGTTCCACGCCGTATTCTTCGCCTCGTCGAATGTGCCGCTGGTGGGGGCCTCGGGCGCGATCTCGGGGGTGCTCGGCTTCTACTTCGTGTGGTTTCCCAGGAATGTCGTGCGGGTCCTCTTCTTCCTGCCGCCCTTCTTCGTGCACACCTTCTTCGTCGGCGCCCGCATCGTGCTCGGGGTCTACCTCTTCATCGACAACGTGGTGCCGTTCCTCTTCGCCGGCGAGGGAGGCGTCGCGCACGGGGCCCACATCGGGGGCTTCCTCGCCGGTGCGGCGGCGGCGGCGCTGCTCAACGCCCGCGCGACGGCGGCGAAACCGGACGACATCGGGAAGCCGAAGACAGCTCCCTCGGGAGGGCGCACCGTCCGCGAAGCCCTGATGCGCGGTGACTACGCGGAGGCCGCCGCCGAGTACTTCGCCCTCCCGCCCGCCGCCGCGCGCGGCGCGCTGGCGGTCAACGAGGCGGTCGCCCTGGCACGGTGGCTGCGTGAGCAGGGCCACGCCGGTGCGGCCCTGACGCTCCTCGAGCGGGTGCTGCGGGAGGCGCCGCGCGGCCCCGACCTCGCGGAGGGCCTCGCCCTCGCAGGCCTCATCCTGCTCGAGGACCGCCACGACCCGACCGCCGCCTACCAGTACCTCGCGGCCGCTTTGCAGCTGCGCCCCGGCGCGGCCACGACAGCCGAGATCCGGCGCGCGCTGGCGGTCATCGAATCGCTTCAGAAAAGGCCCCTGCGCCCGGAATTTCGTCGTTGATCCGCGGTTTGAAGTTCCTGAAGACCCGTACGACGACGTACCGACTGCGAGGAGCGTGAACCGATGAGTGGATGGACTGCCGTGCATGGGACGCCCCGGAGGCGCGGCCGCGCCCGCGCCCTGCTGCCGTTGCTCGTCGCCGCCGCGCTGATGGTCTCGCACCCGGCGACCGCACCGGCTGTGCATCCGTCCGGGCTGGAGGCCTATCGATGGCTCGATGTCGACGGACGGCCGCTGCCGTTCCAGGACCACGCCACGATCCGCGACGCATTGCGCTCGGGATCGGTGATCAGCCGCGAGAAGATCGGGCGCGGTGTTGCCGGAGCGGAGAAGCTGATGCTCGAGCACGAGGGCGCCCGCTTCCACGCCGCCTTCCGGACCGTCGACGTCGAGGTCGAGAGCGAACCGATGAGCGGCGCGAAACGTCCCAAGTCCTACCGCGACGCGGCGATCTTCGAGGTCGCGGCCTATGAGCTCAGCGAGCTCCTCGGCATCGGCCGCGTGCCGCCAGCGGTGGTGCGGAGCATCGACGGCGCGCACGGCACGGTGCAGATCTGGATGGAGCAGACCACGCCCGAGATCGAGCTGCTCGAGCAGGGGTCTCTCGACCCTCCGGACCCCGCGCGCTGGAACCGGCAGAAGGGGATCATGCGCGTCTTCGACAGCCTGATCGCCAACAACGACCGCAACCAGGGCAACCTCCTGATCGACTCAAACTGGAACATCTGGCTGATCGACCACACGAGGGCCTTCAAGCAGTCCTCCGAGCTCATCGACAGTGACAAGCTCACCGGCTGCGAGCGCGGGCTGTGGGCATCCCTGCAGCATGTCGACGAATCGACGATTCGCGAGCGGGTGGAGCCGTACCTGGGAAGCCGGGAGGTCCGTGCCCTCCTGCTGCGCCGCGACAAGCTCATCCGCCACCTTCAGAAGCTGATCGACAAGCGGGGGGAAGACGCCGTGCTCTTCGACCTGCCGGCCCCCACGGCGGCCCCGCCCACTCCTGGGAGCTGACATAACCTGACAGCAGGCTCTCCAATCCCGAGCCCGAGCCCGTTACCGTTACCGTTACCGATACGCCACGCCTCCTGAGAGGTCGAGTGTCACGTTCTTCCACATCGAGAAGCTCGACGCGTACCAGGGTGCCTTCGATTTCGTCGTTGGTACGTTTGATTTCCGCGGAGAACCCGGGTTTCGGTAACGGCAACGGTAACGGGCTCGGGCTCGGGAAGAACACAGAGCACCAACCGGAATTGCCTGCACGTGCCGGTGGCTCGCCAACACGCCCGCGTGAGCGCGTGTGACCCGCCCACCCAGCCCTGAACCCCCGACCTGCGCCGACCCCGTCGCGCGGAGTTGAAATCCCGTCGAGCTCGCCGCATGTTGATTGATGAGGAGGTGCAACCATGCGCAAGGGACTGTCCCTGATCCCGGCGGCGGTCCTCCTGGCGACGGCGGCCGTCGCCCAGGACACGCCCACCGTTCGTGAAGTCACCGGCGCCGAAGAGCTGGTCGAGACGAGGGGCGCGCTCGCGAGCACCTGGGTGCACCCCGACGTCGACATGGACCGCTACGACACCCTGTATCTCTGGGAGCCCGAGTTCCAGTTCCGCGAGGGCGGCGAGACGAGCTCGGGCACGACGGCGAGGATGCTGCGCGGCGACGGCGGTCCGTATGCCGTGCGGCCGGAGGACCGGGAGCGGTTCAAGCAGCTTGTCCGCGACACCTTCGTCGCCGAGCTCGAGCGCTCGAGGCTCTTCGAGATCGCGGACCGTGTGGGACCGGGAACCCTCATCGTGCGGGCCGGTTTCGTGGACATCACGTCCTTCGTACCTCCGAACGTGACCCGCCGCGGCAACGTTCACCTCGCGGCGGTGGGCGAGGCGACGATCGTCTTCGAGCTGATCGACGCCGAAACCGGGATCATCCAGGCGCGCGCCGCCGAGCGGCGGCTGATCCAGCCCGAGGCGCGGATGCGCGGCGTCAACGCGGCGCCCGCCAACTCCGCGACGGTGTGGGCCGACGTCGAGCGCTGGGCGCGCGACCAGGCCCGGGAGCTGCGCAGGGCGCTCGAGAAGGCGAAGAGAAAGGCCGCGCGCTGAAGCACCCCAAAAAAAGGGCGGCCCCCGGCGGGGCCGCCCGGTTGGTATTGCGGACGTTCGATCAGAAGTTGAAGTTGATGGCCGCGTGCAGCTGCCGGCCGTAGGGGTCGTAGAAGCCGTAGAAGCCCGGGCCGTAGTCGTTGTCGTTCAGGCCGGCGCCGAGCGGCGGCTCCTTGTCGAGGATGTTGTTGACGCCCAGCACGAGCTGGTAGTTCGAGCCGACGTTCCACACCCAGGCCAGGTCGAAGAGATTCCAGGCTGGGTTCTCGTAGCCGCCGTTGATCCGCCACGACTCGAGGGAGCCCGGGACGGCGAGGGCGTCCTCGGAGCTCGCCGCGTCGATCAGCACCGAGCCGTTGTAGCGCCAGGCGAGGGTGAAGACCATGTCGAAGTTGGTCTCCCACGAGAAGCGGAGGCGGTGCCGCCACTCGGGCGTGGGCACGCCGCAGATGTTGCCGTAGAAGCCGACGCAGTCGTAGTTCTGCAGCGGGTCGGTGTAGCGGCTGGCGATCGTGTAGGTCCCGAGCAACGAGGTGTTGAGGAAGCCCGCGTTGCCGAGGCCGATCAGCCAGCCGGCTGTGACGTCCACGCCCTCGGCGAAGAGGCTGCCGAGGTTCTGGTTGGTGGTGACCGTGAAGGCGTCCTGCGTCAGCCACAGGGTGCCGGCGATGTCGCGGTTGATCAAGCTGCAGAGGAAGGGATCGCCGGTGTTGAGGCAGGTGTTGATGATGCTGTCGGCGTCGAGGCTGCCGATGGTGTCGGTGATCTCGATGTCGTAGTAGTCGAGGGTCGCCGTCAGGCCCTTGATCGAGGGCGGGGTCCAGACGAGGCCGGCGGTAAAGGTGTCCGCCGTCTCGGGCTCGAGCAGGGGGTTGCCGCCGTCGAGGGTGTTGTACTGGTCGGCCGGATTGCCGAGCACCTGGCCGTACTGCGCCGGGGTCACGCCGGTGCGCTGGCACTGCTCGAGGCTGAACACGGGGTTGGGGCCGGCGCAGGGGTCGTCGCTGCCGCCGAGGCCGAGCCCTTGCGGCGTGAAGAGCTCACGCACGTTGGGCGCGCGGGTCGCGCGGTTGAAGCCGACGCGGAACTTCAGGGCCTCGCTCGGCGCCCAGGCCGCGAGCGCCTTGTAGGTGGGCTGGGCACCGGCGGTCGAGTAATCGGAGTAGCGGTAGCCGAGCTCGAGTGAGAGGTCGCGGAAGCCGGGGGTGTCCTGGACGATCGGCACCAGGGCCTCGACGAAGCCCTCCTTGACGCTGTACTCGCCGTCGACGCGGACCGTCGGGCCGCCCTGACCGGAACCGTTGCCGGACTCCCAGTTGGCGTCCGGGTGGACGTAGAGCCACTCCTTGCGGTACTCGGCGCCCACGGCGACCTGGATGCCCTCGCTCGCGCTCGGGAAGATGAGCCCCCAGTCCTCGAGGTCGCCGAAGAGGGTGCCGTTGACGAGCTGGGTCTTGGTGCCCGAGGACAGCACCATGTTGAGCATGATGTAGTCCATGGCCTCCTGGGTCACGCCGCCGGCGCTGAAAATGTTCCAGGGGGCGCAGCCCGGATTGCCGGAACGGCAGGTCCAGGTGCTCGGGTCGTTGGGGTCGCCGATGACGTCGAGGGCGTCGATCAT
>CAZMED010000106.1:0-10128 GCA_964565045.1 uncultured Thermoanaerobaculia bacterium
CCGGCACCCAGTTGGCGCGGGCGTGAGTGCGGCGGAAGCCGTGGCGCTCGATGTTGCGGTAGGAGTGCTGCGGGTCGCCTTCGACAGCCTCGCCCGTACAGGTTGCGAAGTGCTCCACCCCCAGTCGCACCCCGTCGTTGATGCGGCGGGCGAGGATCGCGCCCTGGCTGCCGCGGCGGCGGAACTCGGGCAGGGTCGCCGCCCAGTCGAGCCAGGCGATCCCGTCGTGCACCCGCATCGCGCCGCAGCCCGCGGGACGGTCGCCGTCGAAGGAAAGGTAGCAGTGCCAGCCGGGACGTTCGACGAGACCCGCAATCGCTTTGTTCCAATCGGGATCCAGCCCGAAGCCGGCGGCCGCGATGCGGCCGAATTCGTCCGCGCGCTCGGGCCCGATGCGCCGCACCTCGAGGTCCGAGCGCGACGCCGGAGCCGGCAACGGCTCGCGCGTGAACTTGGCCCACGCCCGGTGGTAGGGTTCGAGACCGTGCTCGGCGAGCCACGCGGGCAGCTCGGGCGGCGCCGCGGCGGGGTCGAGGTGCAGGAAGTAGTGCGCGACCCCGGCGCTGCGGTAGCGCCGGACGACGGCGGCGACGGTCTCCCGGTCCGCCGGGTGGGCCACGCCCAGCCCGACGGTCCGGTTGACGACGATGCTCGGACGGCCGGCGGCCACCGACACCAGCGTGCCGTCCACCGCCCGCAGCTCGAGCCCGAGGGCCTCGCGGAGCGCGGGCGGGGCCGCGCGGTGGAGGTCGGCGAGCGCGGCCCGCTCGGCGGCCTCGCAGCGGATCGTGGTGTCGGTGTTCATCACGCCGCCCTCCTCTCGGTCGCTGTCTCGGCCGCGGCTTCCGTGGCGGCTCCAGCGACGTCGCGGCCCAGCAGCATGGCGCCGATGCGGCTCGAGGCGCCCTTGTAGAAGCCGGCCTCCTCGTCGAACGTGGCCGGGTTCTCGAAGGTCCCGAAGACCATGTCCCACAGCGGGAGGTCGGCGTAGTTGGAGCGGTGCTTGCCGCGCTGGTGGTGCACGCCGTGGCTCTCGGGGCGCTGGATGATGTAGCCCAGCCAGCGCGGGGTGCGGATGTTGGCGTGCTGGAACATGGCGTTGAAGGCCACGAAGGTCGCCGCCAGCACGCCGGCCTCGGGCCGCAGCCCGAGCAGCGGGAAGAACACCAGGCTCGGCCAGGTGGTCCAGAAGAACAGGTCCAGCGGGTGGACATAGTTGGCCCCGAAGGCGTCGATGCTCTCGGCCGAGTGGTGCATCTGGTGGGCCCAGCGCCACAGGAGGTCGGAGCGGTGCGCGGCGCGGTGGTACCAGTAGTGGACGAGCTCGTAGACCAGGATCCCGAGCACCGCACCGGCCGCGATGCCGAGGCCCGAGGCGTCGAACAGGCTGACGCCGTCGAAGACCCAGGCCCAGAACAGGGTCACGGGGATCGACAGCGCGATGGTCACGACCGAGACCGCCAGCGCCCGCGCCCGCCAATGCTTCGGCGTCTCGAAGCGCCGCCGGCGCGCCACCAGGTCGAGCAGCATGAAGAGCGGGATGAAGGCCAGACCGAGGTACTCCACAAGGTCCCACATGATCGTCTCCTTTCGGTTCTGTTCGCGGCGACGGCCCATCCGCCGCCTGTACCCGAAAGGCGTGACCATCGACGGAACACTGTTCCATCGCCGCGTCCGAATCGTTCTCCGGGGGGTCACCGATGGCGCGGGTCGTAGACGCAGTACATGCCGGTCGTGAGGGCCCACTCGAGGTGCGCCCCGGCCGCCGGGCACTGCTCGGCGATGCGGTCGACCGCGTCGCGGAGCCGCCGCCGGACGTTGACCCGGGCGCGCTCCGCGGCGCGGCCTTCGCGCCGCGCGCGGCCGCCGAGGCCGAACGCCCGCGACAGCTCGGCGGCGATGGCGTCGAGCTCCTCCTGCGCCCGGGCCGCGCGGGCGGGGTCGTTGAAGCCCCGCGCCTCCTCGAGCTCGGCCTGCAGCGCCTCCACCCGGAGCCGGTACTGGCGCCTCGCCGTGTCGTCGAGCAGCTCGCCGGCGTCGCCGCCGTCGGCGGACCGGCCGGGCGGCGCGGCGCCCGAAAGGTCGAGGGCGTGAAACTCCCGGCCCGGATCGGCGACCAGGCGTGCGAGCATGCGCACCCCCTTGGTGTCCTTGAGCCGGAAGCTGGCGTCCTCGCACTCGCACAGCCAGAGCTCGCCTTCCCGGACGAGGCGGAAGTAGGCCACCGCCGGGACCCCGTCGTCAGCGGATCGTGAGCTCGCGGGCGCGTCGGCGGAGACCGCGGACCGCAGCTCACCGATGAGCTCCAGCAGGCCGCGCTGACCGAGGCGGCCGGCGATGTCCTCCGCTTCCTCGAGCAGCTCGCGGCGCCGTTGTGGGCTGCCGCCGGCTTCCGCCAGGTGTCGCGCGTACTCGTACGCGACGCGCGCCGTGACCGGCCGGGCACCGAGGTCGCGCGCCCGCGACAGCGCGTCCTCGAAGAAGCGCTCGGCCTGCCCGGCGTCGCCGAGGGTGGACGCCAGCAGGGCCAGGGAGCGGGACACCGGCCCTTCCCAGATCATGCCGAGGAGGCCCCAGGTGACGCAGTGCGACGCGTAGGGCAGCAAACGGTCCATGAGGCGGCGAGCGAGCTCCGCGTCGCCGGTGCCCGCCGCCACGTCCGCGACCAGGCACAGCAGCGACCGGTCGCCGACGGCGAGACCGAGCTCCGCGGCCCGCTCGAGGATCGACCGCGGCACCTCGTCGGCGCGCCCGTGCCGGGCCAGGTGGCTGCAGGCCACCATCCGCGCGTAGAGCGCCTCGAAGCCGCCGATCACCGGTGCCGCGACCAGATCGGGCTGCGGCCACGCGTCGTCGATCGTCTCTCGGGCCCTGAGGAGACCCTGCCGTTGCAGCTCGAGGGTGCGCGGGGCGTTGGGATCCCGGGCCCGCTCGGACTCCCGGCGGGCCTGCTCGATCAATCCCGCGGCGTCGTCGAAGCGACCCGCCATGGCGGCTCGCATGGCGCGGAAGGAGCGCACCGGCCAACGGTGGTGGGGCAGGCCGGTCCGCTCGGCCAGCTCGTCGCAGGCGTCGATGGCGCCGTCGGCGGAGGCCAGGTCGCCGAGCTCGAGGGCGTCGACGACGATCCGCAGGTGCGCCCGCAGGGCCTCCATCGGCCGTTCGAGCTCACCCGCCAGCGCCACGTGCTCGCGGTTGAGGGCCAACCGCTCCTCGGGGGGCGCCAGGTCCATCAGCGCCGAGCACCCGGAACGGATGGCGGCGAGCAGGGCGGCTCGGTCCCCGGCCCGGCGCGCCATGGCGATGGCGTCCCGGGCGAGGGCGAAGGCCGTCGTGGGGTCCGACGCCGGCTGCAGGGCGGCGGCGAGGCGCGCCTGCAGCTTCGCCCGCACGGCGCTGTCGCCGTCGTCGATGGCGTCCAGGGCCTCCCGCAGCAGCTCCACCAGGGTCGGGTCGACGTCCGCGTAGACGAAGACGCTGCCGTAGGTGAGGGCCGCACGAGCCAGGAGCTCGGCGTCCCCGAGCCCCCGCGCGAGGTCGGCGGCGCGGCGGCAGACCCTCCGGCCGTCCTCCAGCGCGCCCGCCTGCGACAGCGCCTGGGCGCGCTCGAGCAGCAGGCCGCAGAGACGGCGCGAGTCGGGATCGGGTCGCCGCTCGAGCAGCTCGAAGGCCCGCTTGGAGAAGTGGGCCGCGTCGTCGAAGGCGAGCCCCTCGGCGGCCTGCGCCGCCGCCTCCTCACAGGCTTCAAGGGCGCGGTCCTCGGCCTCGGGACCGGCCTCCAGCAGGTGGTGGGCGAGCTCCGCCCACGGCTTCGAAGCGCCCGGCCGCCGACGCCGCAGGAGCTGGTCGGCCCGCCGCCGGTGCAGCGACACGCGCCGTTCGGGCTCGAGATCGGCATGAAAGACCTCGCGGATCAGGAAGTGGGAGAAGCCGTGGCAGAGGTCGTCGACGCCGCCCACGAGCCCGGCACGAGCCGCTTCCGCCAACCCCTGGCTCGGCTCGACGTCCTCGTCCCCCACCAGCTCGGCGAGGTCGGAGACGGTGAAGTCCCGCCCGATCACCGAGGCCGCGCCGAGCAGGCGCCGGGTGCGCGCGCCGAGACCGGCGGCCCGTTCGCGGATCACCGCCCTGACGCTCGCGGGAATCATGATGTCGACGCGGTCCGTGTGGTCGTCCAGCGCCCCCCGTGCCGCCATGAGGCCGGCGATCTCGACCACGAACAGGGGGTTGCCCTCGCTCGCCTCGTGGATCGCCGCCGCCACCCGCGGGCCGGGCTCGGCGCCGGCGATGCGGGCCACGCACGCCGACGCCTCCTCGAGGGTGAGGGCGCGCAGGTGCAGCACCGCCCGCGCCGCCCGCGAGACCTTCGCCAGGCCCTCGGCGACGCCTTCGCGCTGCGCCTCGGGCTCGCGGAAGGTGCCCACCACGACGAGCGGCTCGTCGCGCACCTGCCGGGCGACGAAGTCGAGCATGGTGACCGAGGCGGGGTCGGCGGCGTGCAGGTCCTCGAGGACGACGAGGGTCGGCTGCTCGCGGCCGGCCGCGCCCAGCAGACCGCAGGCCGCGTCCATGAGCCGGAATCTGGCCTGCTCGGGCTCGAGCTCGCGCGCCTCTGGACCTCCGGCGGCGCCGAGCTCCGGCAGCAAGGGTGCGAGGACCGACGACGTCTGCGCGCCCAGGCGGGTGCCGTCGACGCCGCCGCGGAGCAGCGAGCGCAGGACCTGGATCCACGGCCAGTAGGCAGGGGCGCCCCCGGCCTCCCAGCACCTGCCCCAGTGGACCGCCATGCCCCGCCGCGCGGCGCGGTCCGCCAGCTCCTCCGCGAAGCGGCTCTTGCCGATGCCGGCCACGCCCTCCACCAGAAACACACTGCCGCGGCCCGCCGCCGCGTCGTCGAGCGCGCCCAGCACCCGGACGAGCTCCGCCTCCCGCCCGAGGATGGCGGGCCGACGGGAACCGTGTTCAGGACCTGGTGGCACGCTGTTCACTCCCTCGCCCCGGACCGCGGTCGGTCGGCGTTTCCGGGTATCCTGGGGCGTTGTTGATGACGATTCTACGCGACCCCCTCCGCCCGCCGCGGGCTCCGCCATTGGAATGCCGGAAAGCCGCGAAGTGCTGCATTGGGGGAGCGGGAGGGTCCTCGATGGAGCAGATATTGGAAGGCGCCGCGGGCGGTGCGCGACATCGGCGGCGCGCGGGGGGTCTCTTCCGCGTGCTGGCGCCGGTCCTGGCGCTGGCGGCGTCGGCCGCGGGCTGCGGGGGCGGCGCCGATCCGGCGCCTTCCGCCGGCGCCGCGGCGGTGCCCGCCATCGAGGCTCTGCCGGCACAGGCCGGCACCCTGCCCCTCTTCGACGAGGTCAGCGGGGTTGTCCGGGCGCGCAACCAGGTCGCCATCCACCCCGAGATCAGCGGCTCGGTGGTGGCGGTGCGGGTGCGCAACGGCGATCAGGTGGCGTCGGGGCAGCCGCTGGTGCGCCTCGACGACGGTCCGCAGCGCGAGCAGCTGCGCCAGGCCGAGGCCGGGTTGCTGATGGCCGAGGCGACCGCGGCCGAGGTCCGCGCCCGTGAGGCGGAGGTCCGGGCGCAGGTCCTGCGCACCCGTGCCCTCGCGCAGAGCGGACTGGTGAGCGAGCTCGACCTGGAGACCCGCGAGGCGCAGCTGGCGGCGGCCGAGGCGCAGTCGGCGCAGGCCGCAGCGCGCGTCGCCCAGGCGCGCGCGGCCGTCGCCGAGCGCGAGTCGGCGCTTGCAAAGACCGTGGTGCGGGCGCCCGCGCCGGGGCGGGTCGGCCAGCGCGCGGTGGAGGTGGGCACGGTGGTGAGCCCGTCCAGCACCCTGTTCCTGCTCGGCGACTTCGACGATCTGCTGGTGGAGGTGCCCCTGACCCAGGCCATGCTGCGCGACGTCCGCGAGGGAACGCCGGTCGAGATCGCGACCCGGGACGGCGAGGAGGCCCCGGTGCGGGCGTCCGTGTCCCGCATCTCGCCGTTTCTCGAGCAGGGCAGCTTCAGCACCGTGGCGGAGTTGGACCTTCCGCCCGGCAATGGCGGCCTGAGGCCCGGCATGTTCGTCTCGGTGCGGGTGCTGCGCGGCGAGAGCCGGCCCTCGACGCTCGTGCCCACGAGCGCGGTCTGGGAGGACCCGAGGAGCGGCGCCGACCTGGTGTTCGTGGTGGCGCAGGACGACGGCCTGGCCGAGCCGGTCGGCGAGGTCGGGGCGGTTCCCGAGCAGCCCCGGCAGGTGGTGGTTCGGCCGGTACGGGTTCTGGCCGAGGGTCGGGGCCGCAGCGGGGTCGAGGGCGTCGAGGAGGGCGAGTGGGTGGTGACCGTCGGCCAGCACCTGCTGCACGAGCAGATGCAGGCCACCGACGCGGAGGCCGTCGAGGCCCGGGTGCGACCCACCTCCTGGCAGCGGGTCCTCGAGCTCCAGGGGCTGCAGCGCGAGGACCTGCTCGAGGGATTCCTGGCCAAGCAGCGCCGGCTCGCCGGAGTTCTCGGGGCCGAGCTGCCGGCCTCCAGCGAGGCGGTGGACGAGGCGCTGGCGGCAGCCGCCGCAGAGGCCCCTGCGGACCCGCAGCGGCCATCGGACGGAGGCTGAGGTGGCGGGCATCAGCGACCTCGCGATCCGCCGGCCGGTCGCCACCGCGATGGTGTACCTGATGCTGATCGTGGTCGGGCTGGTGGCCCTGCGCACCCTGCCCGTGGACCTCCTGCCCAAGGTCGAGTTCACCGAGCTCACGGTTCGGGTGAGCTACCCCAACGTCGGGCCGGAGGAGATCGAGCAGATCATCACCGACCCGATCGAGAACGCGATTTCGGGCCTGCCCAATCTGGAGCGCGTCAGCTCCCAATCCGAGGAGGGCTCGAGCCGCATCCGCCTGCGTTTCGCCCGCGGCACCGACATCGACGAGGCCGCCAACGACCTGCGGGCGGCCCTCGACCGGCTGCGCGACGAGCTGCCGCCGGAGGCGGAGGCGCCGGAGATCTTCAAGCTCGACCTCGACATGATCGAGGTGGTCAGCGTCGCCGCCACCACGAGCCGCGACCTGGAGTGGCTGACGCGGCTGCTCGAGCAGGACCTGGCGCGCCGCTTCGAGCAGGTCCCCGGAGTCGGCGCGATCGACCTCCGGGGAGGGATCTACCGCGAGATCAGGATCGAGCTGCTGCGCGACCGTCTGCGCGCCTCCGGGCTGACGGCCCTGGATGTGCAGCAGGCGCTCCTGCGGGAGAACGTCACCCTGCCCGGGGGCAACGTCAAGAGCGGCACCAGCGACCTCTACGTGCGGGCCATGGGCGAGTACCGCTCGGTGGCGCAGGTCGCCGACACGGTCATCACCGAGGTCCGCGGCAAGCCGATCCGGGTGCGGGACGTCGCCGAGGTGCGCGACACCTACGAGGACGTCCGCTACCTGGTGGAGATGAACGGCGTGCCGGCCATCAACCTCGGCATCCAGAAGCAGAGCGGCGCCAACACGGTGGCCGTGGCTTCCGGCGTGCGCCGCGAGATGGCGCGCATCAACGCCGAGCGGGACGACGTCCACCTCGAGGTGGTCGCCGACCAGAGCGAGTTCATCCGCCAGTCCATCGCCAGCGTGCGCAGCTCGGCCGTGTGGGGCTCCCTGCTCGCCGTGGCGGTGCTCTACTTTTTCCTGCGCAACCGCTCGTCCACGGTCATCATCACGCTCGCCATCCCCATCTCGGTGGTGGCCACCTTCGGGCTGCTGTTCTTCGCCGGCCTGACCCTGAACCAGATGACCTTCGGCGGCCTCGCCCTCGGCGTCGGCCTCATCGTCGACAACGCCATCGTGGTCCTGGAGAGCATCGTCCGCAAGCGCGAGGAGCAGGGCATGGCGGCCGCGCCGGCGGCGCACCTCGGGACGCGCGAGGTGGCCGGCGCCATCGTCGCCTCGACCCTGACCACCTGCGTGATCTTCCTGCCGGTGGTGTTCGCCCGCACCACCAGCGGCGCCCTCTTCCAGGCCCTCGCCCTGGTGGTGGTCTTCGCCCTCGCCTGCTCGCTGCTCGTGGCCCTGACCCTGGTGCCCATGCTGGCGGCCCGGTTCCTGAAGCTCGAGCCGGCGGAGGCGCGCCAGCGCTCGCGCTTCTACCGCGCCTTCCGCCGCCTCGAGGCAAGCTACACCGGTGGGTTGCGTGCGGCCATCCGTCACCGCGGCCGCGTCTTCGCGACCACGGCCGTGCTGCTCGGCGCAGCGCTGCTGCTGTGGCCGCTGATTCCGGTGGAGCTGGCGCCGCGCACCGAGGCCGACGAGATCGACATCGAGCTGGAGATGGCCCGCGGCACCAACATCGCGGTGGCCCGGGTCTACCTCGACGAGCTCGAGCGCAAGGTGCGGGGGATCATCCCCGCGGACAACGTCGACATCACGGCCACCGAGGTGCGCGGCGACAGCGCCGCGGTGGAGCTGAAGCTCGCGCCGCGCGACCGGCGATCCCTGGGCAGCACCGAGATCGCCGACCGGGTGCGGGCCGCCGTGGACGGGCAGGTGCCGGGCGCCGAGATCGACGTGGACGCGCAGCAGGGGCTGTGGATGCTGAACCGGGTCTTCAGCTCGGGCGGCGGTCAGGGCGGGCTGGAGATCGAGCTGCGAGGCTGGGACCTGGCCCGGGCCGACGTGATCGCGGCCGAGATGCGGCGCCGCATGGAGCGCATCGAGGGCGTCACCGACGTGCGGGTGAGCCGCCGCGAGGGCCAACCCGAGGAGCGGCTGGTGCTCGACCGCGAGCGCCTCGGCGAGGTCGGGCTGTCGGTCCGGGAGGTCGGCCGCACCCTGGAGGCCAACGTCGCCGGCCTCGAGGCGGGGAGGTTCCGCCAGGGCGGCGACGAGTTTCCGATCGTGGTCCGGCTGCGCCCTGCCGACCGTCTCACCGCCGACGACCTCGACAGTGTGGTGCTGCGCACCCCCGCCGGCGACACCGTGCCGCTGTCGGCCCTCGTCGAGCGGCAGCGGGGACGGGGGCCGGTGGAGATCGATCGCGTGGACGGCCAGCGGGTGACCTACGTGACGGCCAATCTCGAGAGCGGCGTCGCTCTCGGCGACGCCGTCCGGCAGGTGCGCCGGGCGCTCGACGACCTCACGCTGCCGGACGGCTTCACCATCCTGTTCGGCGGCCAGTACGAGGAGCAGCAGGCGGCGGCCCGCGACTTCACCATCGCCATCGTGATGGCGCTGGCCCTGGTCTACATGCTCATGGCGGCCCAGTTCGAGCGTTTCCTCGACCCGCTGGTGGTGATGCTGTCGGTGCCGATGGCGCTCATCGGCGTCGTGCCGGCCCTGCTCCTCACCGGCACCACCCTCAACATCCAGAGCGTCATGGGGCTGGTGATGCTGATCGGTATCGTCGTCAACAACGCCATCGTCCTGGTGGACGCCGTCAACCTTCTGCGCCGCGACTACGAGATGGGCGCCGCCGAAGCGGTGGTGGAGGCCGGGCGGCTGCGCCTGCGGCCGATCCTCATGACCACCGGCACCACGGTGCTCGGGCTCCTGCCGCTTGCCCTCGGCCTGGGTACCGGCGCCGAGATCCAGGCGCCGCTGGCGCGGGTGGTGATCGGCGGACTGCTCGCCTCGACGCTGGTGACCCTGGTCCTCATCCCCGTCGCCTACACCTCGGCCACCGGCCTGGCGGCGAAGCTGCGCACCCAGAGCTGGTTCACCGAGGACACGCGGGCGGCGTAGCCCGCGGTATTCGCCGGGATGCGTCGCGTCCTCCGCGACCAAGCCTCGTGATCCGTCCGGGCTAAGGCTTTGGTCCGCAGGGCTGCGGGCCCGGATCCGCGTAGAGTCCGTTGCGCTGGTCGATCAGCTCCGACGCCGGCCCGAGCTCGGTGTAGAAGAAGGCGGACGCGTTGATGCCGCGCTCGACGTTGTTCGTCCAGACGCGGCCGAACGGGCCGCCGGCGCGGTTGGTGCCGACGTGGATCGCCGCAACCGCGAGCGCGACCGCCGCGAAGCCGGCCGCCAGCCGCAGCCATCTCACGGCGTCCGACCGCATCACGGGGCGCCGCCGAACAGGATGCCGCCGAACACGAGCCAGGCGACGAGCAGCGTCAGGAAGATGTTGAAGCTCTGGCCGACGATGTAGAGGATGATCGGCTTGCCGCCGACGAGC
>CAZMED010000107.1:0-10092 GCA_964565045.1 uncultured Thermoanaerobaculia bacterium
GCAAGGTCAAGCAGGCGGACGGCGGCACCCTCTTCCTCGACGAGATCGGCGACATCCAGCTTTCGATTCAGGCCAAGCTGCTGCGGCTGCTCGAGGAGCGCAGCATCGAACCGATCGGGGGCCGCCGCCCGATTCCGGTCGACGTCCGCATCATCGCCGCCACCAATCGCGACCTCGAGACGGCGATCGACGAGGGACGGTTTCGGAAGGACCTCTTCTATCGCCTCAACGTCGTCCCCATCCACCTGCCGGCGCTCCGCGAACGTCCCGACGACGTGCCGCTGCTGTGCGAGTACCTGCTGCTCCGATTCACCACCGAGCTGGGTATCCGCAACCT
This sequence comes from uncultured Thermoanaerobaculia bacterium, assembly GCA_964565045.1. GTDB lineage: Bacteria > Acidobacteriota > Thermoanaerobaculia > Thermoanaerobaculales > Sulfomarinibacteraceae > Sulfomarinibacter. The sequence goes on from CAZMED010000107.1 coordinate 338, forward strand.
CGGCATCACCAACGAGGCGCTGCAGCTTCTCGCCGCCTACGACTGGCCGGGCAACGTGCGCGAGCTGGCCAACGTCATCGAGCAGAGCCTGATCTTCAGCCGTGGACGTCCGGTCGACGTGGACCACATCGCGAGCCTCGTGCCGTCGCCGAAGGATGCCGGCGAAACCGGCCTCACCACCGCCAACGAGACCCTGCGGCAGTGGGTTCACGAGTCGGTCGCGTTCGGCAGGCGCGACCTTCTGGGAACGGTCGTCGACCACGTGACCGAGCGGGTCATCCGCGAGGTGCTCGAGATCACGGGAGGCAACAAGGTTCGGGCGGCCCGCATCCTCGGCATCTCCCGCCCGACCCTGCAGGCCCGGCTGAGGAAGCTCCATCTCGAGTAGGCGGTCGCCCTCCGATCCTGCCCGGGTCGTCACCTCGACATTGTGGAATTATTCACGAGGGGTTAGTCTGGGGAGCAGTTCGCGCCGGCGGGTCTCAAGGCGCACCGGCAACGGGAGGCGTCATGCCGATCATCTCGATCTCCCAGGGCAGCCACAGCGGCTCTCAGGGGCTCGCCGAGGCCCTGCACAAGCGTCTCGGGTACAAGGTCGTGCACCTGCAGGACGCGCTCGAGGCCGCCAAACGCTACGGCATCTCCGAGGAGGACATGTACCGCGGCCTCGACATGCCGGCCAACTTCTTCGAGCGCTTCTCGCGCCGCAAGGAGCGCTACATCCTGGCCATGCAGGCCACCCTCGGCGGCCTCTTCCGTGGCGGCGACGGCATCTACTGCGGCCTCGCCGGCCAGTTCATCTTCCACGGCTTGTGCGGGGTTTTCAAGGTGCGGCTGGTGGCGCCGATGGAGTACCGCACCCAGGCCGTCATCGCCAGACGCCATCTCTCGCACCAGGAGGCGGTCCGCTTCATCCGCGACGCCGACGAGCGGCGGGCCAAGTGGGGCCGTCAGATGTTCGACGCCGACCTCAACGACCCCGACCTCTACGACCTGGTGGTCAACCTCGAGCACATGAGCATCGAGACCGCCGCCGACACCATCACCGGCATCATCAAACGCCGCGAGTTCCCCGAGGACTGCAAGCGCGAGTTCCAGGACTTCGCCCTCCAGAAGCGGGTCCGCGCCGCCCTCCGCTTCAACTCGCCCTTCAACTCCGACGGCATCGAGATCGGCGCCCGGGACGGCGTGGTGGCGCTGTCGGGTGGGCGTTCCTTCGAGGAGTCCCAGACCGCCGTCGTCGATTTCGTGAGTCGTATCCGGGGCGTTCAGAAGGTGGTGACGAGCTCCGGGGAGCTGGCGTCGGTCGATGCCACTCTCGACCTCGATGTCGGTCTCTCGACCCGCGACACCACCGCCCGCGACGTGATGCTGCCGCCGGACAGCTATCCCCACTGCCGCCTCTCGTGCACCATCCGCGAGGCCATCGTCGCCCTCAGCGCCTCGGCGGTCAAGCTGGACGACGGGCACATCATGCTGCCGCGCTACCTCCTCGTACTCGACGACGACGGCAACGAGCTGCGGGGCATCGTCAGCCGCCGCGAGCTGCTCAAGGGCCTGATTCCCCATCTCCAGGAAGACCAGAGAACGGCGGACCAGATCCGCAAGCTGGTCCCCTTCGGCGGCCAGACGCCGTCCGACCTCATGATCCGCTGGACGTCGCTGTTCTCCCCCGCAGCGCTCGAGGCGTCGAAGGGCAGCATCGCCGCCATCACGGTGCCGATCCGCGGCACCGTGCAGGTGGGCGACACCCTGTCGACGGTGATCTCGACCATGCTCCACCACGGGGTCGACCTGGTGCCGGTGCTCGACGGCCAGAGGGTCGCCGGGGTCGTGCTGATGACCAACATCTTCGACATCGTCGCCCAGTTCGTCATGGAGCACGGCGGCGCCGCTCGGGGAGAGCCACGCTGATGCCGGAGATCAAGAGCGCCGCCAAGCCTCGCCGGAGTCTGATCTTCCGCCGCTCGAAGCGACTCGAGATCGACTGGCGGCGGGTGTTCTTCCTCCTCCTCGGCGTCGTCCTGTTCTTCGCCGCCTACCTGTCGCCGCCGTGGCCGGCTGCCATCGACCCGATGGGCGAGGCCTTCCAGCTCACCGGTCAGGGCAAGGCCGCGCTCGGCCTCTTCCTGCTGGCCGCCGTGTGGTGGGTGTTCGAGGTGGTTCCGATCGGCGTCACCTCGATCACCATCGGCGTGGTCCAGGCCCTGTTCCTGATCCGGCCCGACCTCATGGTCGCCGGCGACGGCGCGCCGATCGGCGGCGCGGAGCTGGCCTTCAAGGAGTTCATGCACCCCTCGGTGTGGTTCATCTTCGGCTCGATCGTCATCGGCATGGTCTTCACCAAGACCGGGCTGACCAAGCGCCTGGCCTACAAGATGCTGGTGCTGGTGGGCGAGAAGACGAGCCGCATCTATCTCGGCTGCTTCATCATGACCGCCGCCCTCACCCACGTCATGGCCCACACCGCGGTCGCCGCGACGGTGTTTCCGCTGCTGGTCGCCATCTACCGTCTCTACGACGAGGGCGACGAGCCGACCCGCTTCGGCAAGGGGCTGTTCATGGGCATGGCCTACGTCGCGGGGGCGGGCAGCATCGTCACCCTGCTCGGCGCGGCGCGCGGCGCGGTGGCGATCGGCTTCTACAAGGAAATCACCGGGCTCGAGATCACGTTCTTCGGTCTCACGTGGTACATGTTCCCGGTCGGCTGGATCATGGTGTTCCTGCTGTGGGCGTTCTTCATGGTCTTCTACCGGCCGGAGCGCGCCACCATCCCCGGCCTGCGCCAGCGCGCCCGCGACCTCTACACCCACCTCGGGCCGATCTCCGCCAAAGAGCTGCAGGCCGCGGTCATCGTCGTCACCGCGGTCAGCGTGATGAGCCTGCGCTCCTTCATCCCCGCCCTCAAGGCCGTCGACAAGAGCGCCGTCATCCTGCTCGCCACGGTGCTGTTCTTCGTCCTCAAGATCCTCGACATCAGCGATCTCGAGGACATCCCGTGGAACATCGTGCTCCTCTTCGGCGGCGCCATGAGCCTCGGCTACTGCCTGGTCCTCACCGGCGCCGCCGACTGGCTGGCGATCAACACGGTGTCGGGGCTCCAGACCGCACCGGCGCTGGTCTTCATCCTCGGCATGATCTTTTTCGTGCTCATCATGACGAATCTGATCATGAACGTGGCGGCGATCGCCATCTGCCTGCCGGTGGCGCTCAAGGTCGCCCCCTACCTGGGCGTCGGCAACGACGTGATCCTGTTCGGCGCCCTGGTGGCGGCCGGCATGCCGTTCCTGCTCCTGGTCGGCGCCGCGCCCAACGCGATCGCTTACGAGAGCAAGCAGTTCAGCTCCGGGGAGTTCTTCAAGGCCGGAATCCCGGCCAGTCTGCTGCTCATGGTGGTCGTCGCGATCTTCGTGGTCTTCATCTGGCCGCTGATGGGCATGGAGGTCCTCGTGCCCATCGCAGAGTGACCGCCGGATTGTTGGTGGCAAGGGAGGATTCATGGACGCCCGACAGGCCCTCCGGAAGCTGCGCGAAGGCAACGCCAGGTTCGCCGCCGGCGAGCCGCAGCACCCGAATCAGAGCGCCGAACGGCGGGCCGGGCTGGTCGCCGGCCAGCAGCCGTGGGCGATGGTGCTCACCTGCGCCGACTCGCGGGTGGTGCCGGAGCTGATCTTCGATGCCGGCCTCGGCGATCTGTTCGTGGCCCGGGTCGCGGGGAACGTCGCCAGCATCGGCATCCTCGCAAGCCTCGAGCTCGGCGCCTCGGAGCTCGGCTGTCCGCTGCTGGTGGTGCTCGGCCACCACGGGTGCGGGGCCGCCCAGGCGACCCTCGACCGCGGCCTCGACCACCCCGGCGTCGTGTCGGAGCTCACCCGCCGGATGGCCGCCGCCTGCGTCGCAATGCACGAGCTCGCGGACATGGAGGTGAACGAGCTCGTGGAGTGCAACGTGCGGCGCCAGGTCGAGGTGTTGCGCTCGACCCCGCCCACCCTCAGCGAGCGTGTCGGCGACGGACGGCTCTCGATCGTGGGCGCCGTCTATGAGCTCGCCACCGGCCAGGTGCACTTCCTCGACGCCTGACCCGAACAGCTCCGAATCGCGACGTCGACGCTCGAGCTTCCTGCGGTCGCAGATCCGCCCGGCTCTTCAGCCTGGCGGTGAAAAATCTTTTCACAGGCGTGTCAAATCTTTTTCCACCATCCGGGGCCGCGCGTCCCGTCCACATCTTGCGCAAGTGGCTGCAGCGCCTGATGATGAACACACCCGCGGCGCAGTCTGCGGAAGTAGCGAGGGTGGCACGGCGCTTGCGATTGACGCCGGCGCGCCGCCCTTCGCGGAGGGGCAGGAACAGACATGTTGATTTCGAAGGACACCTCGATCCCGCTGTCGCGCCGGTTCCGGCTGCCGGCGGTCGTCGTCGGGCTGGCCGTGATCTCGGTGGCGCCGATGGTCGTCACCGGCGCCATCAACCTGCACCAGTTCCGAAGCGCCTACACCACCAAGGTGCGGGACCACATCGGCGAGACGGTGCAGCGCCACGCCGAGACCGTCGATGCCTTCGTCGAGGACCGGCTCTCCGACATCCGCGTCGTCGCCCGCGAGCACGACCGGGCGCGCCTCGAGGACCCCGCCTTTCTGCGCCAGCTCCTGAACGTCCTCCGAGAGGAGTACCACGGCGCCTTCGTCGACCTCGGGCTGGTGACCAACGACGGCATCCAGGTCGCCTACGCCGGCCCGTTCAACCTCAACATGGCCGACTACCGGGCGGCGGAGTGGTTCGAAAAAGCGCGGCTCCGCGAGCACTACGTGTCCGATGTCTTCGCCGGATTCCGCGGCAGCCCGCACTTCATCGTCACGGCGGCGCGCTCCGAAGGCGACCAGCGGTACTTCGTCAAGGCGACCATCGATTTCGAGGCGTTCAACGAGCTGGTCGGCAACATCCGCATCGGCGACACCGGCTTCGCCTTCATCTTCAACCGTGAGAGCGAGTTCCAGACCAAACCACGGTTCGAGGTGGCGCTCGACCGGCCGCCCTACCCCGAGCTCCTCGCCGGTGCTCCGGCGCGCGGCGGGGTCTCCATCATCGACGGGGAGGACGTGCTCGGCCGACCGACGATCTTCGCCGTCGCCCCACTGCGGCAGGGCCGCTGGTTCCTCGGCTACCAGCAGCAGACCGCCGACGCATTCGACGAGCTGCGGCGGCTGGAAACCTCCGCGCTGGTGGTCTTCCTCGTCGCGGCCGCTGCTGCGATCGGCATCGCCTACCTGCTCGCCCATCAGATGGCGGCGCGGGTAGCCGAGGCGGAACGCAAAGAAACGATCATGAGCGACAAGGTGATCGAAACCGGCAAGCTGGCTTCCATCGGCGAGCTCGCAGCCGGCATCGCCCACGAGATCAACAACCCGGTCGCGATCATGGTCGAGGAGGCCGGTTGGATCCAGGACCTGCTCGTGACCGAGCACGAGTCGGGGTCGGAAGAGACGGCGCGGGAGATCTCCCGCGCCGTGCAGCAGATCCGGACCCAGGGCGAGCGCTGCAAGAGCATCACCCACAAGCTCCTCAGCTTCGCCCGCAAGACCGACCCGACCATCCGCTCGGTCGACGTCAACTCGCTGGTCGAGGAGGTGATCGACCTCACCAGCCAGAAGGCCCGCTACGCGAACATCAAGATCGAAAAGAACCTGAGCCCGGGCCTGCGCTCAGTCGGCGCGTCCCCGTCCGAGCTGCAGCAGGTGCTGCTCAACCTGGTCAACAATGCCGTCGACGCCATCGGCCCCGAAGGGGGCACCGTGAGCGTGACCACCTCCAGCGACGGCGACGAGATCGCGCTGAAGATCTCGGACACCGGCGAGGGCATCCCCGAGGCCAATCTGGAGAAGATCTTCGATCCCTTCTTCACCACCAAGCCGGTCGGGCACGGCACCGGGCTCGGTCTGTCGATCTGCTACGGCATCATCGACAAGCTCGGCGGGCGGATCACCGTCGAGAGCGAGGTGGGCACCGGGACCACGTTCACCGTCCATCTCCGCGCGGGGGGCCCGGAGGAGCCGGCCCCCGGCGCAGCATCCGACCAGTCGCTGAAACCACGAGGAGCATCATCATGATGGAGCTGTCGGTGCTCGTTGTCGACGACGAGGAGGCCTTTGTCGACGCACTCGCGCGCAGGCTCGGCAAAAGGGGTTTCCGCATCGCTACAGCAACCAGCGGGGCGAGGGCGATCGAGATTCTCGACGAGGGCGGCGCCACGCGGACCGACGTCGTGGTCCTCGACGTCAAGATGCCCGGCATGGACGGGCTCGAGACCTTGGCCGCCGTCAAGGAACGGCACCCGCTGGTCGAGGTGATCATGCTCACCGGCCACGCGACCGTCGAGTCGGCGATCGAGGGGATGAAGCGCGGCGCCTTCGACTACTTGATGAAGCCCTGCGACATGGACACCCTGATCGCCAAGCTGAACCAGGCCGGCCAGAAGAAGCGCGACCACGAGACCAAGATCCTCGAGGCGCGCGCGACGCTGATCGCCCTTCGCCGCGGAGACTGAGCCATGACCTCCGACGCAGACCCGATTCGCCTGCTGCTGGTCGACGACGAGGTCGGCTATCTCGAGGTTCTGGGCAAGCGGCTCAAGAAGAGGGAGTTCGATGTCACCACCGCGCGTTCCGGCGCCGAGGCCATCCGCTGCCTGCGCGACCATGACTTCGACGTCGCCGTTGTGGACCTCAAGATGGAGGACATGGACGGCATCGAGCTGCTCAAGATCCTCAAGCAGATGTTGCCGACCCTGCAGGTGATCATGCTTACCGGCCACGGCTCGGAGCGGGCGGCGCGGGACGGGCTGTCGCTCGGCGCCTTCGACTACCTGCTCAAGCCGATCGACCTCGAGATCCTGCTCGAGCGCGTCCTGGCCGCGATGGGGCGGGAGCACCCGTGACGGCGCCGCCGACGGCAGCGCCGCATTTCATCTCACGTTGCGCCGGGCCGCGCTTCCGGCCGGCCGTCGCACGAATCAATGGAGGACCACCATCGTGAGCACTTTGAAATGGCTGGGGGAGATGATGTCGGCGGCGACCCGGGCCCACGCCCAGTGGGAGCTGGAGACGTCGCGCAGAATTCTCGGCGACCCGTGGCGGATCGCCGTCCTCGCCGCGCTGCTGATCCCGATCTTCGTCTTCGGGCCGGCGGTCGCGGCGCAGGTGATGGACCAGGCCGCGGCCGCGGGCGAGACGCTGCCCGACGTCCTCGGCGGCAAGAAGGCCTACAGCCCCGCCTTCTACTCGACGGGAATCTTCATCGCCTCGATCCTGATCGGGCTGTGCGCCGGCCTCATCACCGGCTGCATCGGCGCCGGCGGCGGCTTCATCATCGCCCCGGCGCTGATGTCGGCGGGCGTCAAGGGCATCCTGGCGGTGGGCACCGATCTCTTCCACATCTTCGCCAAGGCGATCATGGGAAGCGTGATCCACCGCAAGCTCGGCAATGTGTCGGTGCCGCTCGCCCTCACCTTCCTGATCGGGGCGATCGGAGGCGCCACCCTCGGCGGCGTCATCAACCGGGTGCTCTACGAGATCAACCCGGTGCTCTCGGACGCCTTCATCACCACCATCTACTCGCTGATGCTGGGCGGGCTCGGCGCCTACGCACTGACCGACTACCTGCAGGCGCGCAAGAAATCGGACGCCGGCGGCGACGCGCACGGCGGCCGGTCCGAGGGGGCTGATCTCGGCAACCTGCCGCGCAAGCTGCAGGCGCTCAACATCCCGCCGATGATCACGTTCGACCAGAACCTGGTGCCCGGCGGCCGCCGCATCTCGGCCTGGTTCCTGATCGCGAGCGGCTTCCTGGTCGGCTTCGCCGCCGCCATCATGGGCGTCGGCGGCGGCTTCCTGACCTTCCCGATCTTCGTCTACACCCTCGGCGTCTCGTCCATGACCACGGTCGGCACCGACATCTTCCAGATCGTCTTCACGGCGGGCTATGCGGCGATCACGCAGTACGCCATCTACGGCTTCATCTTCTACACCCTCGCCATGGGCATGCTGATCGGTTCCCTGTTCGGCGTCCAGGTCGGGGCCCTGGTCACCAAGGTCGTCAAGGGCATCACCATCCGCGGCTTCTACGCGTTGGCGGTGCTGGCCGGCTTCGTCAACCGCATCTTCGCCCTGCCGGGCAAGCTCTCCGACCTCGAGGTGATCTCGCTGTCACCCGGCACGATCGCGATCCTCGACGGCATCGGTGTCTGGGCCTTCTTCCTGGTCATCGGCGGCTTCGCGGTCTGGGTCTTCTACACCTTCTTTTCGAACCTCGGCAGGCTGCGCGGGGTGGAGGTGGCGTCATGAGCAGGATCAAGAAGCGGGAGCTCACCATCGGCCTCATCCTCCTGATCAGCTTCGCAGCGGTCATGATCGTCATCTTCATGCCGATCTTCGGCGGCGGCAACGCGCTCAACTACCTGGACAACCTCTACAACTCGATCTCCAAGGGCTCGGCCTACTACATCCCCAAGGTCGAGCACGAGGTGGAGGCGATGGAGGCGGCTCCCGTGACCCTGAATCTGAAGTTCGGCGACGCCGAAGCCGCCGAGCGCGCCGAGCCGCTGTTCCTCCGCGCCGGGGCCACGACCTCGCTGGACGGCGCCACACTGACGGTCAACGGCGACCTCGGGCAGATCTTCGGCAGCTGCCTCGAGGACGCGGAGGCCGCCTATCACAATCGCGGTGAGGTGTTCATGGAGCGCTACGGGGTCGACGCCAGGCCGGTTCTCCACTCCTGGTGGCGAGCTCTCAGCGCCGTCGAGAAGGACCTTAACCGCCAAAGGCGCTTCAACGCGGCGCAGCTCACTCACACGGTACAGGCGAAGACCGTCGAGTGTGCCTACAACTACTACGGCATCGAGGGGCAGCAGATCCGGGACCGCTGGGGCACGGTGCTGTTCTCGCTGGTCTTCTACGTGCTGTACACCATCTGGTACGGCTACGGGATCATGTTCCTCTTCGAGGGCCTCGGCTTCGAGCTCACGGCGCACTGAACCCGCACCGACCGCGGAGCAGGGAGTGGTCGTCCCGCCAGGCACGGGGAACGAAGGAGGCCCCGGTCATGGTCTTTCGCAACAGGTTCTTCCAGATCGGCGTCGCGATCCTGCTCGGACTGCTCGTCAACGCCCTGCCGCGCCCGGAGGGCACGGTCTTCGAGATCAGCCACGACCCCGAGCGCCGGCTCGCAGCCGAGAACGCCGGCGCCTTCACCGTCGCGGAGTGGGAGGGGCGCAACGGGGCCTACCGTCTCGATGCGCCCGCCGGTGCGGCCTCCCCCGGCGTCGTCCTCACTGAGGCGGCCGCCCTGATCGATGCCGGCATCGAGGTCGGTTACGTCAACGGGCTGTCGCCCAAGGCCTTCCGCTTTCTGGCGGTGCTGGCGGCGCTGATCTTCCTCTTCGTCGTCGAACCGATCCCGCTCGAGATCACCGCCATCATGATCGGGGTCCTGCTGGTGGCCTTCCGGATCGTCGACCTGACCGAGGCCTGGGCCACCTACATGCACCCGGTGGTGATCTTCATCATGTGCTGCCTGATCTTCGCCATCGCACTGGAGAAGGCGGAGCTCACCGAACGCCTCAGCCACGCGGTGGCCAAACGCGCTGGCACCAGCGTCACGCGCTTCACCTTCCTGCTCGCCGTCAGCCTCGGCCTGGCATCGACGGTGATGCACGACGCGGCCGCCACCGCCATCGGCATCGCCACCATGATCCCGCTGATGC
>CAZMED010000108.1:0-10068 GCA_964565045.1 uncultured Thermoanaerobaculia bacterium
TTCTCGGCGGCCTCGCCTACACCGGCGGACTCGCCTTCTACGGCTGGCGGCGGCTACCCTACTCACACGCGGTCTGGCACCTCTTCGTCCTTGCCGGGAGCGCGCTGCATTTCGTCGCGATACTGATCGCGGTAGGCCGTCCGGCCTGACGTTCGAACGTTGAACGTTTGAACGTTTGAACGTTGCCCGCCGCCGACCCATTTCGGATTTCGGATTTCGGATTTCGGATTTTCCCCCGCCCACCAAGTCCGGGTGAAGAGGTGAAGAGGTGAAGCATGACGGGTTGGATGCGCGAGTCTTGACCCGTGACCCCCGTGACCCTTAACCCTTCACTCTTAACCCTTAACCCTTGACCGTTAACCCGGCTCTGTGCCCTCTGTGGCTCTGTGGTTCAATGAACTCCTCGAATCGATCCGTGTGAACGGCCCGGAGGTGACCATGCCGCGGTCCCGCCGCCTGATCGCTGCGCCGGTCGCTGCCCCGGTCGCGGCCCTCTGCCACTGAAACTGCCACTGAGACTGCCACTGACACTGCCACTGCCACTGCCACTGCTCCTGCCACTGCCCCGGAAGCTGTTGACCCCGTCAACCTGCACCGCCACCAACTCGGTGGGCGATCGGAAATCCGAAATCAAACCGCCCCCGTTCTCAGGGGCGGGCGGGCGGCATTCCTAATTCCTAATTCCTAATTCCTAATTCGAGCCGTGGCCACCCCACGTTTCCCCGGATGAGCCGAACGTTCGCACGATGTGATGCCCCTTCCAAACCCGATCCGCTAAGATGTCCGTCATCACGACACGAGAGGCAGCGCGCCATGACCATCTCCGAGTTCATCACCCACCACTACCGCCATTTCAACGCCGCCGCGCTGGTGGACGCCGCACGGGGCTACACCGAGCACCTGGCGAACGGCGGCCGCATGTTCATGACGGTCGCCGGCGCGATGTCGACCGCCGAGCTCGGGCTGTCGCTGGCCGAGATGATCCGCCGGGGCAAGGTCCACGGCATCAGCTGTACCGGCGCCAATCTCGAGGAGGATGTGTTCAACCTGGTGGCCCACGACCACTACGTGCGCGTCCCCCGCTACCGCGATCTGACCCCGGCCGACGAGCAGGCGCTGCTCGACCGCCACCTCAACCGGGTCACCGACACCTGCATCCCCGAGGAGGAGGCGATGCGCCGCATGGAGCACGTCCTGCTCCAGCTCTGGCAGCGCGCCGACCGCGCGGGCGAGCGCTACCTGCCGCACGAGTTCTTCTACCAGGCGCTCAACCAGGGCCTGCTGCGCGAGCACTACCAGATCGACCCCGCCGACTCGTGGATGGTGGCCGCCGCCGAGCGCAACCTGCCGCTCTTCGTACCGGGATGGGAGGACTCGACGCTCGGCAACATCTTCGCCGCGCGCGTCATCGACGGCAGCGTCAAGAACCCCACCACCGTGCGCGGCGGCATCGAGTACATGACGGCCCTCGCCGACTGGTACACGCAGGTCACGGCCGACGCCGGCCTCGGCTTCTTCCAGATCGGCGGCGGCATCGCCGGCGACTTCCCGATCTGCGTGGTGCCGATGTTGCACCAGGACCTGCGCCGCGAGGAGGTGCCGCTGTGGAGCTACTTCTGCCAGATCTCCGACTCCACGACCAGCTACGGCTCGTACTCCGGCGCGGTGCCCAACGAGAAGATCACCTGGGGCAAGCTCGGCGTCGACACCCCGTCCTACATCATCGAGTCGGATGCTTCGATCGTCGCCCCGTTGATCTTCGCCTATGTCCTTGGATGGTGATCCCTAACTCAAATTCTGAGCTCCGATTTTCGTCTGACGAAAATCGGAGCTCAGAATTTGTACGCGAAAATCATCGACAGGAACCGATACACCAGCTTCGCCGCCAGGAAGGCGCTCGCCCAGTGCTGGTCGGAGGGCAGCAGCTCGACGACGTCGAAGCCGATGACGCGGCGGCGGCGGGCGACCCGCTCGAGGAGGCCCACGACCTGGTACCAGCCGAGCCCGCCCGGCTCCGGGGTGCCGGTGGCCGGCAGGACCGAGGGGTCGAAGCCGTCGAGGTCGACGGTCACCCACACCGCGTCGCCGAGCGGCGACACGGCGTCGTCCATCCAGGACGTGTCGGAGGGCCCGGCCGCTGCGATGTCGTGCGCCCAGAACACCCGGTGCGGCTCGAGCGCCGCCACCTCCGAGGCGTCGACGGCGCGGATCCCCACCTGAACGATGGGGCAGAGCTCCCGCACCCTCGCCATCACGCAGGCGTGGTTGAAGCGCGATCCCTGGTACTCCTCGCGGGTGTCGGCGTGGGCGTCCACCTGCAGCACCGAGAGCCCCGGCAGGTGGCGGGCGGCGGCGCGGACGGCGCCGATCGACACCGAGTGCTCGCCTCCCAGCACCACCGGCAGCACGCCGGCCGTGAGCAGGGGGGTGACGCGCTCTTCCACCAGATCCGCCAGCCGCTCCGGTCCCTCGTCGCAGCAGACCGGCTCGAGGGTCGCGATGCCCCGCCGGTAGACCTCGGTCGCAGTCGGGATGTCGTACCACTCGACCTGGTGCGAGGCCTCGATGATGGCCTGCGGTCCGCGATCGGCGCCCTTCATCCAGGTGCTGGTGCCGTCGTAGGGCACCGGCAGCACCGCGATCGCGGCCGCAGCCGGGTCCGTGTACCGCGCCGGGAGGTCGCCGAAGCCGGGCCCGCCCGCCATGACGCCTACTCCAGGTAGGTGGAGCCGGCGAGGCCGGCCTCGTAGGCCTGGAGGATCGAGCGCGAGTCGGCGACCGTCACCAGGCCGCGGCGCACCGCCTGCTCGCAGTCGCGGCGCATGGCCTCGGCGAGGGCGCGCGGGTCGTACTCCAGATACCCGAGCACCTCGGCCACCGTGTCCCCGGCCACCTCCTCCTCGATGCGCCACCCCCCACCCTTCTCGGAGCGGATGTGGACCAGGTTGGTGTCGCCGAAGAGATTGTGGAGGTCGCCCAGGGTCTCCTGGTAGGCGCCGACCAGGAACACGGCCATGTAGTAGGGCTCGCCGTCGCGCAGCTCGTGCACCGGGAGCACCGGGGCCACCTCGCGCACGGCGTCGATGAAACGGTCGATCTTGCCGTCCGAGTCGCAGGTGATGTCGACCAGGGTCGCGCGCCGGGTCGGCTGCTCGTCGAGGCGGTGGATCGGCATGACCGGAAAGACCTGGTCGATGGCCCAGGCGTCGGGCAGCGACTGGAACACCGACAGGTTGCAGAAGTAGGTGTCGCTGAGGCGGTACTCGAGCTCCTCGAGCTCCTCCGGCATGGGATCGAGCTCGGCGGCCCGCCGCCAGATCTCGAGGCAGGTCGACCAGTAGAGGCGGTCGACCAAGCCGCGCTGGGCAAGGTCGAGGAGACCGACCGTGAACAGGGTCCGCGCCTCCTCCCGCGCCTGCACCGCGTCGTGAAAGGCCTCGAGCAGCCGCTCCGGCTCGATCGAGGCGTAGGCATCGAGCAGGTCGCTGAGCACGCGCGGCGAGCCCACGGCCTCCACCTTCGCACGGGCGCTCTCGAGGTCGAGGGTCCAGCGGTCGAGCTGGTTGCAGCCGAGGACGTTGAAGACCAGCACGCTGTGGTGTCCGACCATGGCGCGGCCCGCCTCGGTGACGATGATCGGGTGGGCCACGCCCGCGTCGTCGCACACCGACTTGATCCTGTACACCACCGTGGTCGCGTACTCCTGCAGGCTGTAGTTGACCGAGAAATCGCTGTTGGTCTGACTGCCGTCGTAGTCGACCCCGAGGCCGCCGCCGACGTCGATGTACTCGAGCTTCGCTCCCATGCCCTGCAGCTCGACGAACACGCGCGCGAGCTCGGTGAGGCCGGTGTTGATGACCTGGATGTCCGAGATCTGCGAGCCCATGTGGCAGTGCAGCAGCTCGAGGCAGTCGAGCATGCCGGCCTCCCGCAGCCTGGCCACCACCTCGAGCATGCCGGGGACGGTGAGACCGAACTTGGCCTTCTCGCCGGTCGATGCCCGCCAGCGGCCGACGGACTCGCTCTCGAGCTTGAGCCGGACGCCGATGTGGGGCCGCACGCCCATCGCCTGCGCCTGCCCAACGATGAGATCGAGCTCGTCGAGGTTCTCGATGACCGCAACCACCCGGCGGCCGAGCTTGGTCGCCAGCAGCATGTAGCGGACGTAGTGCGCCTCCTTGAACCCGTTGCAGATGATCAGGTGGTCATTGCCCTTGACGGTGAGCGCCATCACCGCCAGCAGCTCGGGCTTGGAGCCGACCTCGAGGCCGAAACCGACCTTCTTGCCGTGCTCCTCGATACCCTGCACCAGGTAGCGGTGCTGGTTGACCTTGATCGGGTAGACCGCCTGGTAGCCCGCCCCGTAGCCGGTGTCTTCGATGGCCGCTGCGAAGGCCGCCGCCATGTCCTCCATGCGGCGCTCCACGAGCTCCGGGAAGCCGACCATCACCGGCGTCATGACGCCGCGCTCGCGCAGGCCGCCCATGATCTCGTACAGGTCGACCGCGCTGTCGGCTTCGCGGCCCGGCACGACCACGAGGTGGCCGGCCTCGCCGACCTTGAAGAAATCCTCGCCCCACTCGCCGATGCGGTAGAGCTCGGCGGAATCGCCGGCGTTCCAGGGGGCGTCCCCGTCCCTCGCGGCTTCGGACGAGGCCGCCGGCTCGACGGCGGCGGAGAGATCGCGCGACTTCGTCTCCCGTGTCGTGTCCAATGTCTTCAAACCCTTCCCCGGCGCTCGCACGCCGGCGCAGGCATCATACCGCCAGCGTTGGGGAAGCGCACGCGGACGCCGGGTGGATCAGGCGTCGCTGCCTCGCGGGTCGGAGTCAAAGAAGGAGGCGAGGTCGGGGTCCTGCAGCGGATCGAACTCCGGCGCGATGCCGGTCACGAGATCGGCCCGCTCCACCGCAGCCTCCTCCTCGGGCGAAGGCGCCGCGGGTTCCTTCGAGGCCCGGGTCTCGAGGTAGCGACGGAGGCGCTCGGCGCCGTCCTCGGCAAAGCCGGTGAATCGCACGCCGACGCCGTCGAACCCGCCCTGGTAGCGCGAGGCGTGGCGCACCATCTCGCCGCGGCCGATGATCGAGCCCGCCTGCTCCGAGAGGTGGAGCCGGAAGACCACCGGCGACCCGAGCTTCGGCCGGTTCTCCATCCGAACCAGCATGCCGGTTGCCGACAGGTTCACGGTCTGGCAGAAGAGCTCGCGGCCGCGGTTGCCGAGCGCCGTCATGAGGTTCATGGGCACGCGGGCGGCGACCCGCGGCGCGACCTCGAGCAGGCTCGCCATCTGGTCGCAGATCATCTGCGGCGGGTCGCTGACCAGCATCACCCGGTTGACACCGTGGCTCTTCAAGGCGCGCGCGGCATCGACCTGGTCGGGTCTGGCGAGCACCATGATGGCGGCGTTGCGGCTCGGCGATTGGCCGCGTCGGATCTCCGCCACGATCTTCTCCAGCGAGCGTTCGCTCGGCTCGGCGTCGAGGATGATGACGTCGTAACGCTGCTCAGCCGCCAGCTCGACGCCGCGCTCCGGGCTCGCCACCCAGTCCACCTGCAGCGCATCGCGCTGGAGCACCGGCGCCAGGCGTTGGAATGCATCTTGCTCGACTCCGGCCGCCAGCACTCTGGGTTCCTTGAAGCTCATCGGTCCACCCCCCGGATCTTCACGGAATGCGCCGCGTACGGCGCAGGAGCCGCGAACCCGCGCCCGCCCCGTCCGCACACTCTCAATTGTCTCATTCCCGGAGCTTGCCGCCGCCCGAGAGCCGCAGCCACCTCTCCCGAGCGTCGGCAGGCGCAGGCTCGTCCAGCTTCAAGGCGAGCAGGAGGGGATACAGCCACGCCTCATCGGCGGCGGTGGCCCGGGCCGCAGCGGCCAGCACCGGGTGCCGACGCGGGATGACCCACCCGTTCGCGGTCCGCCGGGGCTCGCCGCCGCCCGCTCCCAGGCTGACGGTGCGCGGCGCGAGGGCCTCACGCAGCAGGCCGAGCAGGCGCCGCTCGGAGTCGATGAGATCGCGGTCGGCCACCGGCCGTCCGGCGTGCCCCCCACGGAGGTGCGTCAACAGCCTCCGGCCCCATTCCGCCGCGTTCTCGAGCCAGCGCCCGGCGCGACTGGTGCGGCGGCGCGGCGGCGCCTGCAGACGGACCCCCGTGAGCTCGGCAACCAGCGTCCGGAGCTCGGCGGAGGCCAGAAGAACCGCCGACCGGTCCGCCAGCACGTTTCGTTCAAAGTCCCCGGGAGCGATCGCGTACAGCCGGCCTCCATGCCTTCCGGCGAGGGCCGCGACCGCCGACACGGACAGCAGGCTTCCGTCGCCGCCCAGGGTCTCGAGCAACGGCAGCTCGCACACCTCCGCCGTCCGCAGACCGCGGCTCGCGGCCCGCAGCAGCAGCTCCTGGAGCCTCCGGCGCACGGCAGGCTCCATGTTCTCGATGCGACCTTGCAGCTGCACCATCATCCACACGGCCTTCTCGACGAGCTGTGCGACATATGGTTGGACGGTGTGCCGGAGGTCGGCGCCGCTGGCCATCCCGGGCACGATGCCGCCGAGCTCGACCGCCGCCTCGAACGGGGGGTAGCCGGGAACGGCGGCTTTCGCCGCCACGATCCCCTCCCGCAGCAGAAACAACACCGGCTGCTCGCCCTGGCTCGTGAGCCCGATGCGGCACGGCAGGGGTCGGGTGATGTCCACGTGGTACATCCCGGACTCGAATCCGCGCGGCAGCGGCGAGCCGTCGAGCGAGACCCGGGCGCCGGCGAACCTGCAGGCCGACCGCAGCCAGGCGACCGCACGCCGAGCGTCGAGAGCGGCACACGACCACCGGATCTCCTGCCGCGACGAGGGCTCGGCCGCGGGCAGCTCGCGCAGGCGGGGGCGCCCTCCGGTGCGCTGCGCGAGCCGCAGCACCCGTTCTCCGAGACCGCTGTCAATGCGCAGGCGGGCACCGCGCAGGGCGCCGGCCGACAGCAGCGCGTCGGCGCCGGCCCTCTCGAGCTCGGCGATCGCCCGCTGCCGGAGCGGGGGCTCCCCACGGCCGTCGAGCGCGCTGGCGAGCTCGCCGAGCACACCGGCTTCGACCGCCGCCCCGGTCCACGCGACCGAGAAGCCGCGGCGGCGGCGCCGCACCTCGACCTCGGAAGCGCCGCTCGAGAGCGCGAAGCGGACGAGCTCGGCCGGGATCTGCCAGGTGCCGCTGAATCGCGCCTCGGCGAGCGTCCGCAGCTCGCTCGCGACATCGATGGCGAAGAGGCCGCCGCCGCTCATGTCGTCCCTCCAGCGGCCTCGGCCAGGGCGCTCGAGGCGAGCGCGGCGAGACAGCGGCGGCGCCGCCCGACCGGCACTCCGAGATGCTCGGTGACGGCGTCCGCCAGCAGCAGGGCGGCGTGGGCCGGCCGCGCATCGGCGACCTCCGAGACCATCCGCCACATCTCCGTATCGTCGTCCACAACGAGCCAGGTCTCGCTCCCGGGCAGGGCGAGCTGCGGCCCGAAGAGCACTGCCATCTCCTCGCCCACCGCCGCCGCCACCCGCACGCGGCAGAGCTCCCCGGCCTCGGCCAACGCCCGCTCGACCGTCGAGGCCACGGCCGCGGGCCGCGACCGGCTGAGCAACTCCTGCCACCCGTCGAGGTCGATCGCTCCGAGGGCCCCGGCGACTGCCGCGCCCTCGACGCTCGCCGCATCGATGACGAGTCCGCCGGCCGCGGCCGCGCGCCGCGCGAGGTCCGAGCCTGCGCTCCCTGCGGCGAGGCATCCGTCGCGCGAAGCCGACCGTGCCCTCGCCAGGGACACCCTTCGTCCGCCGAGCAGCGGCACCACGCGACGAGCGAACAGCCCGTCGGCTCCCGCGTAGCTCGCCGGCCGGGCCGCGGCGCCGCGCAGGAGGCCGGCGATGTCGCCGGCGGTGCCGGGGCGAAGCTCGCGGCGCGATGCGCGCCGCAGCAGCAGGAACAGCGCGGCTCCGACCGCCAACAGGATCAGCGAGACCATCGGCGCGCGGACCCAGGGCCATCGCGGCGACCGTCCCGACCGCCGGCCGGCCTGCTCCACCGGGGTCGCGGCCGCGAGGGACGGGACGCTGGCGTCCACGACCCGCCAACCGCCGTCTTCGGCCTCGAACTCGACCCAGGCGTGGAGGCCCGGGAGGGCCCGTCCATCGGCGCCGAGCCAGCCCACTGCGAGCCGCGCCGGCACGCCGGCGGCCCCGAGAAGTGCGGCCAGCATGGCGTTCTGGACGTCGCAGTCCCCGGCCCCCACCAGCGCCGCACGCTCGAAGACGTCGAGCCCGCGAGCGCGCGCCGCCTGGTGGGCCTCGATGACTGAAGGTGAGGCGTCGTACCGAACCCGCCGCGCCACCACGGCCGCGGCCGCAGACGCAAGGGCCGAGGGCGCCTGGCCGGCGGCGCCGGAAACCCAGTCCAGCATTCCCGACGGCAGCGGCGGCCAGGTGCCGAGAGCACCCGGCGCCTCCTCGACCACCGGTCCCGAGCGGTAGGCAAGGACGCCCTCGGTGGCGGTCTCGAAGAGAAGGACCGGTCGGCCCCCGTCGTCGGCGAGCAGCTCCGTCACCACGCCGTCGAGGCGCACGCTGCGCGGATCGATGGCGTGGCCGGTGGCCAGGGGGAGCCGCAGCGGACCCGGCTCCGCAGCGACCTCGAGCTCGAGCTCGAGACAGCGTTCGAGACAGGGAGCACCGGCGTACGGGCGCAGTCGGCCGACCGCCGAGCCGAAAGGCCGGCCGAGCTCGTCGATCCCGGTGACCGTGAGGGCCGCGAGATGGGGCCGCGCGCTGCGCGGCCGGTAGCGCAGCTCGATGGCCGCTCGGGACCCGGCCACGGAATCCACCTCGGGGCCCATGTAGCGTCCCGCCAGCCCCCGGTACGGTGCGACGGTGGGAACCGCCGGCACAGCGGCGACCGGCGGTCGGATCGCCGGTGCGCGGTCGTCTGATCCCGGACCGAGCCGACCCCAGGCGAGCACCGCCAGCACGATCAGAGCGACCGATCCCGCAGCCAGGCGGAGCCAACGCGCCGAGGCCCACGCCTCTCGGACGGCCTCGACCGCGCGCCGCACGAAACCCGAGCGGGTGTGGCGGTCGAGCTCGGCCCGCACGAGGCGCGCGAGCTCTCGGTTCCCGACCGCCACCAGGCGCCGCAGCGCGCGGTCCTCGCGGGCATCGCCGCGCGCCATCAGGACGGACAGCTCGCGGCTGTCGATCAGCGCGCTCGGCATGAGCGCACCTGCGATCGCGCCGCCCGCACCGCGGCTCGTCCCGCCGGCCACCAGCAGCTCCTCGAGGCTCGCCGCGTCGCGCACCCTGAGGCCGTGCGCGAAGATCTCGACCCGCGGCGCCGCCGCGAGGCCGACGGCGCCGCGCAGCCCGCGACGGGAAAAGCCGAGGCTCGGCGGCGGCAGCTCGAGCTCCGCGCGCACCACCTCCCCGTCGACCCGCACTTCGAGGGGACGGTCCGCCGAGTCGCGGCGGCCGAGGAACGGCGCGTCGCGCAGCACCGCCGCCCGGACCGCCGACGAGATGTCAGCGCCGTCGGGTACGCGCTCGAGCACGACCTCGGTGCCGCGCTCGATGGCGGCCACCGAGACCGACTGGACCTCGAGCGCGGCGTCGAGACGGATCTGCCACCCCGCCCCACGCCGGGGACGGGACCGCACGAGCAGCGAGTCCGGGGCGAACCGGAGGACCGACCAGAAGCCGATCCCGAACCGTCCCGCCGTGCGCGAGCGGCCCCTCTTGCTCGACGCATAGAGGGTGAACAGATAGCGCTTCGCGTGCTCGAAGCTCATGCCGTCGCCGTCGTCGCGGCAGCTGAGGCGGTCCCGGCCGTCGACCCGGCTGGTCTCCAGCCACACCCGGCTCGCGCCCGCGTCGCGGGCATTCTGCAGCAGCTCGCGCACGAAGACCCAGGCGTCGGCGCCGTAGCGCGCCGCCTCCCGGCGCGCCCGGTCGCGGAAGGTGCTGTCGGCCGGGGAGGTCATGGGGACAGTGTAGAGGGACGGGGAGGATTTCGGATTTCGGATTTCGGATTTCCGGACACCCGTGAGAACCA
>CAZMED010000109.1:0-5598 GCA_964565045.1 uncultured Thermoanaerobaculia bacterium
CGTTCTTGTACAGCAGGTACAGGGACTGGTCGAAGGTCTGCATGCCGTACTGGCTGGTGCCCTGGACGATGGCGTCGCGGATCAGCTTGGTCTTGTCCTTGTTCTCGACGCAGTCGCGGATGTAGGCGGTCGAGATCAGCACCTCGATCGCCGGCACCCGCCCGAGCCCGTCGGCGCGCGGCAGCAGGCGCATCGACACGATCGCCTTGAGCACCGCCGCGAGCTGGATGCGGATCTGCTTCTGCTGGTGCGGCGGGAAGACCGAGATCACGCGATTGATGGTCTCGGTGGCGTCGACGGTGTGCAGGGTCGAGAGCACGAGGTGGCCGGTCTCGGCCGCCAGCAGCGCGGTCTCGATGGTCTCGTAGTCGCGCATCTCGCCGACCAGGATCACGTCCGGGTCCTGGCGCATGGCCGAGCGCAGCGCGGTCGAGAACTGCTTGGTGTCGACGTCGACCTCGCGCTGGTTGATGATCGACTTCTTGTCGCGGTGCAGGAACTCGATCGGGTCCTCGATCGTCATCACGTGCTCGATGCGGCGGGTGTTGATGAAGTCGATCATCGAGGCGAGGGAGGTCGACTTGCCCGAGCCGGTGGTCCCGGTGACCAGGACGAGCCCCCGCTGCTCCTCGCAGATCC
Organism: uncultured Thermoanaerobaculia bacterium; assembly: GCA_964565045.1. Classification (GTDB taxonomy): domain Bacteria; phylum Acidobacteriota; class Thermoanaerobaculia; order Thermoanaerobaculales; family Sulfomarinibacteraceae; genus Sulfomarinibacter. The sequence goes on from CAZMED010000109.1 coordinate 640, forward strand.
GCTCCAGCACCGGCGGCAGCATCAGCTCCTTGAAGGTCTGGATCCGCGCCGGGATCAGGCGCAGCACCAGGCCCACCGAGCCCCGCTGCTGGAAGATGTTGCAGCGGAACCGCCCCAGCCCCGGCACCGAGTAGGCGATGTCGGTCTCCAGCAGGTGCTTGAAGCGCTCCTTCTGCCGCGACGACATCATCGAGAATGCCATCGCGATGGTGTCCTCCTGCATCAGGCGCTTGAACTCGGAGAGCACCTGCAGGCGGCCGTCGATGCGCAGCACCGGGTGCGCGCCGACCTTGAGATGGACGTCCGACGCCTTGCGTTCGACCGCCACCTTGAGGATGTCGTTGATGTGCATGGCTCCCCCTTGGGTCCTTAATAAGTGTACCCCAGGACTTTCCGACGACCGCCCGCCCTTCGATTCCGGCCCCCGGGGCTCAGAGCCCCGGGGGCCGGAATCGAAAATGTAGAATCCGCAAGTGAGCTCCCTGGTCCTGGTCCTCATCGGCATCTATGCGGTCGCGCTGCTGGTGCTTTCGGGGCGGGCGCGCGGCGGCGGCGGGGTGGACTACCTGCTCGCGGGACGGCGGCTGACCCTGCCCGCGTTCGTCGCCACCCTGGTGACGACCTGGTACGGCGGCATCCTCGGCATCGGCGAGTACGCCTGGCGCTTCGGGATCTCGACCTGGCTGGTGTTCGGCGTCCCCTACTACCTCGCTGCGATCCTGTTCGCGTTCTGGCTCGCCCCGCGGCTGCAGCGCACCGGCGCCATCACCATCCCGGACCTGCTCGGGGCCGCCTATGGGCGGCGGGCGGCGTTGGCCGGCGCGGGCGCGGTGTTCGCCTCCACGGTGCCGGTCGCCTACCTGCTGATGCTGGCCGTGCTGCTCGTCCAGGTCACGGGCTGGCCGCTTCCGGCCGCGGTGCTGGCCGCCGCGCTGTTCTCGGCCTTCTACGTTGGGCTGTCCGGCTTCCGCGCCGTCGTCCGCACCGACGTCCTGCAGCTGCTGCTGATGTACGGCGGCTTCCTGGTCCTGCTGCCGGCGGCGGTGCACCACGCCGGAGGGATGAGCGGGCTGTGGTCCGACCTGCCGGTGTCGCACCGCAGCTGGGACGGCGGGCTCGGCTGGCAGACGGTGGTCGTGTGGTACCTGATCGCGCTGCAGACGGTGGTGGAACCCGCCTTCTACCAGCGGGTTTTCGCCGCGCGGAGCCAGGGTACCGCCCGCGTCGGGGTCCTCGTGTCGGTCGCCATGTGGGTCGTCTTCGACTTCCTGACCGTTTTCAGCGGGCTCGCCGCGAGGGTGCTGCTGCCGGAGCTCGCGGACCCGATGGCCTCCTACCCCGCCCTCGCCGCTCTCGTGCTGCCCGGGTGGGCCGCCGCCGTCTTCACGGTGGGCCTCTTCGCAACGGTCATGTCCACCCTCGACTCGTACCTCTTCATCGCCGCCACCACTGTCGGGCACGACCTCGTGCCCGCGCCCGGCGATCCCGAGGGCGAGCGGCGGCGAACCCGCTGGGGGCTCCTGTTCTCCGCCTTCCTCGCCGCCGGCGGGGCGTTGCTCTTCAGCTCCGCGGTCCAGGTCTGGCACCACGTGGGATCGGTCGTGACCTCCGCCCTCCTGCTGCCGGTCGTCGCCGTCCACCTGCCGCAGCACCGGCGCCCGTCCGAGCGCTCGGCGGTCGCCGCCATGGTGCTCGCGGCAGCGACCGCGACGGCATGGATCGCAATGGCGGATCACGGCGGCTACCCGCTCGGCGTGGAACCGCTCTTCCCCGCTCTGGCGGTCTCCGCGGTGTGCCTCGGCACGGGCGGCCCGTGGCGGCGCCGCGCAACCTCGTCCGGCCGTCATCCGTAGCTCTGAGGGGAACCGACGAGAACCGCGGATCCCCGCACCCGAACTCGGTTATCATGCGCCATCGGAAAGACAGCAGCATGCACGCCCTCGTTCGCGATGCAGACCTTGTTGCCCGGTGGGGCACGCCGCCGCCAACCGCCGCTTCCCGCGGCCGGTCGAAGGAGAGCCAGCAATGATGCAGCCACCGAAAGCCCCCGTCCTCGCCGCCGCGCTCGCCGCCGCGCTCGCGCTCGCCGGCGCCGCAGCGTCGCAGGAGCCGTCGGCTTCCGCCGAGGGGATGCAGCCCGATGCGCGCTACGGCGGGTATCTTTTCCTCGACGCCGACGGCAGGCCCCTACCCTTCCAGTCGGACGAGGCGATCGAGAGCTTTCTCGCCACCGCCGAGATCGTGTCCTCGAAGCCGATCCCGGTCGGCGTCACGGCGCCGCGGAAGCTCGTGCTGGAGGGCGACGGCGTCCGCGCCGAAGCGGCGTTCAAGACCGTCGACCAGGAAGAGCGGAACGTGCGCGACCGGGTCGGCGGGCGGGGCAGGTTCTACCTCGTGTGGCGCGACTGGTACGGCTACGACATCGCAGCCTACCGGGTCGACCGGCTGCTCGGCCTCGACCGCGTTCCCCCGGTCATCGAGCGTAAGTGGAAGCGCGACACGGGCTCGCTGCAGATCTGGCTGGAGGGCGTCATGGCGGAGAAGGACCGGCAGGAGCAGGGTCTCGAGCCGCCCGACCTGGTCCGGTGGAACCAGCAGCGGGACATCCTGCGCATCTTCGACAATCTGGTGGCCAACCGCGACGCCAACCTCGGAAACCGGCTGATCGACCGCAACTGGCGCATCTGGTTCATCGACTGCTCGCGGTGCTTCGGCAACTCGACGGAACTCCTGGTACCGGAGGCCATCACCCACTGCGAACGAGGATTGTGGGAGGCGCTCCAGAACCTCGACCGCGAGCGTGCCGATCTCAGCCTGGACCAGTATCTGACGAAGGCGGAGATCGACGCCATGTTCATTCGGCGGGACAAGCTCGTCGAGCACATCCGGGGGCTGATCGACAAATGGGGAGAGGCGATGATCATCTTCGACTCCCCGCCGCCTCCAACCGAGGCCGGGCCGAACGGGACGTGACCTCCGCCGGGGGTACAATCTCCGGCAGGAGGTCGCCATGCTCCCCGTGCTCGACACCGACAGCATGCGCGAGGCCGACCGGCACGCCATCGAGGACCTCGGGGTGCCGGGAATCGTCCTCATGGAGAATGCCGCCACGGGCGTCGTCGACGCGATCCGCGAGCGCTTCCCCGACGCAACGCGGGTGCTGGTGCTGTGCGGCGCCGGCAACAACGGCGGCGACGGCCTCGCCGCCGCCCGGCACCTGGCCAACGGCGGCCACGAGGTGACGGTGCTGTTGTTCGCCAGCCCCGAGCGCCTGAGCGGTGACGCCGCGGTGAACTACCGAATCGCGGACGCCTTCGGGCTCGCGATCAAAATTGTCGAGGGCGATGACCTGGCGGACCTCGACCAGGCCCTGGAAACCGGCCCGCCCGACCTGATCGTCGACGCGCTCCTCGGCACCGGGCTCGACCGGCCGCTCGGCGGTCGCCTGGCGCACGTCGCCGAGCGGGTGTCGGCACGGGGCGTGCCGGTGGTCGCGGTCGACGTTCCGACCGGGCTCGACGGCTCGTCCGCAGGGGTTGCGGGGCCGGTACTGGAGGCGGAGCTGACGCTCAGCTTTGCGGCCCTCAAGATCTGCCACGTGCTGCCGCCGGCCTGCCTGCACTGCGGCGAGGTCGCCGTGGTGGACATCGGCATCCCGCCCCAGGTCCTGGAAGCAAGCTGCCGGCTGCACTGGCTGGAGAGCCACGACGTCGCCCTCATGCTGCCGGAGCGCACACCCGACGGGCACAAGGGGTCCTTCGGTCACCTGCTCCTGATCGCCGGCTCCGAAGGCCGCGGCGGCGCCGCCGCCATGGCCGCGAGGGCGGCCGTCGCCGCCGGCGCCGGTCTCGTGACCGCCGCCGTGCCGCGGCCGGCGGTGCCGGTGGTGGACGGCGCGTGCCTGGAGGCGATGACGCATCCCCTGGCCGCGGACGCCACCGGGCGGGTCGCCGGCCCCGGAGGTCTCGAGGAGCTGCTCGGCCGGGTCTCGGTGGTCGCCGCCGGTCCCGGGCTCGGCACCGGGGACGGCGCCGCATCGACCCTCGAGTGGCTGCTCGACAGCTGGCCGGGCGCGTTGCTCCTCGACGCCGACGCGATCAACTTGCTGGCGGGCCGCGCCGAGCGGCTCGCCGGGCGCGACATGCCGGCGGTCCTCACCCCGCACCCCGGCGAGCTCGCGCGCCTGCTCGGCCGCGGCATCGACGACGTGACCGCGGACCGGCTGGGGGCCGCCCGCGAGGCTGCGGCGTCGGCCGGCGCGGTGATCGTGGCCAAGGGGTTTCGGACGATCGTCGCCGATCCGGACGGCGAGGCATGGGTGATCCCGGCCGGCGATTCCGGGCTCGCCTCCGGGGGCGCCGGCGACGTCCTCACCGGCACGATCGGCGCGTTCCTCGCCCAGGGGCTCGAGCCGCTGCGCGCCGCGCTGGTCGGCTGCTGGCTGCACGGTCGGGCCGGCGAGCTCGGAGGTGAGGCCTACCCGGCGGCGGTGCCGGCCGCGGGGCTGCCCGACCTCGTGGCCCGCGCCTGGCTCGAGCTCGTGCAGCGGTGAGCCCCGCCGAAGCGCTTCGCACCGCGACTGCAGCGGCCACCGAGATCGCCGGCGAGGCCCTCGCCGCGCGGCTGCAGGCGGGCGACGTGGTCCTCATCGAGGGCGACCTCGCGGCCGGCAAGACGACATTGGTGCGCGGAATGGTGCGCGGTCTCGGGGGCGAGGAGCGCGCGGTGTCGTCGCCGACGTTCGTGCTGGTGCAGACCTACGACTGCAATCAGCGCGGGGTCAGCGCCCTCCACCACGTCGACCTCTACCGCCTCGGCGAGAGGGCCGCGGACCTCCGGGAGCTCGGTCTCGAGGAGCTGCTGTCGGATCCCGGCACGGTGGTCGCGGTGGAGTGGCCGAAGGACACCCTGGCCACCTGGGTCCCAAGCGACGCGCGCACCTGGCACGTCGCCATCACC
>CAZMED010000109.1:5698-10013 GCA_964565045.1 uncultured Thermoanaerobaculia bacterium
GTCGCGAGCATTCCCCCGTCGACGGGTATGACGGTCCCGGTCATCCAGGAAGAGTCGTCGGAGAGCAGGAACACGATCGCCGACGCCACGTCCTCCGGGCGGCCGACGCGTCGGAGCGGGTGGATGTCGCCCATGGCCTGCACCTGCTCGACGCTCATCCCGCGGGTGGCGTGGATGGGGGTGTCGACGACACCCGGCATGACGGCATTGACGCGCACGGTGGGCGCCCACTCGAGGGCCAGCGAGCGGCTGAGCTGGTTCAGGGCCGCCTTGCTGGCGTTGTAGGCGGCCATTCCCGGGATCGCCTTCTCGGCCAGCGTGGAGGACACGTTCACGACCGCCGGGGCATTGCCGCGCGCGAGCAGCGGTCCGAGCTCGCGGCACAGCAGGAAGGGGCCGCGGACGTTGACCGCGAAGGCCTCGTCCCAGACCTCGTCGGCCGTCTCCATGAGCGAAGCCATGTGGGCCACGCCGGCGTTGTTGACCAATCCGTCGAGGCGTTGCCAGCGCTCGTCGACGGCGGCGGCGAGGGCCGCCACCTGTCGCGGATCGGCGACGTCGCAGGGCCGCGTCCACACCGCGCCGCCGATCGACGACGCCGCCGCCTGCAGGCGCTCCGGATCGCGGGCGACCAGACAGAGCTCGGCCCCTCCGTCCGCCAGAATGCGGGCGGTCTCGAGGCCGATCCCACTCGAAGCGCCGGAAATCACGACTCGCTTGCCGCGTAGATCAGACATGCATCCGCTCCTTTGCAACCCCGGGTCGCGCTGCGTCTCTCCCCGGCAGCCGGGCTATCATGGGAACGGACCATGAACGAGCACGCAGCTGTTCCGGTTGACGAGCAACGTCGCCTCGTACAACGAATCATCGCCGGCGGCATTCCGGCCGACCGTGAGTTCGAGGCCTGCCGCGACGCCCTGCGCTCGGCTTGCGAAGAGGAACCGGCGTTCGAGGCGCTGTTCACCCTCCTCCAGGGCGCCCTCGCCGACCCTTTCTTCGACCTCGAGGACAGCGTCCGGGTGGTGCCGATCCTGAAAGCCCTGGCCAGGGGGGAGCTGCGCGCTCTGGAGCTGTTGTGACCGGAACCTGGGTGGTCGTCGCCCTGCTCGCCCCCCCCGCGGCAGCCGCCCTGGCGGCGGTGTACCTGCGGCCGAGAGACCCCTCGCCGTGGACGGTCACCGGGCTCAACGCGGCGCTCCCCGGCGCCGGCCTCGCCGCGGCTGGCCGCAGCACGCTCGAGGTGGTGCTCGGGGTGATGTTCGCCCAGGCGAGCCTGATCCTCGCCGGCAGCGCCGGCGAGCCGTGGATGTACGTTCCGTCCATGCTGGTCGGCGGGGCCTGGGCGATGGTCACGACCCCGCTCAACCCGCTCGCGCGGCTGGTCTCGATCGAACGGCATTTCGAGCACGTCGCTGCGGAACCCCGACCGGCGTCCCCGGCCGCGCGCAGCCCGGAGACCTCGGTGACGACGCGCAGCGGCGACGAAGCCGAAACCGTGATCGAGAGCCAGTACTCGGTCGAGGTCCGGTGCACCGAGTGCGGGGCGGCGGTCGCGGTGCCGGTGCTGCACCACATGGCACAGTGCTCCTTCTGCAGCAGCCGCCACCTCGTCGTCGGACACGAGGAGACCCTGCACGTCACCCTCCCCGAACGCGTCTACGACGGCAACGTCCTGCGCGAAGCGCTGCTCGACCACTACCGCTATCAGCACTACCTCAAGCTGTACGCGCGTTCGGTGGCGCCGCTCGCCCGCCAGGCGACCGAGGCCAGCCCGTCGGGAGCCCTGGTGAGCCGCCCGGAGGTCGATGCGGCCATCAACGCCGCCGAGGCGGCGGTTTCGCGCAAGGCCGACGCCTTCCGCAGCAAGCTGTCCGGCAGCCTGCACGTCGGCCGGGTTCTCCACTTTCTCACGCCCTACCGCCACGGCATGGGGACGCTCTACCAGGCGACCTTCGGACGCTCGCCGCACGACGCGCAGAAGCTGCTGCGCTTCGACATCGGGACGGTCGAGGCCGCCGTCTCGGCCGCCGCCGACATCGCCCTGCCGGCGATGGGCAAGCTGAGCTATTTGCGCGCTCTGCGGCCGGCCGCCGAGTTGGCGACCGATCTTCTGACCCTGCCGCTCGACGGCGACGACGACGAGCTCGTGCGGGCCTTCGGCCATCTCGACCGCAAGCAGCTGGCACGGGACGTCCAGGTCATCAAGCTCGGATCGCGATTCACCCGCGACGTGACCGCGGTGGTGTGGCGGCCGTGGTGGGTCGCCGAGGTACGCGGCCCGGGTATCGACGAGACCGTTCTCCTCGACGGCGCAGCGGGCTCGGTCATCAAGCCGGCGCCGCGCCTCGACCCCGAAACCCTGGTCGAGCTCCCTCCTCCGGCCCGCGAGCCCGGCACCGGGCTCCGCTTCGTGCCCATGGAGTGCCCGACCTGCGGCCACGAGTTCGGATTCGACACCGACGCGATCCTCCACTTCTGCCGCAACTGCCACCGCGTGTGCGGCGTGGTCGGAGGGCACAAGGAGGTCGTCCCCTACGGGCACGTTCCGGCGCCCGACGAGCCCGGCTGGGACCTCGTGCCCTTCTGGCGATTCCCGCTCAACCTGCGGACCGACGACGGCCGCACCCTCACCGACCTCATGCACCTCAAGGACGGCATCGACGGCACCCTCGACCAGATCGGCGACGAGGCGCCCCATCGCCAGCACGTCTTCTACGTCCCCGCCATCCGGTGCATCAACCCGCGCCTCATGACCAATGCCTTCAACCGGCTCTTCCTGTACGCGATCCGCAACCGGCCGCCCAAGGAGCTCAAACGCTTCCCCCTCGAGGAGCGGCCGCAGCCGTGGACCATCAGCCTCTCCGAAGCCGAGGCGCGGGACATCGCCCCGCTCTACCTCGCCAACGTCTTCAGCCGCAGGGACATCGCGAGGGTCAATGTGCACCAGGTCGCCGCGTGGCTGTTCGATGCCGAGCAGGCGTCGGCGGGCCACCTGATGTACCTGCCGGTGCCGCAGCCGGTCACCGAGCCGTTCCGCCGCTACCTCGGGCGATATCGCGATGACGCCGTGCACGCGGTCACCGGACGCGCTTGAGGCGCCATCCGGCGTCGAGTATGCTGGCGGCACCAAAAAACCGGAGGAACCGATGGCAGCTGAGATCTTCACCGATGCCTGGGCCGCCTTGTGGAGCGACAGCATCAACGCGAACGGGGACTACCGCAAGGCCGCCGCCACCTGGGAGGGCGCGATCGGCATGATCATGACGCCCGACCCGGCGATGGGAATCGATGAAGAGCGGATCGTGATCGCCGATCTCTGGCACGGCGACTGCCGCGGCGCCAAGGCGGCCACCGCCGACGAGCTCGACGAGACTCCGTACCTGATCACCGCCGAGCCCGCCGCCTGGAAGAACGTGCTCGCAGGCAAGACCGACCCGATCGTGGGGCTCATGGGCGGCAAGCTGAAGCTCACCAAGGGCGGTCTGTTCTCGCTCCTGCCCTACGCCAAGGCAGCCAAGGAGCTCGTGCGATCGGCGATCGACGTCGACACGAGCTTCCCTCCGGGTTGGGATTGAGCCACGATTTTGCCGCTTTGCGGCAAAACAGGCAGAGCATTGACGTGCGCGGCAGGCACCGAGCTCCAGACCTCTGCTGGCGGTAAATATATGCCATGCCTATCTTTCGATCATTTTGCCGCAGGGCGGCAAAATGATCTTGACATCTATGCCGCAGTGCGTTATATTCCTCGTCGTTGAGGATGCCGCACAGCGGCATCGGTCGCGTCAACCCGGCGCCGCGGCGCCAACGAAACCGCAAGGAGAACAGTCATGATCGCCAAGAAGAAGTCGAAGGAGCTCCAGCAGGACATCATGGAATCGGCCCACAAGGTGTGGCTCGCCGGTCTCGGCGCGGTCGCCGTGGCCGAGCAGGAGGGCGGCAAGTTCTTCGCCAACCTGGTCGATCAGGGCCAGAAGATGGAAAAGAGAAGCAAGAAGAAGGTCGAGCAGGCCAAGGGGGCCGTGGCCGGCGTGAAGACCGTCGCCGAGAGCTACTGGGAGACCTTCGGGCGCACCATCGACGACCGCATGACCGCCGTCATCCATCGCATCGGTGTGCCTACCAAGGACGAGATCGAGGCCCTGACCAAGAAGGTCCAGGACCTCACGGTCGCGGTGGACAAGCTGCGCACCAAGCAGGCCACGGCGCCGAAACCGGCTGCGAAGAAACCCGCTGCCGCCAAGAAGACGGCTGACAGCTGATTCCCGGGAGCACGTCTCCTACCTTGCACCGGCGCCGCCATGCGGCGCCGTTTTTT